>NC_016791.1:300000-475000 GCF_000244875.1 Clostridium sp. BNL1100
AGGAATTTAAAAATGGAGAATGTATTTGTTTTTGACCACCCGCTCATACAACATAAGATATCGCTACTTAGAGACAAGAACACAAATACAAAGGAATTCAGAGAATTAGTAGCAGAAATAGCAATGCTTATGGGTTACGAAGTTACCAGAAATATGCCACTAAAAGAAGTGGAAATTGAAACTCCTATAGGAATGGCTAAAACCAAGGTTATTTCAGGAAAGAAACTTGGAATAATCCCGATATTGAGAGCTGGTCTGGGAATGGTTGACGGTATGCTGAGACTTATCCCAATGGCAAAAGTAGGACATATCGGGTTATATAGAGACCCGGATTCATTAGAACCGGTTGAATACTACTGCAAGCTGCCAGTTGACGTTGAGGAGAGAGAGATAGTTGTTCTTGACCCAATGCTCGCTACAGGTGGTTCGGCATCAGCAGCAATCCAGTTTATCAAAAACAGAGGCGTAAAGAATATAAAGCTTATGTGCCTTATTGCTGCAAAAGCAGGAATTGAGAGAATGCAGAAGGATCACCCGGATGTTGAAATCTACTGCGCAGCAGTTGATGAAATCCTTAATGATCATGCATATATCGTTCCCGGACTTGGAGATGCAGGCGATAGATTATTCGGAACAAAATAATTAAACAGTTATATTTGTGGATTTTATCTTAAGTAAAAGTTTAACTTTAGGGGGTGCTTTATGAGGCCGTCTTGGGATGAATATTTTATGCAGATTGTAGAACTGATTAAGACCAGGTCTACCTGTATAAGGAGACAAGTGGGTGCCGTTATCGTAAAGGATAAGAGGATACTTGCCACAGGGTATAACGGTGCTCCGGTGGGCTGTAAGCACTGCTCTGAAGTTGGATGCATGCGAGAAAAGTTGAATATCCCGTCGGGGCAACGACATGAATTATGCAGAGCAATTCACGCAGAGCAGAATGCCATTGTTCAGGCTGCATATAGCGGAACCAGTGTAAGCGGGGCTACGTTGTATGTTACAAATCAACCTTGCGTTCTGTGTGCCAAATTGGCCATTAATGCAGGCATTGTCAGAATTGTATTTAATGGTGAATATCCTGATGAACTGGCGATGACGCTACTCAGTGAAGCCGGTATAGAGGTTGTTAGATTATAGAACTATGACCTAGGTATTGACACTTAAAACATGATAATTAACAGAGGGGGACTGCCTCCCTCTATTTTGATGTTTGGATGGTATGTTTTTAGTGGTTTTGTCTATGGTTATAATACAAGAAGGTGTTTAAATGTCGAGTGTATATGAGTATTTTATTTCTTTCACCCTTGCATTTATAGTTGCTTTTTCAGCTACTCCGGCAGTAAAAAGCCTTGCTTTTAAATTAGGGGTTGTTGACGTTCCCAAAGACAGTCGAAGGATGCACAAGAGACCAACTGCATTGTTGGGCGGTTTGGCTATAATTGCGGGGTTTTTTGTTTCAATACTATTTAGTATAGTCAGCTCCAAACTATTAAATGTAGGGACTGCTTTGGTTTTTGACAGGCGTTTTCTGGGATTAATAGCAGGCAGTTTAATTATTGCAGTATTGGGTTTTATAGATGATAAACTGGCATTAAGCGCAAAGCTTAAATTTCCTATTCAGATAGTAGCCGCTCTTATAGTTGCATTAACCGGTACCAGGATTGAATTTGTAACCAATCCTTTCTCGGTCATTGGAATATCAACCTTTGGACCATGGATTTCATACCCGTTGACTGTAATATGGATTGTAGGTATTACAAACGCAATCAATTTTATTGACGGATTGGACGGACTGGCGGCAGGAGTATCGTCAATTGCTTCCATGTCTTTATTCTTTGTTTCTGTAATGAGGGGTGATCCCGATATACGTACAGCGGTACTGGCTGCAATTCTTGCAGGGTCTGTACTGGGTTTCTTACCTTATAATTTCAATCCTGCAAAGATTTTTATGGGAGATACGGGAGCAACATTTTTAGGATTTGTACTGGGAACGATATCCATCCAAGGTACATACAAGTCTTATACGGCCATAGCTATAGCCGTACCGTTGCTGGTTCTGGCACTACCCTTGTTTGATACGCTTTTTGCCATTCTTAGAAGAGTTGCAAGTGGTAAATCACCAATGGCTGCGGACAGAGGACATTTGCACCACAGACTTGTTGATATGGGGCTTACCCAGAAACAATCGGTCTTGGTTATATACGTTGCAAGTGCGGCACTGGGATTATGTGCTGTAGTACTTGACTATAAAGGGCCCGTTAGTGCCATTATATTGGTAATAGCGGTAGCTATATTCATAGTAGGCGGATCAATGTATATGAGTGAAGTGAACAGTGCCAGCAGGGCAAAAGAGGTTCACTACCTGTACAACCCGTCAAGAATGTCTATAATAGGAGGTAGAAAGTTGGACAGACTAAAGGTAATGACAATATTCGGTACAAGACCTGATGCCGTTAAGATGGCACCTCTTGTAAAGGAACTGGAAAGGTGCGATAAAATTGATTCCATTGTGTGTGTAACAGCTCAGCACAGAGAGATGCTTGATCAGGTATTGAAAATGTTTGAGATTACACCTCAGCACGATTTGAATATAATGCAGAGCAGACAAACCTTAACAGGTATTACAACAAGGGCTCTTGAAGGCCTTGAGAAGGTTATGGAACAGGAAAAACCTGATATAGTACTGGTGCACGGCGATACTACAACGTGTTTCGTGGGCAGCCTTGCAGCCTTTTACAAGCAAATAGCTGTTGGACATGTAGAAGCAGGCTTGAGGACATTTGATAAGTACTCTCCATATCCGGAAGAAATGAATAGGAAACTTACCGGGTCAATGGCTGATATTCACCTTGCGCCAACTCAAACAAACAGAGAAAATCTTTTAAGAGAAGGTGTAAGTCAGGATTCAATATATGTTACGGGTAATACTGTAAATGATGCATTAAAAACAACTGTAAAAGAAGACTATACCTTTCAGTGCGAAGAACTCAGAGGTATTGACTTTAAAAATAAAAGAATTATTGCTGTTACTGCCCACAGAAGAGAAAACCTTGGGGAACCACTTCACAATATCTGTCGTGCACTTGCTGCAATTGTTGATAAGTATGACGATGTTGAACTGGTTTATACAGTTCATTTAAACCCGGTTGTACAGGAAACAGCCAAGGAGATACTTGGCGGAAAAGAAAGAGTTCACTTAATCCCTCCCTTGGACGTTCAGGATATGCATAACCTTATGGCAAGGTCATACATGATAATGACAGATTCCGGTGGAATACAGGAAGAGGCACCAACTTTGGGCAAGCCTGTTCTTGTATTAAGAAAAGAAACCGAAAGACCGGAGGCTGTTAAAGCAGGTACCGTAAGACTTGCAGGAACAGTTGAAGGCGAGATAATAGAACATGCATCAAAGCTTCTTGATGACAAAGAGGACTATGATAAAATGGCAAAGGCAGTAAACCCATATGGTGATGGACATGCTTCTGAAAGAATTGTCAAAGTACTTCTGTATCACTTCGGTATAACAGATGAAATACCTCAGGAGTTTAGTGTTTGATTCTGCAAAATTTAATAATTAAGACTATTTTAAAGGGGCTGTTGTCCATGAATAATTGCTATTCATTGGACAACAGCCCCTTTTTTCAGATTTTATATTATTCCTATTATTTAGCGATTGAGCCTTCTTTATCCGTATCAGCTTCACCCTTGCTTGATGAATCCCTAAGTATTACGATATCAACTCTTCTGTTTTTTGCTCTGTTAGCATCTGTAGTATTTGGAACTAATGGTGAATATTCACCGTATGGCACAGGAGCAATCATCTTTGGGTTAATACCGCCTTTATCAACCAGAAGCTTTAAAACATTTATTGCTCTTGCCGCAGACAATTCCCAGTTAGATGCATATAAGGCACTCTTCATTGGGACATTATCAGTATGACCTTCAACACGGATATGTTTGTTTGGAATCTTACTCAGAATGTCTTTTCCTATTTTTATTACCGTGTCCTGATCTTTTGGCTCTATTATAGCGCTTCCGCTTTTAAACAGTATCTTCTCATTTATAGTAACAACAATACCACGTTCCTGCATGGTTACTGCTACGTTTCCTTTTAAACCTTCAGAGTCCACAAGGCCGTTTATTTCCTCTTGCAATGCCTCCATCTGTTGATCCTCAATCTTTGATGGTATTACGGGAGACGGCATTGTGGCAGGAAAATCAATCAAAGAATTTCCTGAGCTACCACCCTGAACTACAGACGGCCGTTCTCCATTACCAAAGGCAGAACTCAGAGATTGTGAGAGCTGCTGAAACTTTTCGGTGTTAACCTGGCTCATGGAATACAATATTATAAAGAGTATTAACAACAAGTTCATCAGGTCGGCGTAAGTCAAGAGCCAACGCTCATTATTATCTTTGACAATTTTTTCCTTTGCCATGCTTATGCTTCAGCTCCTTCTTCCGCAGTAGCTACTGATTTGTTTTTAGCACCATTTAACTTCTCCATCAGGTTAAGGTTGAGTTTTTCCTTGATAATACGTGGATTTTCTCCTGCCTGTATGGATAACAGACCTTCTATTATAATTTCATTAATCATTGTTTCACGTGCTGCTTTAGCCTTTATTTTTGAACCGAATGGCAACCAAACTAGGTTGGCGAAGGCAACACCGTACATGGTTGCAATAAAGGCACTGGATATCTTAGGTCCAAGTGCTGCGGAATCTGACAAATCTTTAAGGATACTGATCATACCCATAACCGTTCCGCAAACTCCCATGGCCGGCCAGGTTCCACCCATAGATTCAAATATCTTTGCACCTGACTCGTATATCTCTGCCTGAAGCTCGGTTTCTCTTGCAAGTATGTCCTTTATTACTTCTGTTTCGATACCGTCAACAACCAGAGCTAAGCCTTTTCTTATAAGGTCATTCTTATTAGTCTGGGCATCCTGCTCAAGACTAAGAAGTCCATCTTTTCTGGCCTTCTCAGATAAATCTGCCAGCTCGTTTATAATATCTATTTCGTTATATTTCTTTTGAACGAACAGCATGCTTATTGTAGAAAGCATTTTCTTAACTTCTGATAAAGGAAATGCAACCAGTGTCGCACCAAAACCCCCGATAAAAACAATCAGAAACGGAGCTACTTTAAAAAGGGCGCCTAATTGGCCTCCTTCTTCCAAATATCCTGCAATAACTCCACCAAGACCCAGTACCAAACCTACAATGGTTGTAATATCCATAGAATGACCACTCCTGAATTTTTTGAATTTCTTTTGTGCATTTTTACTAAATTCACTAACCCCATAATGGCACTTTTCGTTAAAGTACCATTGATTTACCTTTTTTACTGTGCTATTATTTAACTAATTTCTTGCCAACCAGTGGTTATTATCATTGCATGCAGATAAGTAACCTAAATAGATATCGTAAATTTTGGCGGAAAACTTAACAACTTTTTATGGAGATTGGCACAATAAAATATTAATATATGAGTAATAGTATAAAGTTTTTTATTAAAAGGGTTCTTATTGTATATTTGGTGTCGCTTACTGCATGTTTTTTTGTAAAACATCATAGACTACCAATGATAATCATACTTACTTTCAGTGTGCTATTTTCCTTGTTGAGGTTAGCTGTGCTTGAATCTGTGCTGAAGCATTTGGGCGACGGTATCAATAAAACAGTTGCAGTTGTACTGAATTTAGTGCTATATTTATTTAACCTGGGAATTATTAGTGTTACAATTGTCTTTGCATTGCGTATGGGAGTACATACTTTTTTTGCTGCATTGACAGGCACTTTATCGGTAATGATAGTAATAGTGCTAAATGTTATAACGGAAACTTTGGGTATTACAAAAAATCAATTTGGACAGAAGGTGAACTAAGTGGATTTAGGCGAAAGACTTATTGAGGCAATGGAACCGCATGAAGTATTTACTTTTACCCTCTTTGGTAACGAAATTCCTGTTACTGACGTGGTGGTTACCATGTGGATAATAATGGCGGTGATGATTACTCTTGCAATCATATTCACCCGTAAATTTACTACAGTGCCTGGCAAAAAGCAGAACGTGGTTGAAATTATTGTTGAGTTTATCAACAACATAGTTAAGGATGCTATCGGAGAGCATCATTGGAAGGCGTTTGCACCTTATCTGGGAACTATAATGCTGTTTCTGATTTTTGCAAATACTGTCTCAATTTTTAACGTTATTCCTGGAGAAGGGTTCAAGCTAAGACCTCCAACCAGAAATATAAATGTAACTGCGTGTATGGCTGTTATGTCAATAGTAGTAGTTATTTATGCCGGAATAAGGTACAAGAAATTCAGCGGTTGGTTAAAGAGTTTCATTGAACCGGTACCTTTGATACTTCCGTTTAAAATACTTGATTACGGTATTAAGCCGCTATCTTTGGCATTACGTCTTTTTGGTAACATTCTGGGGGCATTTATTGTAATGGAACTTATTTACATGGCAATGCCTCCAATAGTACCTGCAGCGTTAAGTCTGTATTTTGACTTGTTTGATGGTATATTACAAGCCTATGTATTTATGTTTTTGACGTCTCTGTATATTGCAGAGGTACTAGAATAAGGGGGTGAAATGGAATGGGAATAATAGCTTTAGCAGCGGCAATAGCAGTATTTACAGGTATTGGCGCAGGAGTAGGTATCAGTTTGGCAACCGGAAAGGCAGTTGAAGGTATAGCAAGACAGCCTGAAGCGGCTGGACAAATCAGAAACGTAATGCTTCTTGGTGCGGTTCTTGCAGAAGCAACAGCTATCTACGGTTTGGTTGTTGCGTTGGTACTGGTATTCTTGAAAATGAAATAAAAGGAATATGAGTATCTGTGGAAGGTATTATAAGTACCTTCCACAGATATAGTAGTAACAAAGAAGAATATAAAGCCCGGTGTTAAATAATAGACGGTGCTATTATATAAATGTGTTATAAAAATACAGGTAATAAGGAGATGCGAGTTTATGCTAACACCTGAAAAGTATACATTTCTTTTTGTTGCATTAAACCTGTTAATTTTATATTTCTTTATGAAACGATTTCTGTTCAAACCGGTTACTCAGTTTATGGAGAACAGAAAGAACTCAATAGAAAAAGCGTTGAATGATGCTGAACAAGCAAAATTAGAAGCAGCTGAATCACGCAAAAGCTACGACCAACAAATAAGAAATATCAAAGTGGATTCCGACAGGTTGGTAAACGAGGCTAAACAAAAGGCTTCACGGGAGTATGAAGAGATAGTGGCTGCTGCTAAAAAAGAAGCTGCGCTTATTGTACAAAAAGGCCGTGAGGAAGTGGAACGTGAAAGAGCCGAAATGCTCAAGCAGGTAAAACAGCAGATAGCTGTTCTTGCTATTTCAGCGGCTACAAAAGTTGTTCAGCAGAATATGGATTCCGAAACAAATAAAAGTCTGGTGGAAAAATTTATTGATGAGGCGGGTGCTGCTTAATGCCACTTGTAGAAAAAAGGTATGCACAGGCACTGCTGCAATTGTCAGGTTCAGATATTAATTCGGTAAAAGAGGAATTTGGAGATTTTACCAACTTATATAATTCCGACAAGGACTTCAGAGACTTTTTGAATAACCCTGCTATTAAAACGGATAAGAAGCAAGCTCTTATAAGAAATGTATTTACAGGACGTTTAAGCAAAAATATGCTTAATATGGTACTGCTTCTCATTTCAAAGCAGAGGACAGCCGAAATACCAGGAATATTCAGCCAATTTGTTCAAATGTCAAATGAAACAGCGAATGTTCTGGATATGAGGATAATAATGGCTGCAGCCTTGGATGAAGTTCAATTGGAAACTATAAGGGAAAAGTTTAAAAAGAAATATAACGCAGTAGCTGTAAATTCCACTGAAATCGTAGATGAATCCCTTATTGGCGGTATAAAGGTAATTATAGGTGACAAGGTTTACGATGGAAGTGTAAAAGGCAGGATAGAATCATTAACTGAGATAGTCAGTGTTTAGCTGATGGTATCGGAACATATGGGGTGAGAAACATGAGTCTTAGACCAGAAGAAATAAGCTCGATTATAAAACAGCAGATTGAAAATTATGATACTGCTGTAAAGACTGATGATGTTGGATACGTCCTTCAGTCCGGAGATAATATAGCGAGAATATACGGACTTAAATCATGTATGTCCGGCGAGCTTTTACAGTTTGAAAATAATGTATTTGGTATGGCTCTCAATCTCGAAGAAGATAACGTGGGATGTGTTGTTCTGGGAGATGACAGAGGGATAAAGGAAGGCTCAACTGTTAAAAGAACAGGAAAGACTGTTCAGGTGCCGGTTGGACAAAGCCTTATCGGGAGAGTTGTCAGTCCGCTTGGAAAACCGTTGGATGGAAAAGGTGATATTGCAGCAGAAGAATATCGTCCTGTTGATTTTACGGCTCCCGGTGTTATTGACAGAAAGAGCGTTAACAAGCCACTTCAAACAGGTATTATGGCACTCGATGCCTTAATTCCAATAGGAAGAGGGCAAAGAGAGCTGATAATAGGAGACAGGCAAACAGGTAAAACAGCTATAGCTATAGATACTATTATCAATCAAAAAGGCAAGGATGTCATTTGTGTTTATGTAGCAATAGGACAAAAGGCATCAACAATTACGGGTATTGTAAACACTCTTGAGAAATTCGGAGCTATGGAATACTCTATTGTCGTATCATCAACAGCAAGTGATCCTTCATCGGTTCAGTATCTTGCACCTTATGCAGGCTGCGCTATGGCAGAGGATTTTATGTACAGATATCATAAGGATGTTTTAATTATTTATGATGATTTGTCCAAGCATGCGGTAGCCTACAGAGCAATGTCACTTCTGCTGAAAAGGCCACCGGGAAGAGAAGCTTATCCTGGAGATGTATTCTATTTGCACTCAAGACTACTTGAAAGAGCAGCTAAACTTAGTGATGAACTGGGTGGAGGTTCAATTACCGCACTGCCTATCATAGAAACACTTGCAGGAGACGTTTCTGCGTATATCCCAACCAATGTTATTTCGATAACTGACGGTCAGATATATCTAGAGTCGGAATTGTTCTATTCAGGACAAAGACCTGCTGTTAACGTTGGATTATCAGTTTCTAGAGTTGGAGGTTCTGCACAGATAAAAGCAATGAGAAAAATTGCAGGTCCTTTGAGAATAAACCTTGCTCAGTTCAGAGAACTTGAAGCGTTTGCACAGTTTGGTTCTGATCTTGATAAATCCACAAGGGATAAGCTTACTCAGGGAGAACGTCTTGTAGAGACACTGAAACAACCACTGTATGCAACATTACCGGTTGAGGAACAGGTTCTAATACTGTATGGAGCTACAAATAACTATCTGATGGACTTACCTGTTAACAAGGTTAGAAAGTTCAATCAGGAATTTGTGTCATATGTAAAGGAAAAGTACCCTAAAATTCTGACCAGTATTGCTGAAACAGGAGATATAAGCGATGAAATATCGAAGCTTATGAAGACTGCGGCAGATGAGTTTAAGGCTCAATTTGTTTAAAACTAATTAAAGCTTATCTAAACAATAACACAGCAGATAAGCGTTATGATTATAATTTTGTCGTGCTGTGGGACAGAAACGGCGGGTTATCATATGGCAAACAATATGCGTGAAATTAAATCACGTATCAAAAGTATAAATCAGATGAGACAAATTACTAAGGCCATGAAGTTGATATCGGCGTCAAAACTAAAAAAAGCTAGGACACAGCTGGAAGAGACACTTCCTTACTTTAATAAGGTCAGAGAAACCATAGCCGATATTCTTGCACATAGTGCGGAGGTTGAAAGCAGGTTTTTTGATATAAGAGAGGAGAAGGAAGGCAAAAAGAAAGCATATATTGTTATGACCGGTGACAAGGGGCTGGCTGGTGGTTACAATAGTAACATTCTTAAGCTGACAGAACGTGAAATCGGTGATAACAAAGAAAATGCATTGCTTCTGGTGGCAGGTACCACCGGAAGGTCTTACTTTACCAGGAAGGAATACCATGTCCACACCGAATTCGATTATGCAGTTCAGAATCCTACGGTGTTCAGGGCAAGGGAAATTACAGAGATTATACTTGATTTATACAATAAGCAGGAAGTTGATGAAGTCTATATAGTATATACTCAAATGATATCTGCTATATCTTTGGAACCAAGGGTATTAAAGCTTCTACCAATTGAAATCGGTGCTCTCCGCGAGGATGTAAAGGTTGATGAGATTGTATTGGATCAGAAGTTCAAATATGAACCATCAGAACAAGAAGTTCTTGATGTCCTTATTCCCAAGTATATAAAAGGTATTATGTACGGCACCTTTGTTGAAGCTTTTACAAGTGAACAGAATGCACGTATGACTGCAATGGATAATGCAACTAAAAATGCAGATGAAATGCTGCAAAAGTTGAATCTGTATTACAACAGAGCAAGACAGGCGGCTATAACTCAGGAGATTTCCGAAATTGTTGGCGGCGCCTCGGCTTTAAAATAGAAATAGAGGACAAAAATTTACTATGAAAAAGTTCTCCTAATTTTGAAAGGAGTGTATAAAATGGCTGGAAGTTCCGGAGTCATTGTACAGGTTATAGGTCCTGTACTTGACATAAGATTTGAAAATGGTATTTTGCCTAACATATATAATGCTATTAAGATTCCTACAGATTCAGGTGCTGTTACTGCGGAAGTAATGCAACATCTTGGAAACGATACAGTCAGGTGTGTTGCAATGTCTTCGACAGACGGACTTGTTAGAGGCATGAATGCTGAAGATACAGGAGATGCAATTACTGTACCCGTTGGTAAGGAAGTTCTGGGTAGAATTTTTAATGTTTTGGGTGAGCCTGTTGACAAAGCAGGACCGGTTAAACCAACTGCTTACCTTCCCATACATAGGGAAGCACCATCTTTGGAAGAACAAAGACCTTCTACAGAAATACTTGAGACAGGTATAAAAGTAGTAGACTTGCTGGCACCATATGCAAAGGGCGGTAAAATAGGACTTTTTGGCGGTGCCGGAGTTGGTAAGACAGTTCTCATAATGGAATTAATTAGAAATATAGCAACAGAGCACGGTGGATATTCAATATTTACCGGTGTTGGAGAAAGAACCAGAGAAGGTAATGACTTATGGCATGATATGAATGACTCAGGAGTTATTGAAAAGACTGCCATGGTTTTCGGACAGATGAATGAACCACCGGGAGCAAGAATGAGGGTTGGTCTTACAGGACTTACAATGGCTGAGTACTTTAGAGATCAAATGGGACAGGATGTTCTTCTGTTCATAGATAATATATTCAGATTCGTTCAAGCTGGTTCAGAGGTTTCTGCATTATTGGGAAGAATTCCGTCGGCGGTTGGTTATCAGCCTACTTTGGCAACGGATGTTGGTGCACTGCAAGAGAGAATAGCATCAACAAACAAGGGTTCAATTACTTCCGTTCAGGCAGTATATGTTCCCGCAGATGACCTGACTGACCCTGCTCCTGCAACTACTTTTGCACATCTTGATGCAACTACTGTTTTAAGTAGAGATATTGTTGCAATGGGAATTTATCCTGCTGTTGACCCTCTTGAATCAACATCAAGAATACTTGATCCCAAGGTTGTAGGTGAAGAACACTATGCTGTTGCAAGAAGGGTACAGGAAATTCTTCAAAGGAATAAAGAACTTCAGGATATTATTGCTATACTGGGTATGGATGAGTTACCGGAAGAAGATAAGTTGACGGTTTTCAGAGCCAGAAAGATTCAGAGATACTTGTCACAACCTTTCTTTGTAGGAGAACAGTTTACAGGATATAAAGGAAAGTATGTTCCTTTAAAGGAAACTATTAGAGGATTTAAAGAGATTATCGACGGTAAGATGGACAATATTCCGGAAGCAGCTTTCTACATGAAGGGCGCTATTGAAGAGGTTTACGAAGCTGCGAAGGAAATGGAAGGATAATCCCCTGATTTAATGCATTTTTAAGCCGGTATATGGCTTATGGAGGTTAAAAAAGACATGGCCACATTTTTTTTAGAGGTATTAACACCTGAGAGAAAGTTTTTTTCAGGAGAGGCAGAGTGTGTAATATTTAAATCCAGTGATGGTGAGATGGGCGTTTTGGCAAAGCATGCACCTACAGTTTCTGCTGTAAGCGTCGGACCTCTTAGAATCAATGCACAGGGTAAATGGATTGAGGCAGTTGTTACCGAAGGGTTTGCAAAGATTATGCCCGACAAGGTTGTTATACTTACCGATACGGCCGAATACCCGGAAGAAATAGATATTAACAGAGCCAAGGCTGCAAAACAACGTGCCGAGGAACGGCTTCAGAAGAAACTCAGTCAATTGGAATATATGAGGTCAAAAACAGCTCTTGCAAGGGCGATGGCACGTTTGAGTGCAACAAACAAAAGGAGTTAAATAGTAAAGTTTTTTTAGAGCCTATACTGGATTTTTAAATAAATCTTGTATAGGCTCTTTTATTTTTGTTAAAACACATTAGCATTTCGACAAAATGCAATAGCTTTCTATGCTGTAAAAAATATTTTTAGGAAAAAAAGTCGCATTTTAACGAATTTTGTATAAAGGAAATGAATAATTTGGGCGATATATTAAAGGAGTATTACAATTTTGTGACAACATAATAACAAGGAGGTTAAAAGATGAAATCTAAGTTTAGAGTTCAAAGTATTTTAGTTGCAGCAACTTTATTTTTATCAACAACAAATGTAGCATTAGCTGATGGGATATCACCAAAGCCTGATGCTGCAAATATTACAATTACCAATAATGCTGGCATAGCAGATACTGTTAAAGTAACGTCATTATCAGTAGGTGATGTAGTAAGGGTTTACAGTCCAACGACTCAGATAGGTACTGCAACTGTAACGACAGGGAAGTCAGAAGCTATTGTAAGTATTCCTCAGATAGGTACGGATGCAGGTATTGTGTATGTATCTGTAACTAATATCAGTAGTTTAGAGAGTGATAAGGTTGAAAAAGCATACATAGCGGAAGCAACAAGTACTGATCCTGTAGCAGATAATATTACAATCACAAACAACGTAACCGGAAAAGCAGATACAGTTAAGGTAACCGGACTTGCAGCAGGAGATGTAGTAAAGGTATACAAGGATGGAACAGCAACTACAACATTGGGAACAGCAACAGTAGCAGCAACAGCAACAGAAGCTACAGTTACAATCCAACAGCTTGGAGTAGTAGAAGGAAGTGTATTTATAACAGTAACATCCACAGGTAAGAAAGAAAGTACAAGAGTAGAAAAAGCATATGAAGCAGAAGCAGTGACAGATGCGGTAGCAGCTGATGCGGTAACAGTAACAAATAACGCAGGAAAAGCAGATACCGTAGTTGTAGCAGGACTCGTAGCAGGAGATATAGTAAAGGTATACAAAGACGGAACAGTAACTACAGCATTGGGAACAGCAACAGTAGCAACAGGAAAAACAGAAGCTATAGTTAGCATAACCCAGTTGGGAACAGAAGCCGGAAAGGTATTTATAACTGTAACAAGTGCAGGGAAACTGGAAAGCACAAGAACAGAAGTAGCATATGCTGAAGAAGCAACAAGTACTGCACCCGTAGCAGATAATATTACAGTAACAAACAACGTAACCGGAAAAGCAGATACAGTTAAGGTAACCGGACTTGCAGCAGGAGATGTAGTAAAGGTATACAAGGATGGAACAGCAACTACAACATTGGGAACAGCAACAGTAGCAGCAACAGCAACAGAAGCTACAGTTACAATCCAACAGCTTGGAGTAGTAGAAGGAAGTGTATTTGTAACAGTAACATCCGCAGGTAAGAAAGAAAGTACAAGAGTAGAAAAAGCATACGAAGCAGAAGCAGTGACAGATGCGGTAGCAGCTGATGCGGTAACAGTAACAAATAACGCAGGAAAAGCAGATACCATAGTTGTAGCAGGACTCGTAGCAGGAGATATAGTAAAGGTATACAAAGACGGAACAGTAACTACAGCGTTAGGAACAGCAACAGTAGCAACAGGAAAAACAGAAGCTATAGTTAGCATAACCCAGTTAGGAACAGAAGCCGGAAAGGTATTTGTAACTGTAACAAGTGCAGGCAAATTGGAAAGCACAAGAACAGAAGTAGCATATGCTGAAGAAGCAACAAGCACTGCACCTGTAGCAGACAATATTACAGTAACAAACAACGTAACCGGAAAAGCAGATACAGTTAAGGTAACCGGACTTGCAGCAGGAGATGTAGTAAAGGTATACAAGGATGGAACAGCAACTACAACATTGGGAACAGCAACAGTAGCAGCAACAGCAACAGAAGCTACAGTTACAATCCAACAGCTTGGAGTAGTAGAAGGAAGTGTATTTGTAACAGTAACATCCGCAGGTAAGAAAGAAAGTACAAGAGTAGAAAAAGCATACGAAGCAGAAGCAGTGACAGATGCGGTAGCAGCTGATGCGGTAACAGTAACAAATAACGCAGGAAAAGCAGATACCGTAGTTGTAGCAGGACTCGTAGCAGGAGATATAGTAAAGGTATACAAAGACGGAACAGTAACTACAGCGTTAGGAACAGCAACAGTAGCAACAGGAAAAACAGAAGCGGTAGTTAGCATAACCCAGTTGGGAACAGAAGCCGGAAAGGTATTTGTAACTGTAACAAGTGCAGGCAAATTGGAAAGCACAAGAACAGAAGTAGCATATGCTGAAGAAGCAACAAGCACTGCACCTGTAGCAGACAATATTACAGTAACAAACAACGTAACCGGAAAAGCAGATACAGTTAAGGTAACCGGACTTGCAGCAGGAGATGTAGTAAAGGTATACAAGGATGGAACAGCAACTACAACATTGGGAACAGCAACAGTAGCAGCAACAGCAACAGAAGCTACAGTTACAATCCAACAGCTTGGAGTAGTAGAAGGAAGTGTATTTGTAACAGTAACATCCGCAGGTAAGAAAGAAAGTACAAGAGTAGAAAAAGCATACGAAGCAGAAACAGTGACAGATGCGGTAGCAGCTGATGCGGTAACAGTAACAAATAACGCAGGAAAAGCAGATACCGTAGTTGTAGCAGGACTCGTAGCAGGAGATATAGTAAAGGTATACAAAGACGGAACAGTAACTACAGCGTTAGGAACAGCAACAGTAGCAACAGGAAAAACAGAAGCTATAGTTAGCATAACCCAGTTAGGAACAGAAGCCGGAAAGGTATTTGTAACTGTAACAAGTGCAGGCAAATTGGAAAGCACAAGAACAGAAGTAGCATATGCTGAAGAAGCAACAAGCACTGCACCTGTAGCAGACAATATTACAGTAACAAACAACGTAACCGGAAAAGCAGATACAGTTAAGGTAACCGGACTTGCAGCAGGAGATGTAGTAAAGGTATACAAGGATGGAACAGCAACTACAACATTGGGAACAGCAACAGTAGCAGCAACAGCAACAGAAGCTACAGTTACAATCCAACAGCTTGGAGTAGTAGAAGGAAGTGTATTTGTAACAGTAACATCCGCAGGTAAGAAAGAAAGTACAAGAGTAGAAAAAGCATACGAAGCAGAAGCAGTGACAGATGCGGTAGCAGCTGATGCGGTAACAGTAACAAATAACGCAGGAAAAGCAGATACCATAGTTGTAGCAGGACTCGTAGCAGGAGATATAGTAAAGGTATACAAAGACGGAACAGTAACTACAGCGTTAGGAACAGCAACAGTAGCAACAGGAAAAACAGAAGCTATAGTTACTATAGCACAGTTGGGAACAGAAACCGGAAAGGTATTTATAACTGTAACAAGTGCAGGCAAATTGGAAAGCACAAGAACAGAAGTTGCTTACGCAGCTGAAGAAGTAACTGCTGACCCTAATGGGGATAAAGTATTAGCCATTAATAATACCGGAAACGATATGGTTGTTGTGTATGGTTTAACAGCAGGAGACATAGTTAATATCTATGATGTTGCAGAAGGCGGAAAAGTAATTGGTACTTCAACTGTAGCAGCTACCCAGTCACAGGTTGTAATTACAATACCTCAACTTGGACAGACAGGCGGAACTTTCTACTTCACAGTTACTAACTCTGGAAAGCGTGAAAGTAAAAGAATAGCAGTTACATTTGCAGCTGAATAAAAATTTAATAGCTGACAGGAAGCTGTACACTAAGCAATTGGTGTACAGCTTTTTTATGCATTAATGTGACATTAACATTACAAAATGTACAACCTTATAAAATCTATCCCCAAAATTGCCGATAAGGTATAATAAAAGAAATTTTTGGGGGTATATGCTTTGATTTCTAACAGGGGAAAAAAATATCACAAATTTAAACACATTTCTAAGTTAGCAATAATGCTTGCAGTAGCGATTTTAATGCAAAGCCTTGTTGTATTAAACACAGCAGCTGGCACTGTAAAATCAAATATTACTGCGTTAATACATAATATAAACGTGGTTACCCTCACTTGGAACGACTATTTAACCAATGAGATAAATTATTACCTGGAGCGCAGTGTGGATGGTGGGATATTTTCTATAGTCTCATATTCTGCAGCAAATCTTACAACTTTTACAGACAGTTCAGTTCAACCCGGACATATCTATACATACAGAGTAAAAGTCATGGACTCAACCTATACAACATATGTTTACACTGATGAAATTTCAATTCGCACAGATGAAATTGTAAAGCCGGATTCCTTGACCCCCACAACAGTTTCGTCAAATCAGATAGATTTAAAATGGACTTATCCTGATGGTAAGATAAGCAACACTATAATTGAGCGAAGAATGGAAGGTTCCACCTCCTGGTCGGAAGTAGCCAGGGTTGCAGCAGGTCAGAACACGTACAGTGATAAAGCAATAGCGGCTGGTATAAAATATTATTATAAGGTCAGGTCGTATTCAATGGAATATATAAAATCATCTGCTTACCCTGATGAATATGACGGAAGCAGTGCAGTTTCAATGTTGCCGAAACCGTCAAACCTGTCTGGATTTGCCCTTTCAGGTTATAAAATACAGCTTAAATGGCAGGATATATCTTTTGAAACGGCATATATTATTGAAAGGAGAGCATCAAACGAAGGTGCTTTCATTGAAGTTGCAGTACTACCTCAGAATACAACTAGCTATATTGATAACGTCACACATGAAAATTCCATATATAGTTACAGAATTAAGGCATTAACAGGTGTTACCGGTTCCGAGTATTCAGATGTTCTCAATGTAGCCAGTACGTATTTAAAGCCTCCTTCATGGCTCACTGCTGTAAGTGTAGACGGTAAAAAAATTAGCTTGTCCTGGCAGGATCTGACTATCAATGAAACAGGCTTTGAAATATGGAGAAAAGCTCCAACTGAAACAGATTATACGTTGTACGATACAATGGGGAGAAACGCAAACAGTTATATTGATTTAAATGTATCTCCCCAAACAAACTATTCCTATAAGGTAAGGGCAAAAATTAATGATAATGAAGTGTATTCCGATTTTTCCAATGAATCAGGTGCTTTGACTACACCTCTGAGTCCTCCAGCAAACTTGTCTTTTAACGTTATAAGCAAAACGGAGGTTGAGCTTACATGGGATGATACCAGCAGTATGGAGGCCGGATACATAGTAGAGAAAAAGTTTGGTTTACTGTCACAGTGGTATCAGATCTCACAGCTTGAACCTAATACAACAAAATATAATGATAAATGGATCAGCAGCACAGAGCCTACTTTTTATAGGATAAAGGCTTTTGACAGGTCAACTGCTGTCAGCTACAGCAATGAGGTACAGTTGTCATTGGATGCTCCGGAAGCACCGGGTAATTTGCAAACGTCCGTTATATCAACTAATGACGTGAAACTTACATGGAATGATAATTCCTCTACTGAAGAAGGATTTATCATTGAGGCGAAGCAGTTGTATCTTTTTAGGGAAATAGGCAGAGTCGATTCGAATGTTACTACTTTTATATACCACGATGCTATACCAGGAAAAACAATGACATACAGAATCAGAGCTGTAAAGGGCTTGGTTCAGAGTAACCCGTCAAATGAGGTTGTCACAGCTACCTCAGTAAATAATACGTATAGTGATTTAGGGTCTGTAAGCTGGGCTGTAGAGGCAATCAATAACCTTGCAAGCAGAAATGTATTTGAATCCAACAGCAATAGATTTAACCCGAAACAGTCTATTAGCAGAGGTGAATACTGTGCCATAATTGTTAGAAGTCTTGGCATGGAAAAAGCAGTGGCAGGAAGGTTTGTCGATGTTACCGCAAAACATAAATATTATAAAGAAATTATGGCAGCGGAATACTTCGGTATAATCAGCAAAGATAAAAATAACAAGATTTACCCCGATAAGCTGATAACAAGAGAACAGGCGGCGGTAATGCTGGCTTTGGCTCTCAAAATAAAGGGAACTCCATTACCTCAAAAAGACAGCAGCACTTTGAAGCAGTTTGCAGATTTTAATTCAATTTCGGATTCATCTTCCAGAAATATAGCTGCTGTATGTGGAGCAGGTATTATTTCAGGTAGAAAAATTAATGGAAGGGTTTATTTACAGCCCTCCAATAATGTAACAAGAGCAGAAGCTGCACTATTGGCCTATAAGGGATTAATATACAATCAGGGTAATCAATAATAAGAGAAGGAGCAAGTTAATGAAACGATATGCTAACAAAATATCTCTGATGCTTGCAGTAATATGTTTTATGGTTATTCCTCTGTCTGCATTTGCAGCAACGGGAACATCATATTCTAACTACACAGCTTCATTACTGAGCAAGTGGAAAAACAACGGCGTATTGGATAAGAGCTACTCAAGTCTGGACCTGAACAAGCCTGTTGAGAAAATTGACTTTATTAAAATTCTCAATGCTATATTGAAGTCATCAAAAAAGGCTGACATAAATTTTATAGATGTACCAAAGAACTCATGGTACGGACAGGAGATAGCAAAGGCTGCGGCATGCGGATATATTTCAGATAAGGAAAATACAAAATTTTATCCCTTTTCTTATATGACCAGAGTAGAGGCTGCAGAGATGTCTGCATATGTTTTTGGACTAGAACTAAAAAATGAGAAGATACTGAGTAATATAACTGACGGTAAGGTTCTTGAACAGAAGCAGTTGAATGATTTGGCAGCGGTGATAGAAAAAGGGGGACTTGCAGAGGTTGCTGCCGGAAGGTATGCACCAACGGGAGTGCTAAAACTAAAAGATGCTTTAATTATGCTAGATAAATGCGTGGGACAGATTGCTCTTAAATCGGGAACCATAACCACTAATGCCACAGGTAATATGTTTATCAGTGTGGGAGCTGTTACTTTAAGGGGTATTTCCATTCCTGGAGATTTGATTATCGGTGAGGGTGTGGGCGACGGAGTTGTTACTCTGGAGAGCGTAAAGTTGTCAGGAAGGCTTATAATAAGAGGAGGAGGCCCTAACGGGGTAGCTATAAAAAATTCTCAGATAGGCGGAACTCTGACCGTTGAAAAAAGTGAAGGCAACGTATATATAAGAGTGGTAGGAAGTACAACCATTAAGCAGGCATATTTAAAATCGGGATGTACCCTTGAAGAGGGTTACCTGACAAGCGGAGACGGATTCGTAAATATTACTGCTATGCATGGGGTTTTTGAAGGTCAGAATGCCATAATCAAAGGTGATTTCAGAGATATAGTCTCGGAAAACAGTAATATAAATATTAAATTAAGCGGTAACATTGAAAATGTTAACATAAATAAGGAAAGCCAAGGAGATTTTTCTCTTTTGTCAGGAATAATTAAAACGTTATCTGTTGGAGTAACAAAAAGACAGCTTGAATTCCTTGGTGGAAAGGTTTCCACCCTAAATATTTTAAAGGATGCCAAGGGAAATAAAATAACCATAGACGGTTCAGCTGAAATCAATACTGCAAACATTGAAAGTACAACTGAAATTTTATTTAAAAAGGGAACCGTAAGTTCATTGATCTTGGACGCAAATTCTCAAGGCTCATATATCAATATGCAGACCGGCTCGTTTATAAGAAACCTTGTAATTATGGCAGATTCTGAAATAAAGGGCTCTGGTAAAATTGATAGTGCATATTCCTATGCAAACAATGTTAAAATGGGGATTATACCTTCGTTCTATTCCTATAAGTATGTACCGGGCTGGGGTACAAATGAACCTTTTCTCCCAAGTGTTAATATTGGTGTTTCTGGTGCAGATAATGACAGTATAACCCTGCAAGAAGGGAAAACTATTGATTTATATAAAGATTTAAGTTTGTCAGTTTACCCTGATAAGAGTACAGTAGGCTTCGTATCTTTGAATAGCAGTGTTGCCACCGTAACTGATAAAGGTGTGGTAACAGCTATAGCAGCCGGAGCCGCAAAGATATACATTACCGGACAGTATTCGGGTTTTACCAGCGGTATAAAACGTATTGACGTAAATGTGACACCCGGTAATATAACACTTCCGGGAAGTATGGAAATAAGTCCTGTAACAGGTGAAGCAGCAACAGTAAAGGACTTTGAAATAACGTATACTTCAAAGGACGATTTTTCAAATGGTACGGTTACTTTCTGGCTGCCGGAAGGATTCCCTGCTTTTGAATCTGATACAGTAAAGATAGGAAACGGTGCAGAGGTAACATTAAATCCATCCCAGAGACTTAACGTCAGAACCCTGTCCTTTACAAATCTTAATTTGAGCAAGGGACAGAAGATAGTTGTAAAGCTCAGAAATAAAACGGTGCCTCAAGGAGGAGAATACGTATTTAGTGTTGTTGCAGATGCCGATGGAACCGGGCCAAAGCTGCCGACATCAGGCCAGGATGAAAGAACGGTATTTACTTCTGATAAGCTGAAAACACTCTTGGAGACTACAAACTACACATTATCTGCCTATGATTCCCAAACCGGAGCTGTAAGCTTCACAAAACTGTCATTTGCAGGCTTTACGGGAGCTACAAAATGGCTTATAGCCGTTCAGGACGGCGAATTTACACATCCGGGCTATGACGACCCAGTTTTGGGAACAGAATATACTGTAGGAAGTGCTATAACCATTGCCCCAAACCAGCATCTGATGTTGGCGGCAGTTGATGGAGATAGCACGGCAGGATACAAGGTCAAGGCCTTTGTTGATATTACTATTCACTGAGATTAATAGACAAATAGATGTATAGTCACAATTTTAAGACCAATTCAAATAAAACGTTTGAGTTGGTCTTTTTTGATGGCTTTTAAGATATATACATATTCTTTATAGTAAAAATATAGTCCCGATTTAACAAAAAGTAACAATTTTTCATTGATTATGTTAGAGCATTAGATAGTCTTAATATACTTTAGTTACTTTATATGTCAAAAACAGGGAAGGCAGAATAAAGCAGCAAACAGACAGGAATGGGCAGACAATAGCTGTAGATTACAATAGTGACAATAACATAACCAACGAGAACATAATTGGAAAAGGAGACCAGCGTAAATTTCTGTACAATCAGGACGGAAGTCTTTTAGCAGCAATTACGGATTCAAATGTAGATAGCTTTACTTATACCCTGAATGGCCGCATACTATCACAGACAAGAAATGAAAGGAAAATATTAAGCTACAGCTATGACAAAAACGGTAATGTGACGGGAGTGACTGACCAGACCGGTAAAACTACAGAGTATTCATATGACAGCATCAATAATTTGAAATCGGTTAAAGACGGCAATGATGCTCTTGCAGCTTACACTTACAATCCTGATAGTACAGTATCAAATATTAATTATAGAAATAGAATAAAAATAAGCTATAATTACAATAAAGACAAAAATGTTACATCTCTGGTTCAGAAAGATGCCAAAGGAAAAACAATTAACTCCTTTGATTATACATATGACAACAACGGTAACGAGCTTTCAAAAAATGAGAACGGAATAGAGACAAGCTATACATATGACAAGATGAACAGGCTCCTGACGGCAGGTACAGATTCATTTACATATGATAATGCGGGTAACAGGGCAACCTGGAACAGGGGAAATGAAAAAATTAAATACACCTATGATGCCAATAACAGGATGACAGCAGTAACCAGCTCAAATAGTGGTTCTATTGTATACACCTACGATAATAATGGTAATCAACTGACTTCATCAGATGGAACTACATATACTTTTGATGGATTTAATCAATTAAAGTCCGTTGAACAGGTAGACGGTTCATGGATGGAAAACCAGTATGACGCATTTGGCCTAAGGATTTCTGTCACGGAAAATGGTATTGTAAGCAATTTTACATACGACAGGGGAAATATAATAACAGAGACAACTGGTAGCGGCGGTCTTGTTTCCAGAAATATTAGGGGCCTGGGTCTTATTGGGAGAGAGAATCCTATCGGAACAAAGGCATATTACCTGAATAATGCTCATGGAGATGTTTCAAAGCTAGTGAACGAAAATGGAGAAGTCCTTAACTCCTACCAGTATGATGCATTTGGAAACACTACAAGCTCAAAGGAAAAAGTACAAAATAGATTCCAATACACCGGGGAACAACTTGACAAGGTAACCGGACAGTATTATCTGAGGGCAAGACACTATGATCCGGCAACAGGAAGGTTTATAGCCGAGGATACATACCGCAGACAGTTGGATAATACTAAGAGCTTGAATCTATATACATATTGTGAGAATAATCCGATAATTTATGTAGATCCGAGTGGGCATTGTTATTTAAAAAAGAATAAGGATGGAAGTTATTCAGTAAAAAAAGATTCATGGTGGGGTGTGTTATTAAAAAGTGTAGTGCCAACACTTATACCGTTTTCTGATAATGCAATTTCGATGTTTTAAAAAGAGATATTAGGTATGGAAGGTGGTACATCATTAACTCAACCCAATAATGGTAGTAATATTGCTCAGGAATGGGCAGGTCAAACAGCTTCGGCTGTCGGTAAAAAAATACTAACTGCATTAAGTGTTTGGGATACTATAAAAAGTACAATTAGCGGGTCTGATATCCTAGTTACAGATAATGTTGCATTTAAGTTATTTAATTCATTAGGTATTTCGTTAAATGGAACAAAGCAGTCTCTTGAAGCTAAAATGAACAAAGCCTATAGTTTTATAGAATCTGATACAGATTATTTTACAAATTATTTAGGGGGACCTTTCGGGAATAAATCCCTATATACCTTAGATTTAGAGATTAGTAAATGTTCTTCACACGATGCTTTGATAGAAAAGTAATGGACGAAAGTCAGAGATTATTATGTTTTCGATTTAAATTATAGTATCGAGAATGCAGAATTATATGCAAATTCTGTGGAGACCATTTTGAGTCAATATAATAGAAGACTAAATTTGATCAAAAAGATGTTTAAGGCATATATAAATCAATAAATTTAAGGGAGAGATTAATGGAAAGAATCATTTTGGCCTGTTTATTTATACTTTTTGGAGTATTGTTAACTTTAGCGGGAATATTTAATTGGAAGAAGTTTATGTACTTCATACCGAAATCAAATGTTTGGATAGAAACGTTTGGTGTTACATTTTATAGGATTGTTATATCAATAATAGGAATTGCCAGTGTGTGTATAACTTTATGGGCATTAATAACCCAATAAGATAAAAACTTACATATTTTTGGGTATAAGAGCAATTAAGCACCTTATCTCTGTAAAAGTCGAGAATAGACTAAGTTTGTTAGTATATCTTCCAAATATCAATGAACTATAAATACTAGTTCCGTTATATCTATTATGTTTACTGAATAAATAATCCCATATCAGTTGATCCGGTTTACAAAAGTCATCAGTACTTGAGAGAGGTAATCAAAGAACCTGCCATAATTGAAAGAGTTCGAAGGTCATTAAAGGAATGGGATAAATAAGGACAAAGTAAAATCATTAGATTATAAATACAAACTCTACCAGAAGCACAACCTGCCACCCAACAGGTTGTGCTTCTTTTTTTACGTTTTCATTACAACTTTGTCCGATACATAAGTAAATAGTGCCAAAATGCCGATAAATAGGTTGTAAAACTAGTATTTAACTTGCGGGGGTAATTTTACAATGAAGACTAAATTAAGGTTTGTTTCAGCTATACTTGTATTAAGCCTGATATTATCGAACTTTGCGGGGCTAATACAACCTGTTTATGCAGCACCGGATGTTCTTAACTTTTCTATAGATCAAAGTACATTTAATGAAAACGCCGGAACGGTTAGAGCAAGCTGGAACGGACAGCTGAATGTAACGGGAACAATAACATATGAGGCACCCGCTACCTCAGGGCATAAGACGGTAAGTATAAATGTAAGTGCCGGAATGGGTACGGTTCTGCTTACAGATATCAAAAAGGATTATATATATGACATAAAGGTCTCAATGGAAAATCCATCAACTACTTTTTCAGCAGAAAAGTTTTATCTTGCGGGTGTATCTGTATATGGCGAGCAGATGAGGCAGCAATATGTTGACCACCCCGGAGGAGGAAGGGAGACTGGAGTATATCCTGCCATAAAACTATCATGGAAGCTTCCTCTAATATATGACGGGACAGGTGCATTCGTCCCTGCCAAAGGTACAATACTCAGCAAGATAGCTCCTGCAATCGATAGGATAAACTATAAATTCCATATGGAAACAAGCAAGACAAAACCAAACCTCGCAGATGTAATAGTAAATATGAAAAATGATGGCAGCGGATACACTGCCATGGTGTCAGGAGATACAACAAGGGTATCTGACGTAAAATGGGATAATGCGCAAGGTGAATACTCCTTGTATCTATTTGGTGTTAAAGACGATGAAACTGCAATTCCAACAATTCAGCAGATAAAGGACGGCACCGCAACAATTCCGACGGGAATCCCCGCTGCGGATGTAAATTATGTACTTCCTCACCAGGAGATACGTCCGGGATGTATTTATGTTGTCACTATGGATACACTTGTATGCGACCTGAATGGACAATATGTTTCAAAAGCACTGTCAGGTGCTACTACAAGTCCATTGACCGGTATTGTAAATTATACTTATACTCCTGTCAGGTTCCAATTAACCAAGGATTCCATGGACAATATATTAATCAGAATAAACACAGTTAACCTCGGAGATGTTTCCATGCCCGAACTTAGTTACTTTGTTCAGACAAGTAATGTAGATTCGGATGATGACAGCGATTGGAAGAATATCAAGGAAATCACAAATATTACAGGAGAGTATACTATAACCAATCTTCAGGGAATCAACCCGAGAAATACAGTATATTACAGGATTGTGGTAAGGTCCGCATCGGTAGATGACAGGATTATGTCCTTGCCTATGCCATACAGGATGTTGGATGATACCTCTAAGACTCCTGTACCCAAAAATGTATCAGTAATAGGGGTAAATTTATCAGACACAATACCCAGTGACACAGAAAGAACCTCAGACATTAAAATAATCTGGGATAAGCCGGCTAACTGGGAGGACACAAAAGATGATGATGTATACTACCATTTTATGTTAAGTACAGGTCAGAAGGATCTTGACCCAGCCGTGAAATATCCGCTTACAGCAAACGGAAAGGACTACGGCACAAGCAGCTATGCGGTTAAATACAGATTAGTACAGTATGTAAGTACCAAGTCAGGTTTAATAAAAGAAAATGCAAATGACAATACAAAACTTGAATATACAATAAAGGGCTTGGATCTCTTTAAGGGCTTTGAGGGAGACGGAACAGTTTCACCTATTAGTAACCCGGATGCATACCCTGAATTTCTGTTGCCTAACAAAACCTATTATTTGCAGGTTTACACCACACTACCAGTGGACAAGGGTAATACAACCGATAGTTCTAAGATGTCAGAAAAATCTTTAACAACAAGCTTTACTACACTTTCACTGACAAGCAGGGATGTACCTACTCCAAACAATTTTCAATTGGTTAATACAAAGGTAAATCCGGCAACAGCAACAACACCTGCAAATGCGGTTATAACATTAAGGTTTGAAGACCTTAAAATTGACTGGAGTAAATATACAAGCAACCACAGTACTACCGACGACGCTGTAATATACGACCTTTATATGAGTAAGCAGCCTGACCTGAGCACATTTAAACTTATAGGGTCAAGTAATCAGGTTGGTAGCGATGTTGAGTTCAAACCGGTTATATCCGGTAATACAACATGGATAAATACGGTTATAAACAAATTCAGTGATGCGGGTAATATCAACTCATTCGGATATTCCTTGTCACCGAATACAATATATTACTTTATGATAAAGGTAAGATTGAATCTTGAAAATGAGAATCCAAAGGTAAGGGAGTCTACACAGACCAGTCTACTTTCAGTGACAACTCCAAGAGGTGAGCCTACAAAGCCGGATGACAATGCAAAGAAACCGGTGGCTCCGTCTGATTTTGCCATAGCCTTGGATAAAAGCGGGAACCCAATGGTTACAGGACATTCAGTAACATTTGAGTGGACTGTAAAGGAAAATGAGGCATCATACAACCTCATTTCCACTGGCAAAAAGGTTGCACTTGATACACCTGATACAGACCCCTCTATATTGGAGGATTCTACGTATATAAGTTATATAGCTGCATTTGGTGATAAGGACAGAAATATAGACGGTAACTCTCAAAAGCTGACCCTTGACCCAAAAGCTTCACCGCTACCGCCTAATCTGGTATACGACAGTAAGACCAAAAAATGCAGATATACCATAAATACATGGTTATATCCAAACCGGGTTTACTATTTCAGTTTAAGGTCTGAGGTAGTGGAAGCAAATAAATCAAAGTCCAGTGTATGGATATCCATACCTGTAACTACATCCTTAATCGAAAGCCCAACTATGTTGCAGACCATAAGCGACTGTGAACTGAGCTTTTACTGGTTTGACACAAACCCTCAAACAACCGCAGACAGCTACAGTATAAAGATAAAAGCTGCCGGAGACAAAAACTATACTCAGCTTACAAAGGCACAATACAACATAGTAAAAGACGGCAGTGTGTACTATGGACGACTTTACAAACTCAAGTCCAATACACAGTACAATATACAGGTTGTAAGAACAATTGATAATGCAGTATTGAGCAATATAACCCAGTCAACGAGAAATGACTATTACCAGATAGAAGTAAAGTGGCAGGGGATAGCGGTTGATGATTATTCCGGGTATGAGCTTGCAATTAAAACCGAGGATGATACGGATTACAAAGTCCTTAGCAACTCTGATTTGGAACAGTATATTGATATAACAAGACATACTTACCCGTATTATATTGAAAAAACCTTTAACAACCTTGGCACAGAATACTATACCTATACTGCAAGAATAAAATATGCAGAAGTAACTTTGCCAAGCGGAGCAAAGGAACACAAGCCTTTGAAGCCAAACACGAAATATTATATAAAGGTAAGGGCTTATAAAAAAGACCCCTCAAATATGGAGGCAATTACACGTTCCAAATATATCGGGCCTGTAAATACAAGAACCGAGTTCAATCAGGATGATTATGATGATGACGACGATAATACAAATATTACGGCAAAATTCCTTGATATGCTTGATAAACTTGAGCAGGGACTATACTGGGATGTAAACAAGGGCAGCAGCAGTACCATGGAAAAGGTGTATGTAAAGGATGACAAAGTGGTAAACCTCCTTGAAGGTGCCGGATATTACTCCTGTACAATAGACATATCCCAGACACCTGCATATATAAATACTGATGAAGTTTATATGGCTAAAAACATATTAACGGCCATGAAGACCTATAACAAGAGTGTAATTATTAAGACAAAGGATATTGAATACACTATAAGGCCTGATACCTTTGATATTAATAACATGGAGGAGTTCAAGAAGGCTCAGGCAGCAGCCGGGGCAAAAGATGTATACCTTAAACTTGACAATATACAGACCGGTGAAGTACAGCCAAAGGCACCTGCAAACACTACTTCCGCATCCAAGGTAAATATAATTACTGCACAGGCGGTTGCAAGCAGAGAGACAAGTGAAAACATTAAGAACCTGATAAAAGACAAGCTTTACAATGAAGACACTGGTATAATAAAGAAAAAGCTTGATGTAATAAAAAATCCTAACAACCCTAACACAAAAGGCAACGATGCCAGTATTGACAAGTATTTAAATCAACTGATTGAGGAGATAAAGAGTGAATTGTCATATTTCATAGACGATACCCTGAACGGTGCCAACTATTCAACAGGATTCTTCGCAGAGAAATATGACATAGCAGGATATAATTCTCCAATGTCCGTTAAAATGTCATATAAGGGAAACACGGTTGCAAACCCGTATGTACTTTACGGGAATGCAGGTAACTGGCAGAAGCTGACACAAAACTTAAAGTATGATACAGGATATGTTACATTCTTTGTAGCAAGTCCCGGTAAATATACAGTGTTTGCCGGAAAGGATGTAACCTCAACAATAGGTGATGAGAGTCCTGCTAAACCATATATAACAAAGCTTGCAGGGAAGTATGACCTGACTCTGGTATTCTCCGGGGCAGGAGAGTCATATAACCCGGAATTAATTGTATCAGTGAAAGAGGCCATAACGCTGTATGAGCTTGTATCCGATTCACAGGTGGACAGTACCACTGATGTAAAGGTAAAAGCAAAGAACTATGGACTTGATAAAATAATAAATGTAAGCAACCTAAACAGAAATATAACAAGACAGGAAACGGCAGCATTGATAATAAAGCTTTACTGTCAGAGAACCGGAGCAGATTACGACAGATTGAGGGCATCTTATAATAAAATAATTAAAGATGATTCAGCTATTGGAGCAAAATATGCAACACCTGTATATGCATGCCTCAATATGAATATCATGACCCTTGATGCAGGCTCGAAGTTCAATCCATCGCTTTCAATAAACAGAAAAGACATTGCGGTTGCATTTGAAAAGATGCTTGAAGCATAGATTAACTTGTATGTATACCCGCCGGTAATGGCCGGCATGTGGAGGTCAAAGATGAGGACAAAAAGGATATTTGCAGCTTTAGTATTATTGATATTTTTCATAACGACATATGGTACGGTATATGCAGCGCCCATTGATGTACCCATACCGGCCGCACCTACACAGCTGTCAATTCCAAAAAGCAGTCAAGGCACAGAGCCCAGCATAGGATATGATTCGGCAGATGGGGGAAAATCAGGCTATTATGCAGACATTCAGTGGCAGGTGGCAAATCCGGCAGGAAAATTTGTAAACATATATCTGCAGGAATCTCCAAAAGGCTACAGAACTACAAGACCTACATATTTAAAAGAAAAAGATCTTCCTGCAATTACAACCCCAATTAGAATGAGAGATCTTACATCGGGAACTGTATATACTGCAAGTTCAAAGGCCTATGCCACAGAGGTTGACCCTTTAACGGGACAAGTATATAAATCCGGTGAGTCTGACAGCTCAAACCTTGTAAAATTTATGACTGATATAAACATACAGTGTATTACATCCGGAACCAATAAGATTAAGATAATTTGGGATGATGTCTGGAATGACGGCAAGAGAATAAATTATCAGCTTTATGTTTCAGAAAACAGGGATTTTGCCAATACGCTTCCTATTACTGTTACACAGGAACAGATAAGCTCAACCGGGCCGGTATACGCCAATCAATCTGATGGAACACTGGAGTATGAGCATACAGTTAAAGATCCGGGAAGAGTGTATTATGTCAAGATTGTTCCTGTTGTATCCGACCAGTCAATTATTAAAACGTCACAAACCAAAACAATTTTGGTAAGCACATATATATTAGTAAAAACATCCAGAGTGTCAACAACAGATGACGGAACAATCTGGAGACTTGATTGGAGTCCTGTTATAACAGGTCTTTCATCCTCCAACATAACTGTTCAGTATCAGATAAACAGGTTTGAAGCGGACAACATGCCAAAGATCATAATGGTGGAATCAGGTACTACAACCTTTATTACAGTGCCCGACGGACAGGAAAACAGCTACATGATAAGGGCAATTGTAAAGAAGGATGGATTGCCATATTACCCGAGCAATATAGATATAGTTTCAGACAAGGTGACACTGAAGGAGAGTGATGTTCCTGCAACGCCTTCAACACCGGAACTGGTACCTCAGTTTAAGGATTCAACTGATTCCGTTATAATAGCCTACGAAGATGTCAAGGACACTAACGGAGTAGTCATTAAAAAAGGAGAACTTGGAAAGGATACGGCAACAATATTATGGCGTCTGCCTAAAAAAGCCGATGGTACAATAGACTCGGATGTTCTATATGATTTATGGTTATTGGAGGACTCAGGCGCAATAGATGATCCTCCTGTAGAAACAAAGATACAGACAAATTTTAAGCCTAACAGTGCAAACTTTGTAAAGGACGAATCCAATGATGGAAAGGTTATAGGCTATAAATATAAAATTGAAAACCTACAGCCAAACCATACCTATTATTTCAGAATAGTAGCAAAGAAAACCTTTGCAGAGGAAAAGGAAGGAATCATTCAAAACGTAGAGCATATTTCAACCCCGGCACTAAAGGTAATTGTTACACTGCCGGGAGGGTTAATAGATACCCCGTTGATACCTTCAAATCCACCCCTTCAGATAAGAAAGCAGGAAGACGGAATCAAAGACATGATTACGGATACCAGCATAACAATCCAGTTGAAGAACAGGTGGTTCGAACAATTTGATCCTGTTACTGGAAGATGGTCTTATATACAGGCGGACAAAACATCTATGTCGGATATACCTCCATATAATCCGCAAACAACACCGCCGGATAATCAGAACTACAGAAAAGTTGAATATGATCCGGAGGTAACTCTGTACGTGGGTTGTACTGAGTATACGCCGAGTATTGATATATCAGCAATAAATACATATAAGCTGGAAAAGGTGTCAACAACTCCAAATGATGATTTGGAGGACATGTATCTGAATGTACCTGAAAATGTACCCGTTCCGGCTTCGGGCACTCCTGTTTATGCAAAGCACAACGTAGTTGTACCTGTAAAAGATTTAAAACCCAATACAACCTACATACTGTGGGTAAGAGCATCCAGAGGCGGTAATCCGCCATTGCTTTCAGATGTTTCCAACCCGATAATTTTCACCACACTCCCTACACCAGGTGATACTATAGAAAAGCCTGTAGTTCCTGACTTGAGATGTACAAATGTATCCGATACATTTGCTGATCTGGCATGGAATTACAAGGAGCAGAATACCTATTATCTCAAATACGGTAACGTAGATGATGTAACAAAGGCACAAGGCTCTTTAACAATTACAGGCGCACAGATAAAAAAATCCGGTCTTGACTATGTGAGGGTAACAGGGTTGACAGCAGACACCCAGTATTATTTCTGGATTCAGGCGGAAGCATTTAATTCCGACTTGTCTGCCAGTGAAAAGTCGGAGTGGAGTGATTCACTGCCTTTAAGGACATTAAAGCTGATGCCTCCATCAACACCAAGAGGCTTCGGAGTTAAGAATACTGCGGATGCAGTGACCAAGAACAGTATAACCTTTGAATGGATTCAGGAACCGGGACTTACATATATACTTGAAATTGCTGGAAAAATAGACTATTCCGATGCAAAAGTATACGAGTGCGGAAGTGTTACCGAATTCAAGGTTGAAGGACTTACATCCAACTTCAGATATTACGCAAGGCTATATGCATATGACCCGGCTAAAAAACTTCGCTCACTGCCTACACAGAGTATCAGTGTAAGAACGTTGAGAAGCAGTGACGACTATGATTCAGATCAGGATGTAGACCATCCAATCACCGGTGATGTCATAGAAAAGGCACCAACCATTGTAAATGGTACATGGGTTGTTAAGATAACAGGAGTAAATGCTGACAGACTTGTACAGATAATAATGACGGACAATATACTTGACTACACTGTTGATATATCCAAGCCGCCGGCACCCGCAACAAATATATCCCTTATGATATCAAAAAAGGTGTTTGACAAGTTGGATCAGCTTAAAGAGAACATTTCCTTTAAGACGGCGGTTGTTTCATATAATCTGAAAGCAGGAATACTTTCAAATGTGACTACTACAGATACTAAAAAGGAACAGATATATACCTTTGATATTGTACTAACACCCCAGAAACCTTCGGTCCGGGCAAATGAACTTATACTAAGGCAACCGCTGGCACAGATTGGGGTAACACTTGATACAGGTGCAAGTATAATGACAATATCTAAATTTGCAATACCACTGATAATCAGTTATCCTTATACAAACTCAAAGGATTATGTTGAGGGACAGACCTTGGGATATCAATATAACGGGGTAACAAGCAACTGGGAACAGAAAGCTACGTCAAACAAATTCGATATAGACAACAGTAAGGGCTTTATAAGCTTCCAGTCAGCAGTTCCCGGACTTTTTGCTCTTGCTGACAGAACCAATAACTTGTTTGATGATATATACGGTCATACGTATGAAGACTCTATCCTGAATGTTGCAATGGCTCATAAGCTTAAAAGTATAACAAGCCGCATGTTTAATCCGGACAAGGCTGCAACAGTAGGAGAAGCGGTAAAGCTGGCATTTGACAGTATTGAATATTCCTATGGCAGTGATTATATGGATTTGGCGGTAAAGACGGGATTAATCAAGACAGGAAAAGCAGCTTCGACAATCCTTACAAGACAGGATGCAGCATGCTTGGCGACAGTATTATATGAAATGAAAACAAATACAAGGGTTAACGGAAACAAGGACATAATCTCCATGTATAAAGACTATAGCAAGATAGATAAGACAATATTTAATAAAGTTGCCTTTGCCGCTGAAAACGGATTCTTGCCATATCAGTCATCTACATTATTTAACCCTGCCCAGAGTGTTACAAGGGGAGAACTGATGTATATGTTGGAAAAGGCGCTGGTACTTGCAGGAGACATATAAACGAAGGACGGAGAACTCAATGAAAAAACCCATTACCAGATACATTGCGATATTATTAGCGGCAGTAGTATTGTTTACAATTGGAGTACAGGACGTTCAGGCACATAGTGTAAAAGTGACTACACAGAAGATTGACGGTAAATATAAGCTAACTCTTTCAAGTCAGGAATCAGGGCTGGGTGTAAACATACTGGCATTTAGTATTTCAAAAGGTAAAACAATTAATATTGCCTACACATTAAAGAAGGGTGCAGTGACTTCTGCTTCAACAGAGATTGATGAGTCAATGGTTCTGGCACCTTTCAGAGTTATAACAACAAACTCCGATGATATAGACGGAAGACCATTTTCAGATATTGCTAATACCGAGTTTGATGAATACATCAGGCACTTGCATGATGTGGGTATAACATCAGGGTTCTCGGACGGAACCTTTCGACCGGGTAATACACTTTCACGTGCTGAGGCAGCTGCAATGCTATCAGTGGCATTAAGCTTAAAGCCTGATGATTCTCAAAGTACCAAACTAAAGGATGTAAACGGCCATTGGGGAAGGAAGTACATAAACGCCGTTGTGAACAAAGGCATAATGACAGGATACTCGGACAAGACCTTCAGACCGAACAATAAAATAACTGTTGCAGAGGTTTGTACAATAATAAGCAAATCCTTTAGCTTTAAAACAAAGGCTCAGGGAACATTTGGGAAATTAAAGGAAAATCAATGGTACTCAGCTTACGTACAAAATATTTTTAATTTAAAAATTTTAACTATTGAGGATAGTATATACAAAAACTTCTCCGAAAATGGAAATATTTCCAGAGGCAACTTTGCAATGATGCTCAGCAGAGCGCTTTCCACGTTTTAAAAGATACAAATTGTAAGAAAACTTATCATGTATACGACTTTTTTAAAAAGGTAATAATTTTATTATCTTGAACTGATTTTGATTGAATTCAGACAAAATCGGCAAGGAAATTTAATTATTATAAGGTGGAGTATATATGAGAAAGTTTTCTTTTGTTTTAGTGGCTATTTTAGTAGTCGGGACTATTGTTGGAACTGCATATTACATAACAGGAAAAAACAACATTGGTGAAGGGCAAATTTCTATTAAGGATGCATTCAATTACTCTGGAGCCAAAATGGTAGTTAATGATGTGTATTTTTTTGCCAGGGCATCAGACAAATATAAGACTGTACGTGAATTATCAGAAGTATGCGAGGACGTTTTCAAAACTCTGGAAATTTCCGAGTATTCAAAGAATACAAACAGTTCTGATAATCTGGCAAAAACAGACATGCAAGGCACAACAAGGGACGGCGTTAAAATATCTGCAATGGCAAGTATTGTTGGGAATAAGTCAGGAAATAGAGACAAATATATAACTATAGATACAACTGAGGCCGGAGACGGAAAAGCATTATTGCTGAGAAAAAAAATTGAAGGTGTATTTAAAAAACATAAACTTAAAGCTGAAATAAACTCATGTATTACGGGAACATATGAAGGAAATCTCAACGATAACCAATTAGAAAACATTTGCAAAAAAATACTTAATGAAAGTTCAGCTAAAAAAATAGATAGCTTCAGGCAGCAAAATGAAATCAGTGTATCGGCCTTTTCTCCTTTGATAGGGGATAAGTTAAGAGTTGGCGGTAAAAATGTAAATCTTGGAATAGCATTTAGGTACAACAAACTAGAAAACAGGACATATTTATGGGTGGCAACACCTGTAGTCAATGCAGAGTATTGAACAAAAGAAAAAATATTAAAAAACGAAAGGAAGAGCTCACTTGGCTAAATATGTAATCAGTGAAGGTGTGCCTTTGAGAGGCAGTGTAAAAGTAGATGGTGCAAAAAATGCAGTTCTTCCAATAATAGCAGCATCCCTGCTAAGCGATTCAAAAAGTATAATAGAAGAAGTTCCCGACTTGAATGATGTCAGGATAATGTGTGATTTATTAAGGTGTCTGGGAGCAGATGTTCAAAAGCAATCCGACCCCACAACTATATCCTTCGAGACCAGGAAAATAACAAATTCAACTGCCCCATATGAACTGGTAAACAAGCTTAGAGCGTCTTTCCTAGTAATGGGCCCGATGCTTGCCAGAACAGGCTATGTGAGGGTTGCTTTGCCGGGAGGATGTCCCATAGGGTCAAGGCCTGTTGATTTACACTTGAAAGGCTTCGCCGCTCTAGGTGCAGAGATAACTCAGGGGCACGGTTATATTGAAGCCAGAAAAAATAAAAAGCTGGTGGGAAACAAGATATATCTGGATTTTCCCAGTGTTGGTGCAACTGAAAACATTATGATGGCAGCCGTAATGGCTGAAGGCCAGACAACTATTGAGAATGCTGCCAATGAACCTGAAATAGTGGATCTAGCAAGCTATCTAAATGAAATGGGAGCAAATGTAGTAGGAGCAGGCACTGACACCATAAGGATTGAGGGTGTTACAAGCATGAAGGGCTGTACCCATACAGTAATTCCCGACCGTATTGAGGCAGGTACATTTATGATAGCTGCTGCAATTACCAACGGTGAAATAAGAATTGAAAATGTTGTACCCGACCACCTGAAACCTGTAGTTGCAAAGCTAAAAGAAACTGGACTGGAAATTTCGGAGGAATTGTCCGCAATAACGGTAAAAAGCACAGGCGAACTAAAGCCAATAGATGTGAAAACACTGCCGTATCCGGGCTTTCCCACTGATATGCAGGCTCAGATGACATCAATGCTTTCCTGTATTCCAGGTACAAGTATGGTTATAGAAACTATATTTGAGAACAGATTTATGCATATAAGTGAGTTAAAGAGAATGGGTGCAAATATAAAGATAGATGGAAGAACAGCAGTAATAGAGGGTAAACCGTGCCTTACAGGTGCATGTGTCAAAGCCACAGACTTAAGAGCAGGTGCGGCACTGGTACTGGCGGGCCTTGCAGCAGAGGGAGCTACTGAAATAGGTGAAATACAGCATATTGACAGGGGATATTCAGGATTTGCAGAAAAGCTGAAATCTCTTGGGGCAAAAATAGAGCGGGTTGACGATTAGAGGGTAATATTATTTATATTCAATATATACTAAAAAACGGGCATGCTGGTATGGTAAGCCCGTTTTTTGCATGTTAATATATAAATGTGCCAATTCATAAAAAATCCTTTAATGAATATATATAATCAATGGCACTGTAAAGTGCCGGCATATCGATTAGGCACATTGGGACATGGGTGGTTAAAATGAAAAAAGTTATCAGCTATATATTATTGATGGCTATTATTGTTGTACTGGTACCTTTTGCGGTTATCCAGCTGAACGGTAAAGAAGAAGGCCCGGTACAGGTTCCGGACAAAATAAAGTCAGATACCAGTACTGAAAAACCAGAAACTGCAATCACCATAAATGTTTACATGCATACTCAAAAAAAAACCGTGAAAATGTACTTGGAGGACTATATTAAGGGAGTTTTAGCAGCTGAAATGCCTGCTGAGTTTGATATAGAGGCCTTAAAGGCCCAGGCTGTGGCTGCTAGGACGTATGCACTGGGAAGGGCGGCCAAGCTTTATGGATCAGCCGGTGTTCATGATGAAGCTGACGTATGCACAGACCATACGCATTGTCAGGCATGGATAAGCAAGGAGCAAGCTATGAAAAACTGGGGGCTACTATCTTCCTTTAAATACTGGAATAAAATAACCAGGGCAGTAAATGAAACTCAAGGTCAGGTTATCGAATATAACAAAGTCCTTATAAATCCGTTATTCCATTCCAACAGCGGCGGCCACACAGAAAATGTTGAGGATGTCTGGGACGGGACAAGTGAGCCCTACCTAAAGGGAGTAAAAAGTATGGGTGAGGATAAATTTAGGGAGTATGAAAGTACTGTTGAGTTGTCTGAAACCGAAATGATAAAGACATTAAAAAAGACTAATCCCAAGATTATTATAAATAGCGGGAATTTGCTTAAAAACATTAAAATAAATGGATACTCCTCAGGAAACAGAATATTAAGTATGAATATTGGCAATGTAAAAATAAAGGGAACTGATTTTCGTAAGATGTTTAATCTGAAATCTACCAACTTTAAATTGAAAAAGCTTGCCGGAGGTAAAATATCTATTACAACCTATGGTTACGGTCACGGGGTAGGCATGAGCCAGTGCGGTGCCAATTATATGGCTCAAAAAGGAAGCGGTTACAAGGAGATATTGAAGTACTACTATAAAGGGGTTGAAATAACAAAGCTGGATTTATCGAAGAAAAATTAATTCAATTCACGTCCATGTATATTGTTGCCAATATAGGAAACAATACTTAATGGAGGTGGAATATAAAATATGAAGAAACTTATTCCAGACGAAAATAATTGGAAAAACAAACTGTCTAAATTTTTTAGCAGTAAGGGACTTTATGTAGTTTTGGCAGTTTGTATAATAGTTGTGGCGGCAACGGCAATATTATTAACAACTCAAAACATGAACTCTGATGTCGGCATGGACACTGGTAAAATAATTCCTGGTGAAGTTGCCAATGCTGGTCAGGACGAAGCATCAAAAGCAGTATCCGGCAAATTGGACAAGACTGGAGCAGCAAATCAGGCTGCGGGTGCAAACAATGCACAGTCGGCTGCAAATGAGACTGCAAAGTCGACACCAACACCACCAAAATCAGGTACCGGTAAAAGTAAAAGTGCCTCTACAAGTGTAAATGCTATTGTTAAGTTCAGCTGCAAGCCGGTAGATGGCCCTGTTATGAAAGACTTTACCCGTGATATCAATACTTTCTCAGAATCAAAAACACTGGGAGACATAAGAGCACATGACGGTATTGATTTCAAGGTAGAGAAGCTCACAAAAGTGAGAGCTGTTGCATCCGGCACAATATCAAAGGTAGAGGATAATCCCAATGGTATAACTGTTGAGATAACCCATTCAAATAACTTGAAAACCAGATATGCAGGATTGTCCAAGCAGAATTTGGAGGACATAAGCTGTGGATTAAAGGTCAAAGCCAATGATATAATCGGTCTTGTAGGTGACCCTATCCAGATAGAGTGTGAAGATGGACCGCACCTTCATTTTCAGGTTTTGAAAAACGGTAAATCAGTTGACCCGTCACCTTATTTAAGCGTACCGTCAACTGCTAAGGGACAGGGAAAATAAGAAAATAATACACTCAAATACATTACAGAGGAAGTACCGCACATCTAGGAATAGTAGATTGTGGTACTTTTCTTTATGTACAGCTCATAGATATGGCTTTCCCCGGGCATTATTGTATTATTGGTACTTAAATAGTAAAATATTTAATATAATTTAATTAACTAATTAGAATATTTGGGGGTAACCAGATGTCAAAGAAACGAGTAGCTATTATTTTTGGCGGGCAGTCATCCGAGCATGAAGTGTCAAGAGTATCAGCCCAGTCAGTAATAGAAAATATAGACAAGCAAAAATACGATGTTGAAATCATAGGAATTACAAAGAAGGGACAGTGGCTTAAATATGACGGGCCGGTTGAAAAAATTGGAAACGGTGACTGGGAAACCATTGCACAGAAAAAGCTTCTGGAAAGTAAACCTTCAGAAAATGAGACCGAATTTGAAATAATTACAGTAAATTCAGCAAGGCAGGTTATATCCGGTAACACAAAAACTCCCATTGATGTTGTATTCCCTGTACTACATGGTTGTAACGGTGAAGATGGCACTATTCAGGGACTTTTTGAGCTTGCGGGAATTCCTTACGTAGGATGTGGTGTGCTAGGTGCTGCTGTTGGAATGGATAAGGCGTATACAAAGATAATATTTGAAAAGGAAGGTCTTCCTCAAGGCGACTATCTTGTATTTAACAGAAAGCAGGTATATAACCAGATGGATGATGTTGTAGCTCAGGTAGAGGGCAGACTTACATATCCGTGTTTTGTAAAACCATCCAATGCCGGTTCATCTGTTGGTGTGAACAAAGCTTCTGACAGAGAGAGCCTTGAAAAGGCTCTGATTATTGCAGCTAAAAATGACAGGAGAATTCTTGTTGAAGAATTTATCGACGGCAGGGAAATCGAGTGTGCAGTTCTGGGAAATGACGATCCAGTTGCATCCACTGTAGGAGAAGTAGTACCTTGTAATGAATTCTATGATTATGAGGCAAAATATCAGGTAGGAGACAGCTCAAAAGTTGTGATTCCTGCGGAAAATCTATCTGAGGAAACTGTAGGAAAAATCAGAGAGTATGCTGTTAGAGCGTTCAAGTGCCTTGATTGTGCCGGGTTATCCAGAGTAGACTTCTTCGTTCATAAGGATACAGGAGAAATTTACATAAATGAAATTAATACTCTACCGGGATTTACCCAGATAAGCATGTACCCCAAGCTTTGGGCTGCTAGCGGTATCCCTTATTCAGAGCTCATTGATAAACTGATTGAGCTGGCATTTGAGAGATATGAGGACACCAGAAGAGAGTATACAAATACACTGGATTAAAAAAATGTTGAAAAATTTACCGCAAATGTATATTATATTGAAAGTACAAAAGGTTTCGAGGAGGAGACTTAATGAGTAAAGATGTGATAATAAATGTAAAGGGTGTTCAGACTGGCGACGACAATGACCCCAATACCCTCGAACTTATCACAGAAGGGAAGTACTATCAGAAGGGCGGTAATTATTACATTACCTACAAAGAGAGTGAAGTAACCGGTATGGAAGGGACTACCACCACATTGAAGGTGGGAGAGGGTGTTGTTACCCTGATGAGGTTTGGAAAGGTTAATTCACAGTTTGTTTTTCAAAAAGGTCAGAAGCATGTTTCAAGCTATAATACTGAGTACGGAAGCTTTACAATAGGAGTTTACGCAAATAATGTAGATATAAATATAAATGAAACAGGCGGAGAAATCAGAATAGGTTATCAGATTGAAATAGACAACCAAGGTTCAGGAAGAAATGATTTTTATATGTTAATCAGGGAGGCAGGAACTGCAAATGAAAAATATAAACTCGGAAATACGCCAGCAAATTAAGGATGCTGTCATCAATTCAATAAACAAGTCTGTTGAAACGGGCGAGCTTCCTTCATTGGAAATAACTGACATTACCATTGAAATACCAAGAGAAAAAGGACATGGCGATTTTTCTACAAATGTGGCAATGCAAATTACCAAAACTGCTAAAAAGGCACCAAGGCAAATAGCTGATACTATAATAAAGAATATAAGCACGGATGGAACATATATTAAGAAGGTTGACTGTGCAGGCCCCGGTTTTATCAACTTTACACTGGATAACAGATACCTTTATGAAACAATCAGTATAATAGAGCAGGAAAAGGAAAACTATGGCCGTATTAATATCGGAAACGGTAAAAAGGTTATGGTTGAGTTTGTAAGTGCAAACCCAACAGGGCCGCTCCACATGGGAAATGCCAGGGGAGGAGCACTTGGAGACTGCATAGCAAGCGTTCTGGACGCTGCGGGCTATAATGTTACAAGAGAATTTTTAATAAATGATGCCGGAAATCAGATAGAGAAATTCGGTACCTCACTTGAAGCCAGATATATTCAGCTAATAAAGGGTGAGGATGCCATAGAGTTCCCGGAAGACGGGTATCATGGCGAAGATATTACTGAACATATGAAGGATTTTATCGCAATACATGGCGATAAATATATTAATACCGATTCCGAAGAGAGGAAGAAGGTATTCGTGGACTTTGCACTCCCAAGAAATATAGCAAGGATAAAGGAAGGTCTGGAAAGCTACGGAATCCATTTTGATGTGTGGTTTTCAGAACAGACTCTTCACAAAAGCGGCGAGGTAGCGGAAACAATACAGCTTCTCAAGGACAGGGATTGTACCGTTGAAAAAGAGGGAGCTCTTTGGCTCAAAGGCTCAGTTATTGGCAGTGAAAAGGACGAGGTTCTTGTAAGGAATAACGGTATTCCTACTTATTTTGCTGCAGATATTGCATATCACAGAAATAAGTTTGAAAAGAGAGGTTTTGAGTGGGTAATAAATCTCTGGGGTGCTGACCACCATGGTCACGTAGCCAGGATGAAGGCGGCTATGGCTGCACTTGGAATTGACCCGGACAGACTTGATGTAGTATTGTTCCAGTTGGTAAGACTGTACAGAAACGGTGAGATTGCCAGAATGTCCAAAAGAACGGGCAAGTCAATATCCCTTATGGACTTGGTTGAAGAGGTAGGAAGAGACGGAGTAAGATTCTTCTTTAACACAAAAGCTTCAGGCAGCCATTTGGATTTCGACCTTGATCTGGCTGTCAAGGAGTCCAACGAAAACCCTGTTTTCTATGTGCAGTATGCACATGCCAGAATATGCAGTATGTTCAAGCTCCTTGAAAGCGAAGGCATCAAGATTCCTGCTGTAAGTGAAATAAAAGCTGAACTACTTGACAAACCCGAGGAACTTGAACTTATCAGAAAGCTTTCAGAATATCCTGACGAAGTAAGGATATCGGCTGAAACTCTTGAACCAAGCAGACTTACAAGATACGTTCACGAGGTTGCTTCAACCTTCCATAGCTTCTACAATGCATGCAGAGTAAGGGGAGAGGAAGAAGAGCTTATGAAAGCAAGGCTTGTACTTGTTAACTGTACAAGAACCGTAATAAAAAATGTTCTTGATTTGCTAAGTATAGATGCTCCTGAGAGAATGTGACAATGATATAAGAAAGCCGGCTCTTCATGTTGAAGAGAGCCGGCTTTTTTGATATTACTATGACTTACGGTAAATATGTATAAATTTTGTTGTCTGTAGGACTTAATGTAACACCTTTTATTTTGAATAAATCACTCAAAGTGACAAAGGTATAACCCTCGCTCTGAAGCTTAGGAATTATAATATCAAGGGCTTCAGGGGTTGGGTGAGGTAAAGGCTGAACATCATGCATAAGGAATATTGCTCCGTCTCTTGCACCTGCAAGTATGGCATCAGCTCTTTGCTGAGCTGTAGTTGACTGAGTCCAGTCATTGCAAGTTACGCCCTGAACAAATGTCAAATCGATTGCATCAAACATGGAACCACCTGTTGCCAGATTTGGCGCACGGAAGAATTTAGGAGTGGTTCCTGAGTATTTTATTATTGCAGCAGTTGTATCGTCCACAGACTTCTTAATAGCAGAGTAAGACATTCCGCTCATACTGTCATATGCCCATGAGTGGTTTCCGATTTCAGAACCGGAGCTTATGATTCTCTTAACTACAGAAGCTGTAGAATCGTTAATCTTTTGTCCTATCATCATAAATGTAGCAGGGACATGATATTTGTCCAGTTTATCCAATACTTTTGGAGTAAGTGTTACGTCAGGCCCATCATCAAATGTCAGAGCAACAACCTTTCCAGTTATAGGTGGAGTACCTACAGGTAAAGTAATAGCACCTAACAGGAACTTTTTAAGATTAGCAAAATCGATGGCATCCACAGTCTTGTCAAAGTTAGTGTCAGCAGCTGTGAGGTTAGCGATTGTACCTTTACCCAAAAGGTACGCTTTTACAGTTGCATAATCAATTGAATCAACGACTCCGTCGTTATTGACATCACCGTATTTTACGGTATCTGCAGCTTTACTAACAGGGTTCATTACAAGTATAGAAGCTGCAACCAGGGACACAGCAAGAAGTCCCTTAAAAACCTTTCTTAAATTAAACATACTTTTTGCCTCCTTTTAAATTAAAAAATCGTTTTGAAATAAAAAAAGAACCTTTTTATCAATCCTCCTTTATAGTAATATGTTAAACAGTAGTTTTTAGACAGAGTAGGGGTTGGTATTAGTCTGGAATTATAATAATTATAATATTGATAATATGGTGATTATACTGCTTGTACATTATTATATAATAGGTATATAGAAATTTCTAGGCAAATAACTATTATTTGTAAAAGATATTTATAAAAGAAGCTATAAAAAAATACTCCTCAGGCTTTATGGGCACTAGAGGAGTATTGAAATTTATAGTGTGTTTTAATTAAATTTTAAACCCTGCAATATATTTCCTGAGACTTTCAGATGACTTCTTTGAGGCTTCTGAAAGATTGACTACTTCAGAACCCTTGACTAACATATCAGAAGTTCTTGAAGCAATATTCGTTGTTCCTGCTGCACTTTCGTTAGCAGAAAGAGTTACTTCATTAATGGCTTTTAGCATATTCCCGATTGAAACCATAAGTTCCTGCGAGGTGGAAGTAAATTCCATAACCAGATTGTCAATACGTCCGGCATCGTCACTGTACTGCTCGCTTGCGGCAGTCTGGTTTGTATAGTCTGGAATAACGGTGTTTTCTATAAATGCCAAAATGTTTTTGGAGCTGGTTACCAGATCTTCAACTGATTTAAATACTTCCTTGGTTACACCCTGTATTTCACTGACTGCTATTTTTGAATCTTCAGCAAGCTTTCTTATTTCATCAGCAACTACAGCAAAACCTCTACCGGCCTCACCTGCACGGGAGGCTTCTATAGCAGCATTCAATGAGAGTAAGTTGGTTTGAGTGGTTATCTGCATAATGGACTCTGAAAGTACTCTGATTTTTTCTATGGACTGTGCATGTTCAATAGCTGTTGTCAGCTCATTATTTGCTGATTCATATACACTATATGCATGGTCTTTTGACTTTTTAGCGGAAACCATGAGTGACTCGGCACGTTTACTTATATCTTGAGCTGCGAAGGAAGTTTCTTGAGCCTTAGTTGCAATATTTTCCACGGCCAATTCTATATCTGCCGATGTCGCACTCATTTCCTCCATAGCGGCGGCAGTTTCTTCCATACCCGCCGACAGTTCTTCCGTGGTTGCTGAAATTTCTTCTATAGATGAATTCAAATCAGTTATACTGACGACGGACATTTTAACAGAATTGTCTATGTTACCGGATTCACTTATAATAGTTTTAATAATTCCTGTTACAGAATTATGCAATGTGTTTGCCGATCTTGCCATATGTCCTATTTCGCTTGAATTTTTGAGTATCTTTTCGGGTAATGACACACTGAAATCACCCTCAGAAAACTTATTAAGGCAATCATTGATTTTTTTGATAGCTCCGGACATACTGCTTCCAATAAGGTAGGAAAAAGCAGCCCCGAAAAGTAGAATAATTAATACAATGGCAGTTATTTTAATAAGAATATCGCTAATTTGTTTATCCACTACAGATTTATCTATACCTGTGAACCACATACCAATGACCTTACCGCTGCTGTCCTTTAAGGGAGTATAGTATGTAAATGCATTTTTTCCTGCAACCAAGGCAACACCATTATATTCATTGCCTTTTGCCAGAACTTTCTCTGTAACCTCCTGTGATGCTTTAGTACCGATCGCTCTTTCTCCATTCTCCTGTAATACGTTTGTAGCTACTCTTGTGTCATTTCTGAATATTGTTGCCAGATTTCCTGTACTTTTTTTAATGTGATCCACAAACTGCGTATCGTCATTAATAACATGATCTCCTTTTAACAGCGAATCTCCGGCGATTTTCCAATCTCCGGGGTATTTCTCATCAAGAAATGACAGAGCTAAATTTGCACTGGATTTTATATTATACTCATATTGGTCTTTAACCAATTTAGAAACCATAAAATTCATAAGCAGAAATATAGCCAGAGCAAATAACAGAAGTACTGAAGAAAAAGATAAAACGAGTTTAGTTTTAATTTTCATTATACCGTCTCCTTTGTTAATTTGGTATGAAATATATTGTATGTAACATTTAAAGCTACTAAGACATAATATATGCTAAATTTTACCACAAAATCGGCACACCAAACATAGTTTTACATATTTATATCGGTACCATAAAAATAGTACTATAGTGCTATTTTTTTTAATATTCTGCCAGATTATAGTTGTAATAAAACTTTAATAAAAAAATATGGTAAAAACCCGATATAATTAATATGAATAATATAACTTACTTGGAAAACAGGAGTCAGAAAAATGAATCTATTCAAGCTGAAAAATAAAAAGGGAGAAAAGCTCATTTCAAGGGCAGCTGCAACAATACTGAGTATGACTCTTATTGCTCAGACCTTTGTTGTGGGTGCTGCAAATGAGAAGGTTATAAATTCTTTTAATGCAGTTTCAACGGGACAGGCCGTTATAAATAATCTCAAATATACCGATATAGCCGGCCTTGACAATAATTCAAAAAATTCAATATTTCAAAACGGGGCATTAGGGATTTACATAACACCCGGCAGTAAAAAGTTTAACCCTAAAGGTTATATTTCAAAAGAAATGGCTCTTTATTTAATATATACCGCTGCAAACAGAGTCCGTGAGATAGATGAACAGGGACAGGCACTTAACAGCGAAAGAACTGTAAAGAAAACCAACCCTCAGGACGTACTTTTTGACGGAAGCTTGCAACTGGCAGCAAATGATGGACTTATATCAGAGACAGAGCTGGCTGATGCAATGCAGGCAAACCAGAAAACTCTGGGCACATCAGACTTTAGGAGAAGTGCGCCGGTTCAAAGACAAGAGTTTGCAACCTGGATTGCAAAAGCATTAATGATACCACCCGAACCACAGCAACAGGAGTTGCTAAACAACTTTTCCGACTGGAAAAGCTGCAAGCCTGAAAACATACCTTATCTGGAGGCTGTGCTGAGGGCAAAGATCATGAACGGAAACGGCTCAGGCAAATTTCTTCCGGCAGGAACGGTTACACGTCAGCAAGCAGCGGCAATCCTTAAAAATGCAGAAGACATTATATTGCCTCTTAGACGACTTGAACAAAGAAATGCAACTATAGTAGGTATTCAGTCGGGAAAGGATAATTCCAACGGAAGCACCACTGTCTACACTACAATTACTATAAGAAATTCAGACGGACTTCTGGATGAAATCACTGTATCCAAAAGTAACAGAAAGCCCGTCTCAAATACAAATGAATTAACAGTCTCTGCGTCTGCTTCATATAACTCTGAACTCCCTGTATTTAAAAATGGGAAGATAACAGGTTCTGTAGACTTGAGGGCAGGAGACCGCATACAGTACATAGCAGGGACTGAAGACCTGATAGTCAGGTATGTCCGTGTTCTGGCAAAGAATGAAGTGGCACCGGAAGAAGTTGAAAAAGGCTTGTATGCCGGAATAGTTGAGGAGAACAACCCTCAACTGGGATATATTACTTTGTACAATGAAGATGGTACGGGAAAAACTCCTCTTGCACTTTCAAAACTTAAAACATATAACTACGCAGACCCAAACGATATACAGGTATTCAAAAATCATGAAGAAGCTGAACTTGATGATATTGAAGCGGGAGATACCGTCTTTATAAGGGTTGATTCAAACAATCTGGTTACCTCCGTAAGTAGTGTTGCAAATTATACATTAAGATATGGAAAGATTATTTCAAAAAAGCTCAGTTCCATAATAGTAGAATTTGAAAAGAAGCAGCAGAAGGCCTATAATATTGACCGTGCAAATGTAATCAAGGACGGGAAGCTTGTAAAATACAGTCAGCTTAAAGACGGTGATACTATAAAGCTCCTTATAAACGAAGCCCCTAATATGACAGTGTTAAAGGAAATCATGGTAGAAGGCGGCGACAAGCTTGTATCTAATATATATAAGGGAACCTTTGACAACTACAATAGCATATCAAATACAATATACCTGAATGATCCATGGACTTTCAGAAACGGGAAGTGGATAAAGGAAACAAACGGTTCAAAAGTAATAGAGCTTGGAAACGGTTTCTCGGCTTTTTTTGACGGACAAAAAAAATCCCTGAAGGATCTTACACTGTTAAAAGACAACACCGTTTATATTGCAAGTGAAAAAGACTACGGTAATGACGAGCTTGCTGTTGTAGCTTCGTTTACAGACAGTACAGACAAGGAAGTACCTTATGATGATAAGGTTTACATAACCGGAACAAATAGATTTGTACTTGAAAAGAATTTGGTGAATGTTACATATAACCCGGGAACAATTGTTGTTAAAGACGGTCGACTTGTTCAGGGAAGCAGTGTTTCAACAGACGATTATGCTTATGTTATGGCTAACAGAGATAATTCCGGCAGCAACAGTACTATAGTTGCGGGAGTCGTTTCAATAGAACAGAGACCGGGAACAGAGGCCGTTCAGCTGTACAGAGGCAGAATCAGTAATATAGACGAATACAAGACAGTGACATTGGAATCCTATTCAAAACTTAACGGTACAAACTGGGATTATGCAAATACGCCAATGACCTTCAGCTTGTCCTCCAATACACGTATTACGGATACGGACGGAATAGTAGGACAGGGAAGCTTTACTGCTGAAAATACCCAAGGTACCTTTAAGGGCAGGACGGTTTATATATTGAGTGACGGAACGGATGCTGTAGAAATAAGTACAGCACCATTCGGCAACTTTAATATACAAGGTACAGTGAACAGTACTGCAGGAGGAACTTTGGCAGAAGACGGTTCCGTAGTACAGGAGCCTCAATCAATCATTTTGAAAAATTGCAGATATTACAATACTTCAGCACACCTTTGGGTAACTATGGGGGACAGTAATTTTAACATACTCAAAAATTCACTGATACTCAGAAATAACAAAAAGATTAATGCTTCCGACCTTAAAAAGGGAGATTCATTGAGGATACTCAAGAAGGATAATGCAGTTACAGGAGATGCTTACATTATTATAGTTGAATAACAGGAATAGAGAGTGGAGGGTACATAAATTGCGGAACATACTTTACCAAAGAAATAACAAATACAGCATATTAGCAAAAACTGCAGGATTTGTTTTATCAGCTGCCTTGACAATAGGCATGGCAGCTCCCGGAACTGCTTATGCACTCCGTGGAGACAGCGGCTACGAAGGAGGTATATCCTCCGGGGAAAATCCCAATGTTACAGTAACATCAACAACAAGCAAAATCAGTTATCAGTATCAGGAGCCATTTTTTCTTACAGGAGTTCCCATAGTTCTCACTGGAACAATGACTATAAAAAAGGCACTTAAAACTGATTCAAAGACAGGTGTTCAGACACTTACAACAACATATGATTATAATGTACCTAACGCAAACAACAATTCTCTGATCAGGAACATAGTAATGACAACCACAATAACCCCCAGAGCTAACGGGCAAAAAACAGAGACAACAAAGCTGACAAGTGCTTCGGAAACTCTAAAGCTAAACGGAACAAGTTATTTTATATCAAAAAGTAATCCTAACGATTATATGATATCAAAGGCTATAACAAATGATTATCAGCCTGCAGTAAGCTATTTTGCAGGTACTCTTATAGGCAAGAAAACCTACCATGTAGGAAGCAGCAGCAGCGCAGATATAATTGTAGTGGATTCCACGTGTAATACAGTGGGATATGACGAGTACTGGAGTACCGCTGAAACTCAGACCATAAAGCAGACTATTACCAGCCGTAAAGCAGGTCAATCCTCTATAGTATTGGGAAATGCAAACATAGACATATCAACTACTACAACAAAACAGCTGAAATACTATGAAAATCAGCCTGAGCAAATCAGCTTCGAAGGAGGCTATTATAAAACACAGTATAACGAAAACGTCTTAAAATATACAGCAAACCTCAAAGAGCTTGATAAAAGCGGAGCACCTACAAGTAAAACAGTAACGCACACAAAGAGCCTTAAACTTGAGAGCTTTCCATTTAATGATCCCTTGGTTGCACCAAATCTCAAAAAGATAAAAGGTCATCCTGCTGAGGAAAGCATGTCTATAATGTTTGGGCTTGAAGCATATAAGGATATAGACAGCTTTAATCCACAGGAGTATATGAGCAGAGGCGAGTTTGTTGATGCTTTCACAAAGATTGCACCTGCGGTACCCCTGGATCCGGTTTTCAAGCCTAAGACAACAAAAACCACAAGCTCCAGCAGAAAGAAAACCCCTGTGGTATTGCTTTTTAAGGATGTTCCTGAAAAGAACAGATATTTTTCAAGTATAAATGACGCTGCAAACAGAGGAATTATATCAACTGGAGGCAATTTCAGGCCGGATGCAAAAATAACCTTGGCAGAAGCAGTCACCATGATAATCAATTCATTGGGTCTAAAAGGGCTTGCCCCCAACCCGTCACCTGTTACAAGCTTCAAGGATAACGACAAGATACCGGGCTATGCAAGGGCGTCAATGTATGTTGCCGAGAAGATAGGCTTAATTCAGGAAGACAGCAAGGGATATATTTATCCCACGGCCAAAATAACAAAGGCAAATGCAGCCAGAATTATGAAATCATATATTGACTATATGAACAGCGGAATACGTGAAGAATACATGGAGCGTATTATCAGTTACAAATAACAAACCTGTTTGGAGGACATTGAAAAATGAACAAATTTAAGCGGATTACGGGAATAGTCCTTGCAATATCCATATCTATGACAGTATTTACTTCTACAGCCTTTGCAGCTGACAGCAAATCAACTGATGGAGAATATCTGCAAAGTGTTATAGACCTGATAAAGCAGAAATACAACGGAAATATCACAGATGATGAGCTTTTGCAGGGAGCTTTAAAGGGAATGTTCGATACTCTGGACCAGTATTCCGCATACTATACTCCCGAGGAATTTGAGGAATTCTATGGTTCCCTTGAAGGAGCAGTTGAAGGGGTAGGTATTTCAATTGAGTTAATTGACAAGAATCTGATAATTAACAAGGTTTTTGCAAATTCTCCTGCCAAGAAGGCAGGTGTTCTTTCAGGAGACAGGATAGTACAGGTTAATGGTGAATCAGTTCAGGGAAAGGAGCTGGATGAGGTTGTTTCCAAAATAAAAGGTACAGCCGGAACTAAAGTCAAACTGGGCTTAATGAGACAGGGAACAAAGAATATGATAATTATTGAGATGTCCCGGGCACAGGTTGACTTGCCGAGTGTACATTATGAAATAAGGGGAAACACAGGATATATTCTTATAGATTCCTTTAGCCAGAACACTTCAAAAGGCGTGACGGAAGCGTTAAGCTATTTTGACAGCAAAAAGATTACATCGGTTGTTCTGGATTTACGTAATAATCCGGGAGGATATCTTGATCAGGCTATATCTGTAGCCCAAAACTTTGTACCAAAAGGCATAATAACTACCCTTGACTATAAAGATTCCTCCTTGGAAGATAAAAAGTACTATTCTGAATTGGAGAAGATAAAATATAAACTTGCCGTACTGGTAAATGAAAACACAGCTAGTGCTGCGGAAATATTAACAGGGGCAATAAAGGATACAAAAGCCGGTGTGGTACTCGGATGCAAAACCTTTGGAAAGGCAAAGGTTCAGGAATCTCTGCCAATTCTGTCAGACGATGCATATGATAAATTTAATGACGGCAGTGACAAAAAGTCTGCAAATGCCTACGACTTCAATTCATATACGACTGATTTGTCAGGATGGGCAAAAATGACAATAGGCCTTTATTATACTCCAAACGGAAATTGTATTGACTTGAAGGGAATTGAACCTGATATACAAGTAAAGGAGTCAACACCATCAGGAATACGTGTTAATATGCTGGAGCCTATGTCTTTAACAGTCAAGCCGTCACTTGGAACCCATTATTATGATGTATTAAATGCGGAATGTGCATTGAAGCTTCTGAAATATAATATAGGCACACCGGACTACATACTTGATGCAAAATCTGTGGAGGCTATAAAGAAGTTCCAGAAAAGTAATAAGCTAAGCAGTTCCGGTATTCTTGACTTTACAACTCAAAGACTTCTAAACACTAAGATAAGTGAAATTAAGCAGAAGCAGGATGCAGTTTATTCCAGGGCTGTTTCTGAAATATTAAATAATTGAAAAAATTAAGTAATTCAAATAAATATATTGACCTTTGTTTTGCCAAAATATAAAATATTAAAAGTATGAGTAAGATGGATAAGTATTGTCTTATTCATTAACAATTAATTATACAATGCATTTCTATATATTGTAATTATGTGAACATATCGAGAGGAGCAAAACAATGTCAGTAAAGTATATCTTCGTAACTGGTGGTGTAGTTTCCGGCTTAGGCAAAGGAATAACGGCAGCATCATTAGGAAGGCTTCTAAAAGCAAGAGGAGTACATGTCACAATCCAAAAGTTCGACCCGTATATAAATGTTGATCCCGGAACTATGAGCCCTTATCAGCATGGAGAGGTTTTTGTAACTGAAGATGGAGCGGAAACAGACCTTGACTTAGGTCATTATGAAAGGTTTATCGACGAAAATCTTAGCAAAAACAGTAATGTTACAACAGGGAAAATCTACTGGTCAGTTATCAGCAAAGAGAGAAAAGGTGATTTTCTCGGAGGTACGGTTCAAGTAATCCCACACATAACAAATGAAATAAAAGATAGAATTTACAGGGTTGGTAAATCTGAGAGAACAGACGTTGTTATTACCGAAATTGGAGGAACAGTAGGTGATATCGAGAGTCTGCCTTTCCTTGAATCCATAAGACAAGTAGCTACAGAGGTTGGAAGAGAAAATGTAATGTATATACACGTTACATTGGTTCCATATTTGGGAAAATCAGGAGAACTAAAAACCAAACCTACACAGCACAGTGTCAAGGAATTGAGAAGTATCGGAATACAGCCTGACGTAATAGTGTGCAGAACTGAAAAGTATTTGTCCCAAGATATGAAGGACAAGCTGAGCCTGTTCTGTAATGTTCCTGAAGGTGCGGTTGTACAGAATCTTGATGCAGAGGTTCTATACGAAGTTCCATTAATGCTGGAAAAAGAAGGACTTGCCAAGATAGTGTGCAAGAGGCTTGGCCTTGAATGTAAAGAACCAAATCTCACGGAATGGGAAGAAATGGTCAGAAGACAGAAAAATCCAAAGAGTTCCGTTACCATAGGTTTGGTTGGAAAATATGTTGAGCTTCATGATGCATATTTAAGTGTAGCTGAATCACTCCGTCATGGTGGTATCGGCAATGATGTTGAAGTTGACATAAGATGGGTTAATTCAGAAGAGATAGAAAACGGAGATATAAACACCTTCCTTCAGGGAGTAGATGGAATCCTTGTTCCCGGAGGTTTCGGTGACAGAGGAATAGAAGGAAAGATAAAGGCTATAACTTATGCAAGAGAAAACAAAATACCTTTCTTTGGTATTTGTCTTGGAATGCAAATGGCTGTTGTAGAATTTGCAAGAAATGTTGCGGGTCTGCATGATGCAAACAGTTCTGAATTCGGAGAAACACCATATCCTGTAATCGACCTTATGCCTGAACAGCGTGATATAGATGAAATGGGTGGAACAATGAGACTTGGTGTTTATCCATGTAAGATTATCGAAAATACAATGATCAAGAGTATTTATGAGGATGAGCTTATATATGAAAGACACAGACACAGATACGAGTTCAATAATGAATACCGTGACACATTTATAAAGGGTGGAATGACACTTTCAGGCTTGTCTCCAAGCGGAAAACTTGTTGAGACAATTGAAATCAAAGAACATCCCTGGTTTATCGGAGTTCAGTTCCATCCTGAGTTTAAGTCAAGGCCAAACAAGCCTCATCCATTGTTTAAAGACTTCATAAGAGCTGCATATGAATATAGAAGTAAATAAATACAGATAAAGACGGGTTGCTGCACGTGGAATTAAATATTCACGGGCAGTAGCCTTTTTTATTTTTATGAAAGCATTATTTTCATTTCTTGTATAATTAACCTTATAATTGACAACAATTATTCATAGATACTTTTTTACTATTATTATGAACAGCGGACATAATTTTAGCAATTTTAAAATTTCTGTTAGTGCTAGACAAAAAAAGGCACATTGGGGATATGGAGGGGAATCATATGAATAAGGGTTTATCACTAAAAACAACTAATATTTTAAAGGTATGCATTACAGTAGCGATTTTGATAGTACTTTCTTTGTGGATGTTATCTTACACATATGCTGAGGATGTAAATGCAGGACTGTCAGAGAATCTTGTAAGACTTCACGTAATAGCCAATAGTGATTCTGCATCAGACCAGGCACTAAAACTAAAGGTACGAGATGCAATTATAGAATATATGAAGGATAAACTTTCAGCTTCACAAAATATTGGACAGACAAAAAAAATAATAAATGAAAATTTATTAAATATTGAAAATATATCAAAAGACGTAATTAAAAAAAATAAAAGCAATTATTCAGTCAAGGCTTCGTTAGGGAACTATTCATTTCCAACAAAGACTTATGGGGATATAGCTCTTCCGGCGGGAGAGTATCAAGCATTAAGAGTAGTTATTGGAGAAGGAACCGGAGCAAACTGGTGGTGTGTACTTTTCCCGCCTCTTTGCTTTATTGATGCAACACACGGAACTATTCCCGATTCAGTTAAGAAGGATCTTAAAACTTCATTATCAGCCGAGGAGTACAAGCTCATTACCACGTCAGATGAGGAAATACCTGTAAAAATTAAATTTAAGCTGGTTGAGTTTCTTGAAGGTTCTAAAGTAAAATTGTCCGGAGTAATAAACAAAATGTTTAATTAAATCCTCCTGTGCTAAAAAGCTATGTAGTGTTGTTTGCTGCATAGCTTTTTATATTTTAAAGAATTAATTATTCTAATTTTATTTAGTACTGATATAATTTAATTAAATATTAAAATCTTTATTAAAGAAATGGCGGTAATTTATGTGGATAATAAACTGGTTTAACAGTAACTCTGAATTTTATTTGTCAATGGTTATCAGGCTGGCATTAGCCTGTCTGCTTGGGGGTATTATAGGCTTTGAACGAGAGCATGTACATAGGCCCGCGGGGTTTAGAACGCATATATTGGTTTGTGTCGGTTCGGCTCTTGTAATGATAACCTCCGAATATATATACTATCACTTTTCTTCCCATGTAAATACCGATCCGGCACGACTGGGAGCTCAAGTCATAAGTGGAATCGGTTTTCTCGGAGCAGGAACGATAATAAAAGAAGGAATAAGTGTAAAGGGTCTGACTACAGCAGCAAGCCTTTGGGCCGTGTCCTGTGTAGGAATTGCTGTAGGAATAGGTTTCTACGGCGGGGCTTTCATTGCAACTGCATTTATTTTTCTTACACTTGGTGTGGCAAAAAAGACACAAAACAGAATGACTGTAAAAAAGAGTACACGATTGTATGTACACACCCAAATTAAAAAAGGGGAAGTAAACGAGCTGTCAACGATAATTCGAGAAATGGGGGGACAGCTAAAAAAGACGGATTTCATAAGTAGCGAAAGAGATGGGGAAATGATTCTCAGGTTTACATTAGACCCCAGTATGCAGGTTTCGGTTGCAGAGATTATAGAAGCTATCCTTTGTAACGAGTCAGTAAGGCGGGTTTACGAGGAGGTCTAGAATATACTATATAAATAAACATAATATCAGTATGGACAACAAGTAAAATCTTGTACTATTTTTGTAATCCATTGAATAGACATATTCGTAGAATACAAGAAAGGTGATTTTCAAAGGTGACAAGATGAGTGTAACTGAATCCATGCTTAATTTTACAAACCCCGACAACCTTTTAACAAAGGGCCTTACTGATAAGGAGGCCAGACACAAGCTTGAAAAACACGGACCCAATTTGTTGTCGGAAAGAAAAAAAATTTCCCCGATTAAAATTCTATTTGAGCAGTTTACTGATTTAATGGTTATAATCCTTATGATTTCAACTGTTATTTCGGGCTTTATGGGTGAGATGACAGAAGCAATCACAATAATAGCAATAATTGTAGTAAATGCCATAATGGGATTTGTGCAGGAGTACAGGACCGAGAGAACCATGGAGGCGTTAAAATCTCTTGCGGCACCCTATGCAAAGGTCATCAGAAATGAGCAGCACGCAAGTATACCTGCAGAGGATATAGTTCCGGGAGATGTTCTTGTGCTTGAAGCGGGGGACAGGGTGGCAGCTGATGCGGCCATACTGGAATGTAACAGCCTTACCATTGACGAATCTCTTTTGACTGGTGAATCACTACCTGTAGAAAAACACCAGTTAAAGAACAAAAATGCCTTAATGGACCCCTTTGATAAGAAAACTTCTGTATATATGGGGACAGTTGTAACCGGTGGAAGGGCTAAAGCAGTAGTCTATGCCACAGGTATGAAAACCGAAATGGGCAGCATAGCCGATATGATTCAGAATATAGAGGATGACGAAACTCCTCTTCAAAAGCGCTTAGGGCATTTGGGTAGATTTATAGCAGTAGGATGTCTGATTATTTGTGCAATAGTGTCCGTCACTGGAATAATGAGGGGCGAAAAGCTTTTCAACATGTTATTGTCAGGTATAAGTCTGGCAGTTGCAGCAGTTCCCGAAGGATTACCCGCAATAGTAACAATATCTCTGGCCCTGGGTGTTCAGAGAATGCTGAAAAGAAATGCGTTGATACGCAAGCTGCCTGCGGTGGAAACCCTTGGTTGTGCCAGTGTTATCTGTTCCGATAAAACAGGAACCCTTACCGAAAACAAAATGACAGTGAGGAAAATGTACGCATCGGGTTATCAGCTTGACATAACAGGAAATGGCTATAATCTGGAAGGTAATTTTCTTATTGATAACAAGCCTACTGACCCTGCCAGGGTTGACGGAATGAGGCTGGCCCTTGAGATAGGCGCATTATGTAATAACTCGGTAATTTCACATCCTGTTCCGGAGCATACGACGGTGGGAAAAATAAAATCAATTTTTTCAAAGCAGGAAAGCTTCAAAATTTCAGGTGATCCTACTGAAATAGCCCTTACCATAGCTGCTGCAAAGGCTGGAATAAATGAAAGCTACCTGAACAGGTCATATAAACGTATTGATGAGATACCTTTTGACTCCGAAAGAAAATGTATGTCCATCATATGCAAGAATAACATCGGAGAGCTGCTTGTATTTACAAAGGGAGCACCTGACGTGATTATTGATAAATGCAGCAGAATACTATCTTCACGGGGTGTTATTAAAATGGATGAATTGACCAGAAGGTCAATAATAAAACTTAATGATACAATGGCAAATGATGCTCTGAGAGTTATAGGGGTGGCATACAGAAAACTTGAGACCGGTAAATATAATCCGGGTAAAACAAATATTGAAAATGAACTTATTTTTGTCGGCTTAATGGGAATGATTGATCCCCCTAGAAAGGAAGCCGTTGAAGCAGTCCGCAAGTGCAGACTGGCAGGAATTAAACCTGTTATGATAACAGGAGACCACAAGCTTACAGCAACTGCCATAGCAAAGGAACTAAATATATATTCATTGGGTGACCAGGTTCTGACTGGTCAGGAACTTGACGGGATGACCGAAGGGCAGCTTGAAAAATTGGTAGATTCCGTATCTGTTTATGCAAGAGTATCTCCAAAACATAAACTAATGATTGTAAGGGCCTTAAAAAAGACAGGTCACATAGTTGCTATGACTGGAGACGGTGTTAACGATGCACCTGCGGTAAAAGAGGCTGATATAGGTGTATCTATGGGTATAACCGGAACGGATGTAACCAAGGAAGCCTCCTCAATGATACTGCTGGATGACAACTTTGCAACAATAGTTGCAGCAGTAGAAGAAGGCCGTGTAATTTATAATAATATAAGAAAATTTATAAGATATATGCTTGCATGCAACCTTGGAGAAGTATTGACCATGTTCCTGGGAATGTTGCTGTGGTTGCCGATACCGCTCATGCCCATACAGATTTTGTGGGTAAATCTTGTTACTGACGGGTTGCCCGCCATTGCTCTTGGCCTGGATCCGCCTGAAAACGATATAATGTTTCGCCGGCCAAGAGGCGCACATGATAATATATTCTCACATGGTTTGCTGAAATTGATAATCGCTAGGGGAATATTTATAGGACTAAGCACTTTAGGTATATTCGTATCTGTCATGTATTTTAAAAATAACGTAGAGCTTGCCCGTACGGCGGCATTTATGACTCTGGTACTTACCCAGCTGGTTCATGTATTTGAATGTAAATCTGAAACGAAAAATATTTTTGAGATAGATCTTTTTAACAATATGCCTTTGGTACTGGCTATTTTATGCTCACTTGGCATGATACTTGCCGTTGTATATATACCTTCCCTTCAAGGTATATTTGAAACAGTTCCGCTTGGATTAAACGAATGGATGCTTATTGCAGGATTTTCACTTATGGGGCCAGTTTTGTCAAGTCTTATCGGGATAAACAGAAAAAATAGATATTGCTGACCATAGGTTAAATAATAACGAAGGATATATTAAATGGGTGCTGCCCAATTTAATATATCCTTTTTTGCATATACTGATGTATTTGCCATAACATATTTTGTAAAAAAACCGTGAATAAAAGGAGTTCCAACCCTTTCTAATATATAATAGCTTGAAATGAACTGAAAAAAACTATATAATTTAGCAGATACTAAATGTTACATTTAGTTCATAGTTTATTAAAAAAAATTGTGGATAATATAACATGTGTATCATATAAAAAACATGCCTAAAAAAGTGTTATAATGCACGGAAACAATTTAGGGGGGAAAAAAATGATTGAAATTCAGAATTTGACCAAAAGTTATGGTCAGATAAAGGCTGTAGACGATATAAGTTTTACAGTTGAGAAAGGTGAGGTACTTGGTTTCCTAGGGCCTAACGGTGCCGGAAAATCAACTACCATGAATATCATTACCGGGTTTATACCTTCAACAGAAGGAACAGTGAAAGTTAACGGTTTTGATATTATGGAAAGTCCTGCGGAAGTAAAAAGAAGAATAGGCTATTTGCCTGAACTGCCACCATTGTATATGGATATGACAGTATCGGAATATCTGAGCTTTGCTGCAGATTTAAAGAATGTAAGTAAAAGACAGAAGAAGAGCCAGATGGCTGATATTATGGAATTGGTTAAGCTAACAGACGTTAGAGGCAGATTGATAAAAAATCTTTCAAAAGGATACAAGCAAAGAGTTGGCTTGGCTCAGGCACTTATGGGCAGTCCTGAAGTGCTTATTCTTGACGAACCTACAGTTGGTCTTGACCCAAAACAGATAATAGAAATCAGAAAGCTGATAAAGGCTCTTGGAAAGCAGCATACCATAATACTGAGTTCACATATTTTGCCTGAAGTTAGTGCCGTTTGTGAAAGAGTTGTTATCATCAACAAGGGTAAAATAGCAGCGGTAGATACCCCTGAAAACCTTTCAAGGGGAATGGGTACTGTCAGCAAGCTTTCTGCTACAATCGCTGGGCCTAAGAGTTCAATCATTGGATTTATTCAGGGAATTTACGGAATCAAATATGTAGAACCCCATATAGAAAAGGATAAGGATGTTATTGAATATATCATCGAATCCGACAAGGAAGTTGACGTAAGGCGTCCTCTTTTCTTTGCTATGGCTAAGGCAGGATATCCTATCATAGAGTTGAAATCACTTGATCTTACTCTTGAAGACATATTCCTGCAGATTACCACACAGGAAAAGGAGGTTATATAATTATGTTTTCTATATTTAAAAAAGAATTCAAATCATATTTTACTTCGGCTACGGCTTACGTAATGATGGGCATGTTTGTTTTGGTTTCTTCAATATTATTTTATATAAACCTTGTATCACAGACAGCAGACTTTAGTTTTAACCTAAACTATATGTCTATAATACTGATAATTATAATTCCCATACTCACAATGAAGATATTGGCAGACGAAAGAAAGAGCGGTACGGAAGTAATGCTGATTACATCGCCTACCAGCTTGACAAATATTGTAGTTGGTAAATATCTTGCTGCTTTTAGTGTTTTTTTGATAATGACAGCTATTACGTTTATATACCCCATAATTCTTGCAGTTCTTGGAGAACCTGCAATGTCTGAAATTATCGGCGGATATATAGGATTTATACTTTTAGGTGCTTCATTCCTTGCATTTGGTTTATTTGCTTCATCATTAACCGAAAGCCAGATAATAGCTGCAATAGTAAGTGTAGTTGGCTTGGTACTTATGTGGCTGCTTCAGGGAATAGCTCCGGCACTTGGTGGATTAACAGCTAATGTATTAAACTGGTTCTCTCTGTTTTCAAGAACAGAAGATTTCTATGCCGGAATTCTTTCTCTTGCACCAATTGTGTACTACCTGAGTTTTTCGGCTATATTTGTATTTATTACAATCAGGATAATAGAAAAAAGACGTTGGAGTAAGGGGTGATAAAAGTGGGGAAATTGAAATTTATGAATAAAAGGTCTCTTAAATATGGGACAAATTCCATAGTTCTAATTGTTATTGTTGTTGCAATAGCAATTGTTGTAAACCTGCTTGTTGGAATGGGTAATTTTAGAATGGATTTGACTGCTGAAAAATTATACAGCTTAAGTGATCAAAGTAAGGACATTGTAAAGAAAATCAAAAAAGATGTTACAATATACGGTTTGTTTGATAATGCTACTATTCCAGGTGGTTCGGAATACAGAGAAATTACAAATCTTGTTAATGAATATAAAGATTTGGGAGTAAAGGTTAAATACGTTGACCCTGATAAAGATCCGGGAACAATAACATCCCTTGACCCCCAAAAGACACTGGGACTTACCAAGGGCGATTTCGTTGTAAAATCAGGCAATAAGGTAAGAAGATTGGAGGCACAGGATCTTTACGGGCAGGCCGATCAACAGTACGGAAGAACGTATAGTGCAGAGCCTCTGATAACAGGAGCTATCAAGTTTGTTGCTTCCGATGTAACTCCTGTTGCATATTTTGTTGAAGGGCATAATGAACTTTCGTTGAAGGAAGATCTTACTCAGGTTTCAAAGATATTACAAAGTAATAACCTTGAAGTTAAGAGTCTTTCATTGCTCACAGAGAAAAATGTTCCCGATGATTGCCATCTGTTGATATTTGTATCTCCTCAAAAGGATTTGACTGATGAGGAAAAAATAAAGCTTGATGCATTTGTTAAAAAGGGCGGTAATGTTATATTCCTGTTTGACTCTTTAGAATCCAGCGATAAGTTAACTAACTTTGAAGATTCACTAAATTACTTTAACATAGGAATCAATTATGATAAGGTTAAGGAAAATGATTCAGACAAGCACTTGCCGAATGATGATTATGCGCTTATCGGCAGCTTAGAAGAGAATGATATAAATAAGGCATTCTCAGGTGCAAATTACCCTGTATTTATGCCTGATTCAAGAAGTATCAGTATTTTGAAGAATCAAAAAGACTGGTTGACAAATACTCAACTTATCACAACGACAAATAAGGCTGAATCTACGGACATAGTGGGCGGAAAAATAAACAAGGGACCGTTTAACTTAGCTGTAGCTGCAGAGATAAGCGGAGGCAGCAAGGTATTGGTGTTCGGTAATAGTAAATTCCTTAGTGATAAAGCTTTAGCAAGTCAGTACGGAACTTACTTCCAGTACGGAACAAACTATTTCCTTACTACAGTAGTTAACTGGATGCAAGATAAAACCGACGAGCAGACTATTTCCGGCAAAATAGTTACCGCCAAGGCACTACCCGTAACAGAAAGCCAGACTAAGGTTCTTTCTATTGTTCTAATTGGTGTAATTCCTCTGCTGATCCTTGGTTGCGGTTTGTTTGTTTGGTCCAGAAGGAGGCACTTGTAAAATATGAAGTTATATAGAAATGCAATTATATTGGTTGTAGTTCTGGGACTTCTGGTAGGAGCGTATTTTTTCATTAATAACAAAAAATCCGGAACTACCGATCCAGCCAGTCAAACTACCGAGACTGCCAAATCTATAAAGGTAATGGAAATGGATTCGCAAAAAATTAGTTCAATTGAGTATTCAAATCCCCAAGGTGAGTTTTCTATAAAAAGGAAAGGCGATACTTGGGTAATGGACCCCGTATTTGAACTGGCATTAGATAAAAACACAGTTGACAATACTGTAAGCAGTCTGGCTGATGTGGAGGCAAACAAGGTTGTTGCTGAAAATTCTGATCGTTTATCAGATTTTGGGCTTGATAAACCGTCTGTGGTTAAAGTGGTGTTATCTGACGGAAGTTCAAAGGAACTTGAAGTTGGAAATAAATCACCTACAGGAGAAGACGTTTACGTTAAAGTAAAAGGTCAACCAAAGATATATACCGTAGGCGGATATTATGAAGATATGATAAAAGTAAGCAGAGGACATTTTGCATCAAAACAAATACTTCCCGTAGAAGCAACTACAATAAAGAAGTTCGAATATAAAAAAGACGCAAAGATGCAGTATTCTATAGATATTGAGTCTGAGTCCGATATGAAAATAGTAGCTCCTATAAAGGAAGAAGCAGATACAACAAAGATCAGTCAGCTGGTACAGACAGTTGTACAGTTGGAAATTAAAGATATTGTTGAAGAAAAACCATCAGATCTTGCTAAGTATGGTCTTGACAAACCTGAATATGAAGTTACTTATGGTAATAAAAATGCTACTAAGACAGTGTTGTTGGGTGATAAGGCTGGGGCAGGAGCGGAAGCAAGTGGTTCATCTTCCGAAGGAAATATTCTATATGCAAAGTATCCTGATGCAAATATTGTATTCACTGTAGATGTTTCAAAGTTAACATTCCTTGATGTTGGTTTAAAGGATGTTATAAGCCCGTTTGTTTATATACCAAACATAAACGAGGTTAACAAGGTAGAATTAAGTATTGACGGTAAAACAACAGTTTCTGAAATAAAAACTGTTGAAGGCAAGAAGGAAGAGGACAAGTTCAAGGTTGATGGTAAAGATGCAAATATGAAGGACAGCAATGACAAATCACTTTTCAAAGCCTTTTATCAGGCAATGATAGGCATAACCTTTAACAAGTACCAAGCTGATCTTAAACCGCAAGGAACGCCTGAGATTACTATTAAATACTATATGAAACCGGATAATAAAGTAGTAACCGTTGACTTTATCTCTAAGGATAATAACTATTACTATGCAGTAAAGGATGGCGTCTATACAAACAGATTGGTTCTTAAAAACAAGTTTAATGAATCAGAAGGGGTAAGAGAAACTTTAAAAAATCTTAAAGAAGCAATAGATAAAGCAAAATAAAATGTAATTTGCCAGGCAACTCCCACATAGAATTATATAAAAAATCTATGTTGGGGGTTGCTTTTTTTGATAAAAGGAGAATTTTCTAATATACTCAAAGTTGCATTTTTGTATATGGCAACAATAATAGGTGCAGGATTTGCATCAGGTCAGGAAATAATACAGTTCTTTTCAATTTATTATAAAGGAGGCTTTCTTGGAATAATTCTTGCGGGAGGACTCTTTTCAATAATAGGATATATAGTACTGAGCAAAGTTTATACTGAAAGAATAAGAAGCTACGATGAATTTCTATTTCCTATGATGGGCTATTTTTTAGGAAGGATAATGGAGTTCATCGTAATGTTATTTATGGCCTGTATTATGAGTGTGATGACCGCTGGACTGGGTAACATACTAATGGATATTACAGGTCTTGATTACAGAGTCTGTGTAATTATAGGGATTGCAGGGTGTCTGATTGCGATTTTGACCAATATAAAGGGAATTGTGGTTCTAAGCTCATTTATATCTCCGGTGCTTATTGCAGGAATAGTGTTTGTAGGTTGCTATATACTTGTATCAAAGGATACATCCGTATTCAATATATCTAATAAATTCAGTGTTATAACAAACAACTGGGTATTTTCAGCTATACTATATGTCAGCTACAACACAATACTGTCAACGGTACTCCTGACAGGCATGCTACCATACTTGAAGTCAAAAAAAGTAAGTGCATGGGGAGGCGTGCTAGGGGGCGGAATGTTAGGAATTACTGCATTAATTCTTAATTCCGCCCTTTACTTTTTCTATCCTCACTCAATTACTTCGGAAATACCGGTATTAGGAATAATACAAAATAATAGTAGGCTATTATCGCAAATATATAGCGGAGTTTTGATATTGGCAATGTTTATATCAACAGTCACATCGGGATATTGTCTTGCAGACAGAATAAGCAAAAAAATGAAGCTTAATTACAAACTGGTAGCGGTAATACTATGTGTTATAACAATACCTTTGACTTCTCTTGGATTTTCAAATCTTATTTCCACATTGTACCCTGTCTTCGGCTATTTAGGATTGTTTCTAATATTTGTAATAATATTCCAATATTTAAGGGGGATAATTACAAAAGGATATTCGAGAGGCTAATTTTCTTTTTGAACAAGGGAAACTGGATAAAATCTTATTGATGTGCTAAAATTTAGTTTATAAGCTTATAACTAAAGATGAAGTACGAGGTGAAATATATTTGAACACTAATCCAAACCCTGAGTCCAACGTCGTAAAATTTAAAAAATCGGGTATTGTCAGTGTAATATCATTTCTATTACTTTTAGCTGCAATTTCAACAACTGCATTTATTGTTTATTTAAAAAATTCAGGCTACGACTTTTCTACAATGAGCGTAAAAGATGCAGTAGCCTTCCTGAAAGATAAATCAAATAGCAAAAATACATCGTCAACTGAGATTACATTCTCTCAGGATGGAAGTGTTGATTGTAAATTGTATGCCAATTATACAGTAATACTATCTCAAGACAGTATAAAGTGGTATGATCGGAAAGGAAAACTTCTTCAGGAAAATGCATTGACATTGGCAAGGCCGGTACTGCGTATTTCAGAAAAGTATATGGTAGTAGCTGATATATCAGGTAGGGACATTTTCTTTTACAAGGGAAAAAAGCAGCTTTGGTCAAAAAAGCTTGATAATCAGATAATTAACTTAGATGTCAGTGATGATGGTTATTGTACGGTTGTTACACAGTCAAAGGAATTTAAATCTGCGGTTCAGGTTATAGACATTAACGGTTTGGAGAAGTATACAAAACTAAGTGCGGAGGATATTGTAGTAAATGCAAAAACTATTCATGACGGTGATGACGTATTTATAAACAAATTAACTACTGATAGCGTTAAAACCGGAACTAAGCTGGAATTCAACAACATATATGACGAAAAGCCTTTTGCATCAGTAAACATTGCAGATACAATTATTCCCTTGATGTTTGAGCAAGGTGACAATGTTGTAGCTGTTGGACAAAATCTAATTCTTTATTTGGACAAGCAGGGGAAGGAAGTTTGGAGAAAAAATGCTGAATCCATTTTCTGTGTTGTGCCCAAGGTTGAAAAATACATAGTTGTTGCGGGCAAATTTGCAAGCGAAGGGGGAACTGCGGGACAACAGATTGTTGTTTTGGATAAAAAGGGGAATACTTTATACAGCTTCGAGCAACCTGAGAATATAATCGGAATGGATATCCATGGGGACAGGCTATTACTTCGTACTCAGAGAAGTGTCTACCTGTACAGTATAAAAGGTAAAAAACTGGGACAGTACTCTGCAAGAAATGAATTGAAGGATGCTTACCTTGTGGGGGATAATGAGGTCATTATAGTTTCCGGAGGTTCAATAGAAACCGTAAAGATAGATGACAGTACGACTTAATATACTAAGGAAGGAAACAGTATGAACTGGGCAGATTTCACAGTCTTAATTATTATAGCCGTATTTACTTTTATTGGATTGAAAAATGGTTTTCTTTATTCAGTATTCAGACTATTGTCATACATTTTGTCTATTATTTTTGCAGTTAAATTTTATCCTGTTCTTTCAGGGATACTTCAGAAGACAGTCTTATTTGACAGTGTAAAAATGTCAGTAATAAGAGGGTTGATGAAGCAGCAGGGACAAACCATATCCAACGCCAAGGAGACTGCGGCGCAGTCAGTGGTTGAAGGTTTGAAACTGCCGGGGTTTTTAAAAGATTCCATACTTGAGCACATACAAAATAGTAATATACTTGACTTTTCAGGTATAATAAATGCTGTTGGCTCTGAAATTGCTTCACTTGTAATGAATATATTAAGTCTAATAATAATATACGCTCTTATAAGATTTGGACTCATATTTGCAAAGATTATAATAAAAACTATCGCCAGAGTACCTGTATTCCGTCAGCTTGATAAAACAGGCGGAATAGTGCTGGGTGCCGTAGAGGGAATACTTGCGGTTTATGTAATTTGTGCAGTTCTTGTACTGTTCAGTGCATTTCCAAAATTCAGTTCATCTATAGATGAAATAGAAAGATCTTTATTTGCCGGCCATTTTTATGAAAATAATTTCATTGTTAGCTGGATATCACCGGATGATATTGATCAGAATTAATGTTTTTTATTTAATACACTATTCTAGTTAATGTTTTTTATCTAATTCACGCCATCTTATAGACACACTTCCATCTAAATAGTAGAATGATGTTACCTTAAAAAAACAGTTTCTTACAATTTATATTGTATTTTTATAATATAGCTAATACGCAGTCTTGGAATTTTTCCGGCTGTTTTTTGTATATTTATGCATATTAAGTTATAATATTCGGGGATTTATTAAAAATATAGGATTGCTGCAGAGAAGAGGAGGATTTGATATGAGAAGCGATGTAGTAAAAAAAGGCATAGAAAAAGCACCCCATAGATCACTATTCAAGGCTATGGGTTATACCGACGAAGAACTGGAAAGGCCTCTAATAGGAGTTGCAAACTCAAAAAGTGAAATAATACCGGGACACATACATCTGGATAAAATAACGGAAGCAGTAAAAGCCGGAATCAGAATGGCCGGCGGAACACCGATAGAATTTGGTGCAATAGGCGTTTGCGATGGGATAGCAATGGGACATACGGGAATGAAATACTCACTTGCAACCAGAGAACTGATCGCTGACTCATGTGAAGCAATGGGAAAGGCACACAGCTTTGACGGAATGGTTTTCATCCCCAATTGTGATAAGATTGTACCGGGAATGTTAATGGCTGCTGCAAGAATAAATATTCCATCCATAGTTATCAGCGGCGGGCCGATGCTTTCCCTTAACAAGGACGGAAAGCAGCTTGATCTAAACAGTATGTTTGAAGCTGTTGGTTCATATAAAGCAGGGACAATGACAAAGGAAGAAGTGGATGATATTGAAAACCATGCGTGTCCGGGCTGCGGTTCATGCTCGGGAATGTTTACGGCAAATTCCATGAACTGCCTTACAGAAGTGCTGGGAATGGGGCTTACCGGAAACGGAACAATACCTGCTGTATATGCAGAACGTATAAGACTGGCAAAGTACGCAGGAATGAGAATCATGGAACTTGTAGAAAAAGACATTAAGCCATCAGACATACTCACAAATGAAGCTTTTGAAAATGCATTAACAGTGGATATGGCCCTTGGCTGTTCAACGAACTCAGTGCTTCATCTTCCAGCTATTGCAAATGAAATAGGAATAGAGATTAATCTGGATATTATCAACGAAATCAGCTCTAGGACTCCAAATCTGTGCAAGTTGGCTCCTGCAGGGAAATATCATATACAGGATTTATACAATGCAGGCGGTGTTCAGGCTGTCATGAGTGAGCTGGCTAAAAAAGATCTACTCCACCTGGATTTGATAACTGCCACAGGTAAAACAGTAAGAGAAAATATTCAGAATGCAAAAGTAAAGGATCATGAGGTAGTAAAAAGTATAGATGCTCCACACAGTACTACCGGAGGAATAGCCGTACTAAGAGGTAATATTGCACCTGACGGAGCAGTTGTTAAAAAATCAGCTGTAGCTGATTCAATGCTTGTTCATACAGGGCCTGCAAGAGTATTCGACAGCGAGGACGACGCAATAACGGCTATATATAACGGAGAAATAAATAAAGGAGATGTTGTAATCATCCGCTATGAAGGCCCAAAGGGTGGCCCCGGTATGAGAGAAATGCTGGGCCCTACATCCGCTATTGCGGGAATGGGTTTGGACAGTGATGTTGCACTCATCACAGACGGTAGATTCTCCGGTGCTTCCAGAGGAGCTTCAATCGGCCATGTATCACCGGAGGCAATGGAAGGCGGCCCGATAGCACTTGTTCAGGAAGGTGATATAGTTGACATTGATATACCTTCAGGTCGTATAAATATTCAAGTCTCTGATGAAGATATGGTAAAACGTAAAGAGTCATGGAAGGCTCCTCAGCCTAAGATAACCACTGGATATCTTGGCAGATATGCCAGACTGGTTACATCTGCAAGTACGGGGGCAGTACTCAAATAACAATTTTTAGAATCAATGATGGAATAAAAGGGGAGAGTGATGTGCGTATGAAACTGTCAGGTGCTGACGTTATTATAGAATGTTTAAAAGAGCAGGGTGTTGATACGGTTTTTGGATATCCGGGAGGTCAGGCAATAATAATTTATGATGCCTTGTACAGGGCGCGAAATGAAATACAGCACATACTTACCTCTCATGAGCAAGGTGCATCGCATGCGGCGGACGGTTATGCCAGAGCAACAGGAAAAGTCGGCGTATGTATAGCAACATCAGGGCCTGGTGCGACAAACCTTGTAACAGGTATTGCAACAGCATACATGGATTCCGTTCCAATGGTTGCAATAACAGGGCAGGTGCCGACTGCACTTCTAGGGAAGGACTCCTTTCAGGAAGTAGATATTACCGGAATAACAATGCCCGTAACCAAGCACAACTTTATAGTAAAGGATGTTGCACAGCTTGCACAGACAATTAGAAAGGCCTTTGCTATTGCAAAAGAAGGCAGGCCGGGGCCTGTATTGGTGGATGTGTGCAAGGACGTTACGGCAGCACAAGTGGAGTATACGCCCCAAAAGCCTGATAAAGACGATTATCAATCAACAAAGGTGACTGAAATAGCCACAGACGATTTGGACCGGGCGATGCAAGCTATAAATGAAGCAAAAAGGCCTTTATTACTCTCTGGAGCAGGAGTCGGTATAGCCGGGTCAGAAAGTGAAATATTAGAGCTGGCTGAAACAGCATCAATTCCCGTATGTACATCGCTTATGGGAATGGGGACATTCCCCGGGACACATCCCCTATACACTGGTATGGTGGGCATGCACGGTACAAAAGCCTCTAACTATGCCGTACATAGCTGTGATTTACTTATAGTTGCCGGGTCTCGTTTCAGCGACAGAATTGTAAGCAATATAAACACATTTGCACCTGAGGCAAAGATAATGCATATAGATGTTGATCCTGCTGAAGTCAGTAAAAATGTGAGAGCAGATTACCCTCTCGTTGGTGACATAAAGAAAATACTAAAAACGTTACTAAAAGGTATAGTTTATAAAAAAGATACGGATTGGATAAAAAAAGTATTGGAATGGAAGGAAATTTATCCTTTAAAATATGATATTTCAGACACGGTAATAAAGCCACAATATATTATAGAAAGAATATGCGAGCTTACTAAAGGTGATGCAATAATAACTACAGAGGTAGGACAACACCAGATGTGGGCGGCTCAGTATTTCAAGTATAATCGGTTCAGGCAGTTTATATCCTCAGGTGGCCTCGGAACAATGGGATATGGGCTTGGTGCATGTATTGGAGCACAGCTTGCCAGACCTGATAAAAAGGTTATAAATATTGCTGGGGATGGAAGCTTTAGAATGAATTGCAGTGAACTTGCTACAGCAGTTGAGTATAAACTTCCGATAATAATCGCACTTTTTAACAATAAGGCACTCGGAATGGTCCGCCAGTGGCAGGAACTATTTTTCGGGGGAAGATTCAGTCAGACATCAATCGACAGAGGAACAGATTTTGCAGCATTGGCGGAAGCCTTTGGGGCAAAAGGTATAAACGTAAACCACCCGGCTCAGGTAGATGCAGCTATTAGTACGGCTTTATCTGAAACCTGCCGTCCGGTACTGCTGAATTTTGAAATTGACAAGGATGACAAAGTATTTCCGATAGTTCCGCCGGGAGCCGGGTTAAATGAAGTGGTCGACTGTTAACTTTAAGTGACAAATAATAAAAAGGGTGGCATATAAGCCACCCTTTCATTTATAGATTTAACAGCTTATCTACCAAAAATTCTATTAAAAATCCTTTTGATCAAAGGCTGCTTATTTATATTGGTATTGCTGGCAGAACTTTCAGCGTTGATAAAACCGACAGTTCCAACTTTACTATTTGACGAAGCAGTTGCAGAGTGCCTCATATCAGTTGAGTTTAACCCCGGTGAGTTTGGCGAAACATGCCTTGATACAGAACGAATAGGCGGTTTTGAACTCTTAACGGGAGCAACCGGCGTCCTAGTCTGCCTCTTGTCAGAATGTATTACGTTAACCTTATTAATCCTTTCAGACCTTGGCTCAGAGGAAAGTGATTTTCCGGTAGGTTTTCCCTGAGCAGCCGGGCGTTTGGAATAATCCGGCTTTGTATGAGATGTTTTTTGAGAATCTTTGGTGTGTACGTTTTTCTTTTTAATACTAGTTAAGTCTGAGGAAGTTGAACGAGGAGCTTTCTCCTTTAAAGAATTGGTTTTTATCCATTGGTCTGCCTCCCCTAATGCCTTATTAAAGGTACCATCGTCCGGCAACTCCTCCTCCGGTATCAAAGCCCCAATATGTTCTTCAATCTCATATAAACTAATAATGTCATCACCCGTAACAAGTGAAAAAGCTCGACCGTCATGTCCCGCTCTGCCCGTTCGACCAATTCTATGGACGTAGTTATCCTTGTCATTGGGGACGTCGTAGTTTATTACCAGAGAAAGACCTTCAATATGGATACCCCTTGCAGCAACATCTGTTGCCACCAGCAGATGGAACTTTCCCTGTTTGAATTGCTGTATGGTATTCAGGCGCTTACTCTGCGGGATATCACCGTGAAGTGCCTGAGAAGAATAGCCCTTTTTGGTGAGGAAGCTCTGAACTCTGTCAACAGCCGCTTTGGTATTACAGAAAATCATGCAGCTTTCCGGCTTTTCGACTATAAGCAGGCGGTTCAACTGAGTATTCTTTTCATTATAATTAACTCTGTAATACACCTGGTGAATAGTATCCACAGTTTTAGTCAGTGATTCGATCTCTATAGTAGTCGGATTTTGCATATATCTGCTGCAAATATTATGTATTTCAGGAGGCATAGTAGCAGAAAACAGAAGGGTTATCCTCTCTTTGGGTAAAGTCTTTATAATCCTTACAACCTGATCCAGAAAGCCCATGTCAAGCATTCTGTCTGCTTCATCGAGGACCAGGAAACGAATATTTTTTGTGACCAGTGAACCATGACTTATATGATCAAACACACGTCCCGGTGTTCCCGTAACAATTGATACACCCTTTTTAAGAATCTGAGTTTCTACATTAATATTATGTTGACCGTACACAGCAGTAGTTTTATGCTCGAGATATTTTGCCATTTTATTAATGTCGCTGTCCACCTGTACTGCCAGTTCTCTTGCCGGAGTTAAAATAAGTCCTAGGGGACCTTCCACCTCGGGATCAGTCATCTGTAGCATTGAAACTCCGAAAACCGCTGTTTTCCCGCTGCCTGTCTTGGACATAACAATCAAATCTTCATTATTAAGAATATGCGGAATTGCCTTGCTCTGGACTTCAGTGGGGGTTTTAAAGCCCATGTCGTCAATAGCTTTTAAAATAGGGGCTGAGATGCCCAACTCATTAAATGTTTTGTTCATTGTAATCTTCTTTCGTTAAAATTATATTGTTAATTATAACATTTAGTTAATGGTTGTTCTATACTAAGGGGAAAACAGGTTGTATATAAAAACACTGCTTGACTTTTTAATATATATATGTTAAATTTAATATTGCTCCTGTGTAAGTCTTTTTTTTTATGTCAAAAATGATTAAAAAACATACATGGAGAAAATACAATTTGAGCGGCTGGAGGTGTTATTGATGAGAGTTAAGATTACGCTCGCATGTACTGATTGTAAACAGAGAAATTATTCTAACATGAAGAATAAGAAGAATGACCCTGATAGACTTGAACTTAAAAAATATTGCAAATTCTGTCACAAGCACACTGTTCACAAGGAAACAAAATAGTTTTGTGCAAAAGGGCAGCAATGTTTAATTATACGTATTTTGTGTCAACAATTACGGTATAACTGCCAATTATATTTAAATATTATTATTGGGAAGTGATTAAAATGGCTGAAAACGAGGTTAAAAAAGTATCTCGGTTAAAGAAGAGTGGCCAAGGAATTGTAAAGTTGTATAAAGAGATCAAGGCTGAGCTGAAGAAAGTTATTTGGCCAAATAGAACTCAGCTTATAAACAATACCGCGACAGTACTTATTTTCTGCCTGATTGTTGGCGCGATAATATGGGTTTCTGATTTCGGATTTACGAAGCTAGCTGAGGTTGTATTTACGAAGTAATTGGTTCACAAGAATTAGAGGGAGGACATGGGGCTCTTGTTGGATGGGCCTGTTTTTGATATGTCTGAAGAAACTAAGTGGTACGTTGTTCACACCTATTCAGGGTATGAAAACAAAGTTAAAGCAAATCTTGAAAAGATAGTTGAAAACAGAAGTATGCAGGATTACATCGTTGACATTGTTGTTCCGATGGAAGAGCAGATTGAGATCAAGGACGGCAAGAAAAAGGCTACTTTAAAGAAAGTATTTCCTGGGTATGTTCTTGTCAAAATGATTATGTCGGACGAGTCTTGGTATATCGTTAGAAATACCAGAGGGGTTACCGGCTTTGTAGGACCTGGATCAAAACCAGTGCCTTTGTCTGATGACGAAGTTAAGGCAATGGGAGTTGAAGAATTTGCTCCGGAAGTAGATTACGAAGTTAATGATAATGTCAGAGTTACATCCGGACCTCTTGAAAACTTTATCGGGATTGTCGAAGAGATTAATCTTGAGAAAAAGAAGGTTAGAGTTTCTGTATCAATGTTTGGCAGAGAGACTCCTGTTGAACTTGAATTGACACAGATTCAGAAAATTTAGGCCATAAGGCAGATAAGGCAGTTAAACTGTTTTATCATTTTAATAAATCAAAATAAGCAATTGGTAAGAAATTTGGGAGGTGGAATTAATGGCAAAGAAAATTGCAGGTTACGTAAAACTTCAAATTCCTGCGGGGAAGGCAACTCCGGCTCCACCGGTTGGACCAGCATTAGGACAGCATGGCGTTAACATTATGGGTTTTTGTAAGGAATTTAACGAGAGAACAGCGAAAGATGCAGGACTTATTATTCCTGTTGTAATAACTGTATACGCTGATAGATCGTTTTCCTTCATAACAAAGACTCCTCCGGCGGCTGTTCTACTGAAAAAGGCGTGCAAAATTGAGAGCGGCTCTGGTAAGCCAAACAAGGATAAAGTTGCGAAGATTACAATGGATGAAGTCCGTAAAATAGCTGAGCAGAAAATGCCTGATTTAAATGCGGCAAGTGTTGATGCAGCAGCAAGAATGATTGCTGGTACAGCTCGCAGTATGGGTATCGTAGTAGTTGAATAATTTTCAGGCGATGTACGAAAGTGCAAAGACTGCTCGTAATGCAGTTTTGACAATTCGTGGGAGGAAACTTTAAGTTTCCGACAATAATTAACCACTTAAGGAGTGTGACAAATGTTTAGAGGAAAGAAGTATCAAGAAAGCTCAAAACTTATTGATAGATTAAAGCTTTATGAACCTTCAGAGGCTCTTGAACTTACTCAGAAAACTGCTAAGGCAAAGTTTGATGAGACAATCGAAGTTCATGTTAAGCTTGGTGTTGACTCCAGACATGCAGACCAACAGGTTAGAGGTGCGGTAGTACTTCCTCACGGAACTGGTAAAAAGGTTAGAGTGTTGGTATTTGCAAAAGGAGATAAGGCAAAGGAAGCAGAACAAGCCGGAGCTGATTTTGTTGGTGCAGAAGAATTAGTATCAAAAATTCAGAACGAGAACTGGTTTGAATATGATGTAGTTGTAGCAACTCCTGACATGATGGGTGTTGTTGGTAGATTAGGTAAGGTGTTAGGTCCTAAGGGTCTTATGCCTAACCCAAAAGCAGGTACTGTATCAATGGACGTAGCAAGAGCTATTGCCGATATTAAAGCCGGTAAGATTGAGTACAGACTTGACAAGACAAATATAATTCACTGCCCTATCGGAAAAGCATCATTTGGTAATGAGAAGCTTATGGATAATTTCCGTACTCTTCTTGGAGCAATTATAAAGGCTAAGCCAGCTGCTGCAAAGGGTCAGTATTTAAAGAGTGTTGTTGTTACTTCAACAATGGGACCTGGTATAAAAATCAATCCATTGAGAGTTGAATAATACTTAGTAAAAAAAGGTACTTTACAAATAACTTGTTTAGTATTATTATATTATAGGAAATTGAATATTGTGCCATAGACAGTAGGTGCTCAACGGATTCTATACCGCAAGCATAATTGATTGGAAATCATCCTACCGAGGTTTTATTAATAACGAATTAATTACCCTTTGTATGTCTATGCACAAACAAAGGGTTTTTTATTTATATTTTTTATAAATAAACTGCTATTAAACAAAAGGAGGTGGATGTTTTGCCTAGTAACAAGATTCTTGAACAGAAGAAACAAGTTGTAACAGATTTAACTGAAAAGATAAAGTCTGCACAATCAATTGTACTTGCTGATTATAGAGGATTAACTGTTGAACAGGACACAGAACTCAGAAACGCTCTTAGAAAAGCCGGAGTTGAATACAAGGTAGTTAAGAATACATTAACAAGCCTTGCAATGAAGGAAAGCGGAATTGAGTTAGATGACTTTTTAACAGGACCAACAGCGATGGCTATCAGTTCATCTGATGCTGTAGCACCTGCAAAGGTTCTTTCAGAGTTTGCAAAGAAATTTGATAAACTCGAACTTAAAGTAGGTGTTGTTGAAGGTAAGGTTATAGATCTTGAAGGTGTTAAGGCTCTTGCTGAATTACCATCACGTGAGGTACTTATTGCAAAGGTTTTGGGTGGCTTCAATGCTCCTATATCCGGTTTTGTAAATGTATTGAACGGCAATATGAGAGGTTTGGTTGTAGCATTGAATGCTATTGCTGAACAAAAAGCAAATGCTTAATTTTATTAAGAAGCTTTAAATATTAAAAAATTATTAAAAACAAAAATTATTTGGAGGTATTATACAATGGCTAGCGAAAAGGTTTTAAAGTTAATTGAAGATGTAAAGAATTTGACAGTATTAGAATTATCAGAACTCGTAAAGGCTCTTGAAGAAGAATTCGGAGTATCAGCAGCAGCTCCTGTAGCAGTTGCAGCAGCACCTGCAGCAGGTGGAGCAGCTCCAGCAGCAGAAGAAAAGACTGAATTCAACGTTATATTGAAGGACGTTGGAGCAGACAAAATCAAGGTTATCAAAGTTGTTAGAGAAGCAACTGGTCTTGGTTTGAAAGAAGCTAAGGATCTCGTTGATGGCGCACCTAAGACTATCAAAGAGAACGTTTCAAAGGACGAAGCAGCTTCAATCGAAGCTAAATTCAAGGAAGTTGGAGCAACTATTGAAATTAAGTAATTTCAACTGAATAAAAAAGAGGCACTCAGTGAGCGCCTCTTTTTTTTAAATCTAAGTTAAACTAAATTAGTTTAAGTTAAATATATGCAATATGTAGAAAAACAAAATAAAAAAACGCCTTATTTAATGCGTTTTTATGATTGACAAGCTATACATGCTATGATATAATTATACACTGCATTAAAATTCTATTATCATTTCCAAGTCGAAGAATTCGTACTTGATGTACATAATTATAGCATATACGAATAAACAAGACAATAATTGTTAATAATATTTTAATGTTTGCTATGGGTTTATTATATGTAGGTTTTAGAAATATATACGGAATCAGAAGTACCTGAAAAAATTACTAAACCATGCCCTAATAAATCTTAGTTTAGTTATTAGTTGTAACTGCAGTTAATTTGATTTACGATTTTACATAATATAATTCTAATTATGTGAAATTTTAAAATATTCCTAATAAAGTCATAAGTTTATGAGGTGATATAAATATGGTACAACCCGTAAAATTGGGTAGAAACACCAGGATGAGTTATTCCAAAATGCGAGAAGTACTGGAAATGCCAAATCTGATAGAGGTTCAAAAGAACTCATATCAATGGTTTTTGGATGAAGGACTTCGTGAAGTTTTCAGAGATATTTCCCCGATAACAGATTATACTGGAAACTTGATATTGGATTTTGTGGATTATTCGCTTGATGATACGCCAAAGTATAGTGTCGAAGAATGTAAGGAAAGGGACACTACATACTCAGCCCCTCTCAAGGCGAAGGTAAGATTAATTAACAAGGAGTCTGGAGAAGTAAAAGAGCAGGAAATCTTTATGGGTGATTTTCCTCTTATGACAGACACAGGAACCTTTATAATTAATGGTGCAGAGCGTGTAATTGTCAGCCAGTTGGTAAGGTCACCTGGTATTTACTATTCAATGAAGTTTGACCGTGTTGGTAAAAAGCTGTACTCAAACACAGTTATTCCTAACAGGGGAGCATGGCTTGAATACGAAACAGACTCAAACGATATACTTTCAGTCAGAATAGACAGGACAAGAAAATTGCCTCTAACTGTACTGCTCAGAGCATTAGGGTACGGTACTGACTTTGAGATTACGCAATTGTTGGGTGAAGATGAAAGACTTCTTGCAACAATACAAAAGGATAATGCAAAAACTTCCGAAGAAGGCTTACTTGAAATATACAAGAGATTAAGACCTGGAGAACCACCTACAGTTGATAGTGCAAGGTCTTTGCTTAACAGTTTGTTTTTTGATCCAAAGAGATATGATCTTGCTAAATTTGGTAGGTTTAAGTTTAATAAAAAGTTAGCAATATCAAATCTGATCAGCGGGCAGGTTGCAGCAGAAAATATCGTATCAGCCGAGACAGGTGAGATATTAGTAACCGAAGGTGAATTAATTGAAAGAGAAAAGGCTGTAGAAGTTCAGAACTCCGGTGTAAACATAGTATATCTGTCAGTTGAAGGTAAATCTATAAAAGTCATCGGAAACAATACTGTTGATATACGTGCCTTTGTCGATTTCGATGTATCTGATATAGGTATAACCGAAAGAGTACAGTACGCCGTGCTAAAGGAAATTCTTGAAAATACAAGCGGCGAAGAGCAGATAAAGAAAACTCTTAAAGAGAGAATCAACGACTTGATTCCAAAGCATATCACAATTGAGGATATAATTTCATCGATAAATTATATTATTAATCTTGATTACGGAATCGGATCTATAGACGATATTGACCACTTGGGTAACAGAAGACTCCGTTCGGTGGGAGAGTTGCTTCAGAATCAGTTCAGAATAGGTCTCTCAAGAATGGAAAGAGTTGTAAGAGAGAGAATGACTATACAGGATATTGATATAGTTACTCCTCAGGCATTAATAAATATAAGACCGGTTGCAGCTGCTATAAAAGAATTCTTTGGAAGCAGCCAGCTGTCACAGTTTATGGATCAGACAAATCCTCTAGCTGAATTAACACACAAGAGAAGGCTCAGTGCCTTAGGACCTGGTGGTTTGAGCAGAGAGAGAGCTGGCTTCGAAGTCCGTGACGTTCACCACTCTCACTATGGCCGTATGTGCCCAATTGAGACACCTGAAGGTCCGAACATCGGTTTGATAGGTTCATTGAGTACCTATGCAAGAGTTAATGAGTACGGATTTATAGAAGCACCATACAGAAAAGTAGATAAGAAAAACAGAAGAGTAACAAATGAAATAGTATACCTTACAGCTGACGTAGAAGACCCGTTCGTTGTGGCTCAGGCAACAGAACCTCTCGACGATGATGGTACTTTTGTTTCAAATAAGGTAGTAGCTCGTTATAGACATGAAATATTGGAAGTTGAGAGCAATAAAATTGACTTCATGGATGTTTCGCCAAAGCAGATGGTATCCGTTGCTACAGCGATGATACCGTTCCTTGAGAACGATGACGCCAACCGTGCGCTGATGGGTTCCAACATGCAGCGTCAGGCCGTACCGTTGATCAAGGCAGATTCGCCTATTGTAGGTACAGGTATTGAGTACAAGGCGGCAAGGGATTCAGGAGTTTGTGTTATTGCAAAAAATGCAGGTGTAATAGATAAAGTATCTGCCAGCGAAATAGTAATTAAGACTAACAGCGGGCAAAAAGATACCTATAAGTTGCTGAAATATATGCGTTCAAACCAAGGAACTTGTTTGAATCAAAGGCCTATTGTAAGAAAAGGCGAGATGATAGAAAAAGGTGAAATTATTGCTGACGGACCGTCAACAAATAATGGAGAAATAGCTCTTGGTAGAAACATTCTCATAGGATTTATGACATGGGAAGGTTACAACTACGAGGATGCTATTCTTATAAATGAAAAACTGGTTAAAGAGGATGTTTATACATCAATACACATAGAGGAATATGAAGCGGAGTCAAGAGACACTAAGCTCGGACCTGAAGAAATCACGAGAGATATTCCAAATGTCGGAGAAGAAGCACTTAAAGACCTTGATGACAGAGGAATTATCAGAATAGGTGCTGAGGTTCGTGCAGGAGATATCCTTGTTGGTAAAGTTACTCCAAAAGGAGAAACAGAGCTTACAGCAGAAGAGCGTTTGCTCAGAGCAATATTTGGAGAAAAGGCGAGAGAAGTTCGTGATACATCCCTGAGAGTACCTCATGGAGAATCCGGTATTATTGTCGATGTCAAGGTGTTTACTCGTGAGAATGGCGATGAATTGCCACCGGGAGTAAATCAGCTTGTTAGATGCTATATCGCTCAGAAGAGAAAGATTTCCGTCGGTGATAAGATGGCAGGAAGACACGGTAATAAGGGTGTTATTTCAAGAATACTTCCTGAAGAAGATATGCCGTTCTTGCCGGATGGTACACCATTGGAGATAGTTTTGAATCCTCTCGGCGTTCCATCACGTATGAATATCGGTCAGGTGCTTGAAGTGCATTTAGGATTTGCAGCAAAAGCATTGGGCTGGAAAATTGCAACTCCTGTATTTGATGGAGCAACAGAGGAAGACATCAGGGATACTCTTATTCAAGCAGGAAAAGACCCTGATGGAAAGACAGTACTTTATGATGGAAGAACAGGTGATCCGTTTGACAACAGGGTAACCGTTGGATATATGTACTACCTCAAACTGGCTCACTTGGTTGATGATAAGATACATGCCCGTTCTACCGGACCATACTCACTTGTAACGCAGCAGCCACTTGGTGGTAAGGCCCAGTTCGGTGGTCAGAGATTCGGAGAAATGGAAGTTTGGGCTCTTGAAGCATACGGAGCTGCTTATACATTGCAGGAAATACTTACAGTTAAGTCTGATGACGTTGTAGGTAGAGTTAAGACATACGAATCCATAGTTAAGGGCGAGAACGTTCCCGAACCTGGAATTCCTGAGTCCTTCAAGGTTCTTATAAAAGAACTTCAGAGTTTGGCACTTGATGTTAAGGTATATTCTGAAGAACAGGAAGAAATTGCAATAAAAGAGTATGTTGAAGATGATCTTGAAGAATTGAATGTTAACATCGAAGGCAGAGAAGACGAAGTAGTTCTGACAAATGATTTTGACAACGAATTAAGAGAAGATGTTCTTGAAGAAGAGCTGGAAATTGATGATCTGGATATTGGGTCAATCAGTACCGGTGATAATCTTGAAGAAGAATTGACTGAAGAATTATTTGCTGATGATGATCTAAGCGATGACTTTGAAGACGACGAAGATTTTTAAGGAAGGGAGATAAGCTATGTTTGAACTGAACAATTTTGATTCTATAAAAATAGGATTAGCTTCTCCGGAAAAGGTCAGAGAATGGTCAAAAGGTGAAGTAAAAAAGCCTGAAACTATAAATTACAGAACTTTGAAGCCTGAAAGAGACGGGTTGTTCTGCGAAAGGATTTTCGGTCCTCAAAAGGACTGGGAATGTCATTGCGGTAAATACAAAAGAATTAGATACAAGGGTATAGTTTGTGACCGTTGTGGTGTTGAAGTTACAAGGTCAAAAGTAAGAAGAGAAAGAATGGGACATATCGAGCTTGCTGCTCCTGTATCCCATATCTGGTACTTCAAGGGAATACCAAGCAGAATGGGCTTGATCCTTGATATGTCTCCAAGATCCCTTGAAAAGATACTGTATTTTGCATCATATGTTGTTATTGACCCGGGTCAGACACCATTGTCCAAAAAACAGGTATTAACAGAAAAGGAATACAGAGACAGTGTTGACAAGTTTGGAATGAATTTCAGAGCTGCTATGGGAGCTGAAGCTATAAAGGAATTGCTTGTTGAGATTGATCTTGAAAGTCTTTCCAAGGAGTTAAGGGCTGAGCTCACTGAATCTACAGGACAAAAGAGAATCAGAGCAGTTAAGAGACTTGAGGTTGTTGAGGCTTTCAGACTCTCAGGTAACCGTCCTGAATGGATGATCCTTGATGTAGTTCCTGTAATTCCGCCTGAACTCAGACCAATGGTTCAGTTGGATGGAGGAAGATTTGCAACATCTGACTTGAATGACCTGTACAGAAGGGTTATAAACAGAAACAACAGATTAAAAAGACTCCTTGATTTGGGGGCTCCTGACATAATTGTAAGAAATGAAAAACGTATGCTTCAGGAAGCAGTAGATGCATTAATTGATAATGGTAGAAGAGGACGTCCTGTAACAGGACCTGGAAACAGACCTCTTAAATCACTTTCGGATATGCTTAAAGGTAAGCAGGGTCGTTTCCGTCAGAACCTTCTGGGTAAGCGTGTTGACTACTCAGGACGTTCAGTTATCGTTGTAGGCCCTGACTTGAAGATATTCCAGTGTGGTCTGCCAAAAGAGATGGCGTTGGAATTGTTCAAGCCGTTTGTAATGAAGAAACTTGTTAATGATGGCTTGGCACATAATATAAAAAGTGCAAAGAGAATGGTTGAAAGAGTAAGAAATGAAGTATGGGACGTTCTTGAAGAAGTAATAAAAGAACATCCTGTGTTACTCAACCGTGCTCCTACACTTCACAGACTCGGTATACAGGCATTTGAACCTGTACTGGTTGAAGGAAGAGCGTTAAAGCTTCATCCGCTGGTATGTTCAGCGTACAATGCCGACTTTGATGGTGACCAGATGGCGGTTCACGTTCCTTTGTCAGCAGAAGCTCAATCAGAGGCAAGATTCCTGATGCTGTCGGCAAATAACTTGTTGGCACCTAAGGACGGTAAACCTATTACCGTACCAACACAGGATATGGTCTTGGGTAGCTATTATCTGACAATAGAAAAGCCAAACGAGCCCGGAGACGGAAAAGTATTCTGTGATATGAATGAAGTTCTTATGGCGTATCAGGAAGGCGTGCTTGGCCTTCATGCACAGATAAAGGTTCGAATTGAAAAGGAAATAAACGGTGTAAACATGAGAAAAGTCATCAGTTGTACACCGGGCAGACTTATTTTCAATGAAGCTATTCCGCAGGATCTTGGCTTTGTAGACAGAAGCGACGAGAGCAAGTTGTTTGACTTGGAAATCAATTTCCTTGTAGGTAAGAAAGAGCTTGGAAAAATTATAGACAAATGTATAAGGGTACATGGAACTACCAAAACAGCCGTTATACTTGATAAAATAAAGGCATTAGGCTTTAAGTATTCCACAAGAGGTGCTATCACAATCAGCGTATCTGATATGGTAATACCTGAGATAAAGAAACAGTATTTGCAAGAGACTGAAAACACTATCGATAATATCGTTAAGCAGTATAAGAGAGGACTAATTTCAGATGAAGAAAGATATAACTCTGTAATCAGTGCTTGGACAGAAACAGGTGAAAGTATCACTAAAGCTCTTATTGATAACCTTGACAGATTCAATCCTGTGTACATGATGTCACAGTCAGGAGCGAGAGGTAATATCAATCAGATTAAGCAGCTTGCAGGTATGAGAGGTTTGATGGCGGATACATCCGGTAAGACCATTGAGATACCGATTAAATCAAACTTCCGTGAAGGCCTTAACGTTTTGGAATTCTTTATTTCAACTCATGGAGCCAGAAAGGGTTTGGCCGATACTGCACTTAGAACTGCTGACTCAGGTTACCTCACAAGACGTCTTGTTGACGTAAGTCAGGATGTTATAGTAAGAGAACTTGATTGCGGTACTGACAAGGGTATTGAAGTTTACGATATCAAGGACGGCGGCGAAATAATTGAACCGTTATCCGAGAGACTTGTTGGAAGATATTTAACCGAAGACATGTATGACACTAATACAAAGGAATTAATAGCATCAAAAGACGAGGCTATCGATGAAAAGAAAGCTTCCACAATAGCTAAATCCGGAGTTAAGAAGGTTAGAATCAGATCAGTACTTACTTGTCACTCAGAGGTTGGAATATGTGCCAAGTGTTATGGTGCTAACCTGGCAACAGGAGATGCTGTAAACGTTGGTGAGGCAGTTGGTATAATAGCTGCACAGTCAATCGGTGAACCGGGTACACAGCTGACAATGAGAACCTTCCATACCGGTGGTGTTGCCGGTGATGACATTACACAGGGTCTCCCTCGTGTAGAGGAATTGTTTGAAGCTAGAAAGCCAAAGGGACTTGCAATTATATCTGAAATAGCCGGTAGCGTTAAGCTTTCAGAATCCAAGAAGAAGAGAGAGGTAATTATTACTTCTGAAGACGGTGAATCAAAATCCTACCAGATACCTTACGGATCAAGAATCAAGGTATATGACGGAGATATTGTTGAAGCCGGAGATGAATTGACCGAGGGTTCCGTAAATCCTCATGATATCCTGAAAATCAAGGGTATCAAGGGAGTTCAGGCATATCTTCTTCAGGAAGTTCAGAGAGTTTACAGGATGCAGGGTGTTGATATCAACGATAAGCATATTGAAGTAATTGTAAGACAGATGATGAGAAAAGTTAAGATAGAAGATGCAGGAGATACCAGCTTACTCCCAGGAGGACTTGTTGATATATTCGAGTTTGAGAAAGAAAATCAAAAAGCTCTTGACGCAGGTCTTAGCCCTGCAACTGGTGAACGTACTCTTCTGGGTATCACAAAGGCTTCACTTGCTACCGATTCATTCTTGTCTGCCGCTTCTTTCCAGGAAACCACTAGGGTTCTTACAGAAGCTGCAATTAAGGGTAAGATTGATCCTCTTGTAGGATTAAAGGAAAATGTTATTATCGGTAAGCTTATACCTGCAGGTACCGGTATGAGTCGTTACAAGGATATAAGTATTAGTAGTGTAGTTGAATAACATTTATAAGGTAAACAAATTGGGGCGGTCATATTATTATGGCCGCCTTTATATTAATAAAAGTCAGTGATTGATACAAATTCTGTATGCTTGACAAAAGATAATACAGAGTGATAAAATAATTCAGTGCATTGATTTTGTGCATTTTTTTGTGTGCAAATTCAGAACACGTCTAAAATAAAGAGAAGACCACAATTGGAGGATTAAAGAATTGTTGGATGATCTTAAACACTGTAAGAAGGCAGTTGGTGTCAAGCAATCCACCAAAGCCGTAGAAAACGGTGTCGCGTCAAATGTTATAATTGCGAGGGATTGTGAGCAGAGGGTCGTAAGAGGAATTATAGAACTTTGTGAGGCAAATGCAATTCCCGTAACATATGTTGATTCAATGAAGCAACTGGGAAAAGCCTGTGGAATTGACGTTGACGCTGCAGTTGCATGTATTTTAAAGTAGCTTATATTTATTTATTCTTACTAATTGGTAAGGTATATATAAAATATATAATAATTACCTTTGAAAGGAGGTGTACTAATGCCAACATTTAATCAGCTGGTTAGAAAGGGCAGAGAAGTTATCGAGAAGAAATCAACTGCTCCAGCTCTCCAGAAAGGATTTAACTCAAAGAAGAAGAAGCCTACAGATTTAAGCAGCCCTCAAAAAAGAGGTGTTTGTACTGTTGTTAAGACTTCTACACCAAAGAAGCCTAACTCAGCACTTCGTAAAGTTGCCAGAGTTCGTCTTACAAACGGTATAGAAGTAACTGCATATATTCCTGGAATAGGACATAACCTACAGGAGCATAGTGTTGTTCTTATCAGAGGCGGAAGAGTTAAAGACTTACCTGGTGTAAGGTACCACATTATTAGAGGTACTCTTGACACTGCCGGAGTTGCCAAAAGAATGCAGAGCCGTTCAAAATACGGTGCAAAGCGTCCTAAGGCAGGTGCCGCTAAAAAGTAATAACACAGCGTGCTGACAAATTTAAAATGTTAGGTGCTTAGTACGTGATTATATATATTTTGTATAAGAGAAAATAGGTTTTTAATAAAATTATCTATAATCTGTTAAACTAGTAAGGTATATTAATGTACTTGCGCTGACGACGGTTTAAACCACGAGTACCTGTGATACTTTCTATGGGTAATATCCCATATCAAATGTTATCATAAAAGGAGGGAAGTAAGGTGCCAAGAAAAGGTCATATTTCAAAAAGAGATGTTTTACCTGATCCAATGTATGGAAGCAAAACTGTTACTAAACTGGTTAACAACGTAATGTATGATGGTAAAAAGGGTGTTGCACAGCAGATATGCTACGATGCTTTTGATATTATCAAAGAAAAAACCGGCAGAGATCCTTTAGAAGTATTCGAAGAAGCTATGGCAAACATTATGCCAGTTCTCGAAGTAAAGGCTAGAAGAGTTGGTGGAGCAACATATCAGGTTCCTATGGAAGTTAGACCTGAAAGAAGACAAACTCTGGGCTTAAGATGGCTCGTTGATTACTCTCGCAAAAGAGGCGAGCGTACTATGAGGGAAAGACTTTCAGGAGAAATACTTGACGCTATCAACAATATGGGTGGAGCTTACAAGAAGAAAGAAGATACTCATAAGATGGCTGAAGCTAACAGAGCATTTGCTCATTATAGATGGTAATAATAATATAAATGGATTGATAATTTATCAATCCGAACTATCGTGAAAGGAGGGTAATCATGCCCAGGCAATTTGATTTGGAACATACTAGAAATATCGGTATAATGGCTCATATTGATGCTGGTAAGACAACAACAACCGAGCGTATACTGTTTTATACAGGAAAAGTTCACAAAATCGGCGAAGTTCATGAAGGTGCTGCTACCATGGACTGGATGGAGCAGGAGCAGGAGAGAGGTATAACTATCACTTCTGCGGCTACTACCGCACAGTGGAAGGGTAACAGGATAAATATTATTGACACGCCGGGGCACGTTGACTTCACTGTTGAAGTTGAAAGATCTCTTCGTGTACTCGATGGTTCGGTAACGGTTTTCTGTGCAAAGGGCGGTGTTGAACCTCAATCTGAAACAGTTTGGAGACAAGCTGATAAGTATGGAGTTCCCCGTATGGCATATGTAAATAAAATGGATATAATGGGAGCTGATTTTTACAACGTAGTCTCTATGATGAAAGACAGATTACAGTGTAATGCAGTACCTATACAATTACCAATAGGCAGTGAAGATAGCTTTATTGGTATGGTTGATTTGGTTACTATGACTGCTCATATATTTAAAGATGATTTAGGTCAGGTAATTGAAGATCAGCCTATCCCTGACGATATGATTGAAATTTCCAAGAAATATCGTGAAATATTACTGGAATCAGTTGCTGAACAAGATGAAGAGACTATGATGAAATATCTCGAAGGTGAGGAACTCACTCTTGAGGAAATAAAGGCCGGTATCAGAAAGGCTACTATTGCCGTTAAAATGATACCTGTAACCTGTGGTTCATCATACAAGAATAAGGGCGTACAACAAATGCTTGATGCAGTTGTTGATTTTATGCCATCACCACTTGATATTCCTGCTATAAAAGGTATTTCAATGGACGGTGAAGAAGATATTGAAAGACCTGCAGATGACAATGGTCCGTTTGCAGCGCTTGCATTTAAGATTATGACCGATCCATATGTTGGTAAACTTTGCTTCTTCAGAGTATATTCAGGAACATTGAACTCAGGTTCTTATGTTCTTAACTCTACAAAGAACAAAAGAGAAAGAATCGGAAGAATTCTTCAAATGCACGCAAACCATAGAGAAGAAATACAGATAGTTTACTCCGGAGATATTGCAGCTGCTGTTGGTCTTAAAGATACAACAACAGGAGATACTCTTTGTGAAGAAAACAATCCTGTAATTCTTGAATCAATGGAATTCCCTGAACCTGTTATCGAAGTTGCCATAGAACCTAAAACTAAGGCTGGACAGGAAAAGATGGGTATCGCGCTCCAGAAGCTGGCTGAAGAGGATCCTACATTCAGAGTTCATACTGACGCTGAAACCGGACAAACTATCATCGGCGGTATGGGTGAACTTCATCTTGATATCATCGTTGACAGAATGATGAGAGAATTCAAGGTTGAAGCTAATGTTGGTAACCCACAGGTTTCTTACAAGGAAACTATTCGTAAGCCTGTTAAGTCTGAAATGAAATATGCAAGACAGTCTGGTGGTAAAGGTCAGTACGGTCACTGTGTAATCGAACTTGAACCAAGAGAACCAGGTGCTGGTTACGAATTCGTAAATAAGATTACTGGTGGTGCTATTCCTAAGGAATATATCGCGCCAATAGATGCAGGTATTCAGGAAGCTATGAATACAGGTGTTCTTGCCGGATATAATGTCGTTGACGTTAGAGTTACTCTTATTGATGGTTCATACCACGAAGTTGACTCTTCTGAAATGGCGTTTAAGATTGCCGGTTCAATGGCTTTCAAGGATGGATGTAGAAAAGCAAATCCTGTTCTCCTTGAGCCTATTATGAAAGTTGACGTTAGCGTTCCTGAGGAATACATGGGAGACGTTATGGGTGGACTCAACTCAAGAAGAGGACGTATCGAAGGTATGGAAGCACGTAGTGGAGCACAGAACATAAGAGCTATGGTTCCACTATCCGAGATGTTCGGATACGCTACTGCACTTCGTTCCTCAACACAGGGAAGAGGTACATTCTCCATGCAGACTAGCCACTTCGAAGAAGTGCCTAAGAGCATTCAGGAGAAGGTTATTTCCAACAGAAGCAGTGCTGAGTAATCATATAGCTGGTTAATTGCAAGAGTAAACTTTATAGTGAAAGCACTGTAAAGTTTACTCCTGTTAAATAAAGTAAATGAGTATAAAATTAGCGCACAGCGCTTTAATGAAAGGATGGAGATTTTAAAATGGCTAAGGCTAAATTCGAAAGAAACAAACCCCACGTTAATATCGGAACAATTGGTCACGTTGACCATGGTAAGACTTCTTTAACAGCTGCTATCACTAAGGTTCTTGGATTCTCAGGAAGAGCTGAATACAAGGCATACGACCAAATCGATGCTGCTCCAGAAGAAAGAGAAAGAGGTATTACAATCAATACCGCTCACGTTGAGTACGAAACTGAAACAAGACACTACGCTCACGTTGACTGCCCAGGCCATGCCGACTATGTTAAGAACATGATCACTGGTGCTGCTCAGATGGACGGTGCTATCCTCGTTGTTTCAGCTGCTGACGGCCCAATGCCTCAGACAAGAGAACACATTCTTCTTTCACACCAGGTTGGTGTTCCTTACATCATCGTATTCTTGAACAAATGCGATATGGTTGATGATGAAGAACTTATCGAATTGGTTGAAATGGAAGTTAGAGAATTGTTGAGCACATATGAATTCCCAGGTGATGATACTCCTATCGTAAGAGGTTCAGCTCTTGTAGCTCTGGAAAGTAATTCAACTGATATAAACGCTCCTGAATATGCTCCAATCGTTGCTCTTATGGCAGAAGTTGACAAATATATCCCAACTCCTGAAAGAGCTACTGACAAGCCATTTATCATGCCTGTAGAGGATGTTTTCTCAATCACAGGTCGTGGTACTGTTGCTACTGGTAGAGTTGAAAAGGGTATCGTTAAGGTTGGAGACGAAGTTGAAATCGTTGGTTTGATGGAAGCTCCAAAGAAAACTGTTGTAACTGGTGTTGAAATGTTCAGAAAGCTTCTTGACCAAGCTCAAGCTGGTGACAATATTGGTGCTCTCTTAAGAGGTGTTCAGAGAAACGAAATCGAAAGAGGACAGGTTCTCGCTAAGCCAGGATCAATCAAGCCTCACACTTACTTTGAAGGTCAGGTTTACGTTTTGACTTCTGCTGAAGGTGGAAGACATAAGCCATTCTTCAATGGTTACAGACCACAGTTCTATTTCAGAACAACTGACGTTACAGGTGTTATCGAAATTCCAGAAGGAACAGAAATGGTTATGCCTGGTGACCACATCACTATGAAGATCAAATTGATCACTCCTATCGCTATGGATGAAGGACTTAAGTTCGCTATCCGTGAAGGTGGTAGAACAGTTGGTGCTGGTAACGTTTCAAAGATTATCGAATAATTTTTAATTATATATTGTAATTAAAAGATTATTTAAAAGATATACAAAAGGCAGAGTCTGATTACAGACTCTGCCTTTTGTGTTATACATGGGTAGTGTTACTAAGGTAAGGTTATGGAAAGTGTTGCTATAGAGCTATGTAAAATTGCAATAATTTTTAAGATGTGTTATTTTTATATTAAAGTTACATAAAAGTTATACATAACTGAGGAGAAAATCGATTATAAAGTATTAATCTTAAAAATAACTTGAAGATTCCGCTATGTTCATGAGGTGTTATCGGGGGGAGTTGTATGGGTAAAAAGCGGTTTTTTAGCTTGCAATACAAGGTGTTGCTTTTTTCGTTCATAATAATAATTATACCGATAACGGTTTTAGGAATCATATCTTTTGTAAAATCATCTCAGATACTCCAACAAAAGTTAGCAATATCTAATATGAACACCGTTAAACAGATTGGTAACAATATTGAGTTTATAGTAGAAAATATTGGTGACACATCCCTGTATCTTATACAAAATGAGGATGTAAGGGAATTTCTAAAGCTTAGGTCGGATGAGCCGACAGAGATAATAACAAAAAAGAAAATAAAAATAGAAACCGATTTAATGCAATTATTGGCTTCCAAATCTTTTGTAAACTCAATATATATAAAAGGCTTTAATAATTTTGAACTCAATACTGCAGGTACCAGAAATGAAATCGATTCAACTACCATAGACAAGGTATCAGGATTAAGAGGAAAATCCATGTGGTATATAAATAAGGTCGTTAATTATAATGATAAAAGCACAAATGTATTTTCTATGATTAGAATAATAAATGATGTAGCAAATGTTTCTAGTAAGCTTGCTATTCTTAAAATTAATATAGAAGAAAATGCTTTTTTTAACATATATAAGGATAAGATAATCGGAAAAGGTGATAATTTCTTTATTATTGACAATGAAGGAATTGTAATATCAGCGACTAATAAAAGTAAAATTGGACAAAAATTTGAAAATAATGATTTCGGAATAAATTCATTGGATTCGATGGAAGACTATTTTAACTATAGTAGAAATGGAATTAATTACCTGGTAACTTATTATACAATTGACAGCCTGGGATGGAAGGTTGTTAATATGGTTCCAATGCAGGAACTTCTTAAGGAAAATATAAGAACTCAGAGTGCGATTCTTTCAGCAATGATTATAAGCTTTTCAGTTTGTGTTATTATTGCGATACTTTTTTCAAAAGGGATATTACGTAGACTTAAGAAGCTTTATAAGATGATGGGAAGGCTTGAAAATGAAGATTTTGATGTATATGTGGAGCCTCAGGGAAATGATGAAATTACCCTGTTGAGTAGAAATTTTAATAAAATGTCTACGACATTAAAAGAATTGATACAAAAAGTATATACGGTTCAGATAAAGCAAAAGGAGGCTGAACTCAGAGCATTGCAGGCTCAAATTAATCCTCACTTTCTTTATAACACTCTTGATAACATATATTGGATGGGAAGAATGGAAAAAGCTTATGAAACCTGCACTCTGGTTGAAGCCTTATCAAAGTTGTTTAGGTTAAGTCTCAACAGTGGCAATGAGACTACAACCGTCAAGCGGGAGATAGAGCATGTAAAGAATTATATAGTCATCCAGCAGTCAAGATATAAGGATATGATTAAATTTTCACTGCATGTTGATCCTGAAGTTCTTGAGTGTGTTACTTTAAAGCTAGTTTTACAGCCGCTTATCGAAAACTCCATAGTCCATGGTATTGAAAAGAAGGGGGAAAGCGGTGAAATCGATATTACGGTCAGACAGGAAGATAACAAGCTGGTTTTCATTATTAGTGATAACGGTTATGGTGTCAACCTGGAAGAAATCCAGCAACTTCTTGACAAAACAACTGAAAACAATAAAGGGTTGGCAATTAAGAATGTTAATGACAGAATAAGGCTTTATTATGGCGATAAATACGGCCTTGAATTTTTTAACCGGGTATGTGGCACTACGGCTGTAATAACACAACCCTATAGCATGGAGGCAATGGAAGAATGATTAAGATACTAATAGTTGATGATGAAGCGGTTATACGTAAAGGAATTATAACATCCATTGACTGGGAAGCTATGGGGATGACTTTTGTGGGGGAGGCTTCTAACGGTAGGGAAGGCTTTGAAAAGGCACTAGTATTAAAGCCGGATATTGTCATTACAGACGTTCGGATGCCTGTAGTCGACGGTCTTGAACTGACAAAGATGCTCAGGGAAAACATGCCTGATGTGAGAGTAGTTATTATAAGCGGGTATGACGAATTTAAATATGCTAGGGAAGCACTTCGTATGGGCGTTAATGAATATTTATTAAAACCTATTGGCGCTGATGAACTTGTTAAGATTATGCTTAAGCAAGGCGATGAAATTATCAGAAAAAATAATGAAACCAGTCAGGATATAAGGATTAAGAATATTTTCAGAGAAAACCTCATTTTTATGCAGACGCGGTTTATAACTTCGGTTCTAAAAGGAGAAGGTGGGAATCTGGCCGATATTATCGACAAATCCGAGGAATTGAATGTTGATTTGTCAGGTAAGGAGTTTCAGCTTATTATCATTGATATTGACGATTTCTTTTTGATTACCGAAAATAAGACCAGCAGCGAGAAGGAGCTACTTAAGAATAGAATAAAAAATTCTGCAGAAGAAATTTTGAACCCATCAACAAAGAGTATAGTATGTCACAGTGATGCAGATTATCTATTTTCTGTTATAAATGTTAAGGATTCTAACAGATATGATTTATTTAACCTATATAAGGAAATACGATATACAGTTAAAAAACTATACGGGATAACTCTCACCATAGGTGTCAGCAATATATATAAGGATATATCTGAATTGCCCAAGGCATATGATGAAGTCTTATGTATATTGAAAAAAAAGGTCTTTGTAGGGAAGGACAGGATTATAACCATAAATGAAGTTGAAAAGCTTGGCGCAGTTTCACAAGTTATATATCCATCTTCGGATGAAAAGGAGGTTATAGGATATCTTAAAACAATGGATACCGATAAGCTTTTTATGGTTCTTGAGAGGATGTATTCAAACTTTATTAAAACAAAGGCAGACTATTCTGAAGTAAAAAATATATGTCTTAGAGTTATCGCTATCGCAGAAAGTCAGCTGGATGAGCTTGGAGTTGACTATAGAAATTATGGCGACAGGCAGTTTGGAGGATATGCGGAGATAGAAAAGTATGAAACCCTTGAGGACATTAAGCTTTGGATGAAAAATATATTTCAGGGTTATATAGAGGCTATGCAGAAAGGGAAAAACGAAAAATTTAAAGGTATTGTAAAAGTAGCAATACAATATATGAATGACCACTATTCAGAAAATATAGGGGTGGAGGATATTGCTGCCATTACGTATGTTTCCCCTAACTATTTCAGTAGGGTATTCAAAAAGGAAACCGGAAAAAGCTTTACGGAATGGCTGAATATCGTAAGGCTTGACAAAGCAAAAGTTATTTTGAAGGATATAAAGTTCAGAGTATATGAAGTAGCCGAGAAAGTCGGATATAATGACTATAAGATATTTGCAAACAACTTTAAAAAGTACGTCGGATGTACACCGAAAGAATATAGGGAAAACCTTCTGCAAGCCTCTCAAAATAATACAAACGCTGTAAAATAATCATTTGCAGCGTTTGTATATTAAAGAATCCTTTCATTATGTAAATAAAATATCAACATAACATAAATCACGATATTAGTGTAGATATAAGCATGTTTTTTTTACAATAATAATCTTATAATTCTAATATGAACTGATGGCGCTGCAGTTTCTCAGTAACAATTTCTATTATTTTAATTTCATATCAAAAAACCAATAAGTACTAAGAAATACCAGTTTTCACAAGATAATAAGGGAGGAAAATATTTTATGAAAAGAAGTATTAAGCTTTTAGCCCTTTTGGTAGCAGTTTCAATGATCTTCTCTCTGGCAGCCTGTGGCTCCTCGACCGTATCAGAGGACAGTACAACTTCTTCTTCGGCAGGACAGAGTACTGTTGACTCGGGCAACAGTCAGGAACCTGTAACACTTTCATTTATCCATATGTTCCCTAAAGAGGATACAGAGGGCAATTCAATAGCTTTCCATAAAGCAATGGATAAGTTCAAAGCAGATAACCCGAATATAAAAATAAACGAAGAACCGCTAAGCCATGATAACTACGAGACTAAAGTCAGAACATTGGCGGCCGGTAATGAGCTTCCTGACATGTTTATAGTTAAGGGTTCTATGACTAGCATGTTTATTGATAATAAATTGATTAATCCTGTAGATGATATATTAAATGCAGATCCGGACTGGAAAAACAGCTTTTTGCAAGGTGCTTTCGACGACTTTACAGTTGGAGGAAAAAATTATGGTATCCCTTTCCAGATGCTTAATACACATCTAATTTACTACAATAAGAAATTACTTAATGATGCCGGTATTTCTACATTCCCTACAAACTGGAAAGACTTTCTTGATGCTATCAACAAGCTTAAAGCTAAGGGAATAACTCCTATATCTCTAGGTAACAAAGGTAATTGGGTTGCAGAGTCATGTATCCTCAGTACACTGGGAGACAGATTTACCGGACCTGAATGGTTCACCAGCATTAAGGAGAAAAAAGGTGCGAAGTTTACAGATCCTGAATTTGTAGGTGCTTTGGCAGCTTTGCAGGAGCTTGCAAAAGTGGGAGCATTTAATTCTGATCTGAACAGTATTGACAATATGCAGCAAAAAACACCCTATTACAACGGCAAGGCAGCAATGTTTATGGAAGGTAATTGGGCAATAAGCAATGTAATTAACGACGCACCAAAGGATATACAGGAAAATACAGAACTGGCTCTGCTTCCTGCAGTTGACGGCGGAAAGGGCGATCCAATGGAGAACTCTGCCGGCGGTGCATGGGCTTACAACGTAAACTCAGAATTAGAAGGAGCTAAGCTGACAGCTGCTTACAAGGTGCTTAGAGCTGTTACGGATGCTGATTATGCAAAAATTGCAGTAGAATCAAATGCATTCCCTGCAAGCAATCCAAAGGACGTGGATAAAAGCAAACTTGCTCCACTTTCTTCAAAATATCTTGAGCTTGCTGCCAAGATCAAGCCTGTTCCAATATATGACGCACAGTTGTCCGCGGATTTGATTCAGGTTATGAATACAGGACTTCAGCAGTTATTGATAAACAATATTTCTCCTGAAGAACTTGCAAAGAAGATACAGGCTGAGTACGAAAAATAACAAAAGTTTTAAATATATCCGGGAGATAACACTCCCGGATATATAATAATCAGAACATGGAGGTTATATGGCTAGTAAGACTTTAAGGCCCAAGGGTCGTATTATAGCAGCCTACTTAGCTCCCGGTTTGTTAATATATTGTTTCATAGTAATAATCCCGTTGGTAATTTCACTGATATATAGTTTTTATAATTACAGCGGTGGTGCTAGTATGAAATTCATCGGGCTAAAGAATTATCAATACCTTATAAAAGACATGGATTTCTGGAATTCATTCAAAAATAACCTGGTGATTATCTTATTATCAATGGTGGGACAGGTAGGAATCGCTTTAGTAATAACAGCACTAATGATTTCAAAGTTGTTAAAGTTCAAGGCAATACACAGGAATATCATTTTTCTTCCGGTAGTAGTATCTGCAATAGTAGTAGGCTTTCTTTGGACTATTATGTATAACAAGGATTACGGCTTATTAAATTTTGTATTGAAGTCAGTTGGGTTAGGATCTCTGATACGGCCATGGCTTGATAATCCTAAATATGTAATGTTTTCTGTAAGTATTCCAATAATATGGCAGTATATAGGTTTTTACCTTGTAATATTTTTGTCGGCTGTCCAGGGTATATCACCAGATATATACGAAAGTGCAGACCTTGACGGAGCAGTGGGTATAAAAAGATCAGTATACATTACAATACCTTTGTTGAAGGACACCCTGAAAGTTGCGGTAATGCTGTGTATAGCCGGAAATATGAAGATTTTTGACCACATATATGTAATGACCGGCGGAGGACCGGGAACCAGCTCAATGGTAATGGCTCAGTATGCATATATAAACTCGTTTATAATGTTTAAACTGGGATACGGCAGTGCAATTTCTATTGGAATACTGGTACTCAGCCTTACACTTATTCTCCTTAGCAGAAAACTATGGGGAGGTAAAGATAATGAAGCATAAAATAATTACATTGATTTCAAAAATAATTGCAAACCTGTTTATGATTATGTTTTCAATTACGTGTATCTTCCCGCTGGTATGGATGCTGTATTCTTCCTTGAAAACACAGCAGGAATTCAGCCTTGATATAATCTCACTACCAAAGGTCCTGCACTTTGACAATTTTATTGCAGCAATTAAAGTAGGAAAAATGCATATGTTCTTTGGAAACAGCCTTTTTAACAGTGTCATGTCTGTAATATTGATAATCATCATAGGCTTTATAATAGCATACTTTTTATCCAGATATAATTTTAAGTTAAGAAATGCAGTATATGTTTTGTTTTTATTTGGAATGCTGGTGCCTGTCCATAGTTTGTTGATACCGCTGTTTATACAATTCAAGGTGTTGCATCTTCTTGACCAACGTTTTACCCTTATTTTCCCGTATGTTGCTTTTGGACTTCCAATGGCTGTATTTCTTTTTGAAAGCTTCATAAAATCTACACCTGTTGAGATTGAGGAAGCAGCATATCTGGACGGAGGCAGTACTTCAACTATAATTTTTAGAATTATCATGCCCGTGTGCAGACCGGTAATTTCAACAATATTAATACTTTCATTCTTAAATTCTTGGAATGAGTTCCCATTTGCACTTATTCTATTAAGAAAGCAAAGTTTGAAAACTATTCCGATAGGCCTGTCAAATTTCAACGGACAATATACGGTAAATTACCCTCAATTGATGGCAGCGATGGTTATTGCGGTTCTTCCTGTTATTATTATTTATCTTTTGTTTTCCAAAAGGGTTATTGAAGGTATGACAGCTGGCTCGGTTAAAGGTTGACATAAGATAGGAATGTTGCTGTGTTTTTGAGTGAAATAAGCTAATAATCATAAGTTTAAACAAGAATAATTTTACAAGGGCGGTGTCTGGTTTGGAAAGAGGAATATATTTTGACGGTTGGTATAAAAATAATCATTGTTATCACCCAAGCTTACCCATCAGAAGTATGCAGATGGTAGAGGACTTGGAAAAATATCATGGTACACTGCTTGTCTGGTCTGCACTGGGAGGCGGCTCCATATCTCTTCCGTATTTGGAGCATGAAGCGTTTGGAGAGGTAGACCCAAGGCTTCGATTTTACGGATATATGAATGACTCTGAGTTTATTGCGGAATGTAATAAGCGTGGAATAAAGGTTTTTGGTATAGTATTTGAGGTACAGGGTTGGGAGTTTCCTGCAATATTCAGCGGCGACAAAAAGCAGTTTAAGGAGCTTAATGTAATAAAGGATGGTAAACCTCATGACTGGTACGGTTTGAGGGAGTTTTCCAATGACAAGTACTATGAAGTGTTTGGAAAAAAATTCTCAGATTATTTCCCAAATGGTTTGTTCAACAGCGACGGAGAACCTGTAACTAATATATGGGAGGAATGCTGTGCAAGGGATTTCAAGGGTGTTCCCTGTCATGCGGAATGGGTTGAGGTAAAAAATCATGAGCATATAGCATACTCAATGTGCAGAAATAATCCGGTATGGAGAGAATACCTTAAACAAATAATTAAAATACAGATAGATGCGGGTGTTGCAGGAATTCAACTGGATGAATGCGAGCTTCCGATGACTTCCATAAGGTACGGAGGCTGCTTCTGCAAGGATTGTATGAAACAGTTTAATGCATACCTCAAGGAGCTGGATGCAAAGGGGCAACGTCCTGAAGAGTTGAAGGATGTTGATTTGGATAGCTTTAACTACGGTGAATATCTCAAGGAGAGAAATGTAATTTATCCCGGAAATGTAGGAGAACTTCCCTTGTTTAAGTATTACTGGGAGTACCAGCTGCGAGCAATAAAAAAACATTTTAATGAGCTTGCGGATTATGCAAAGGGATACGGAAAGCAAATTGGCAAGGATATACTGGTATCGGGAAACTTTTTTGATATCATGCCTTCATACTATCCATTGGAACCAAGGGCTGACGTAATAATAACCGAAATGAAACAAAGTATCCTAAAACAGTCCCACTGGTATAGATATGTGGCAGGCTTCGCAGGGGACAAGCCAGTAATTGTGGCGGAAAATCCTTATGGAAGTGCGGTTTATGAGTTGGTTGACCTGCTTAATGAAGGAAAGGGCTATGACCTGTACAGGCTGCTGTTGATAGAGGCTTCAGCATATGGCTGCAATATGTCGGTTCCCTATGGTGCATGGATGGGAAATACAGTCAAGGATGCTTTCTGGCCTCCCCAAAATGTAACATGTGAGGTACAGGATTTTCTTGTAAACAACGAAAGATTGTTCAGTAAGAAATCTGGAGCCAATGTGCTCGTTCTGTACAGTTTTGCCAGCAACTACTGGTCCGAAGCTATTGCAGGATACTCCAGCAGTGTTTTGGACGGTGAGGAGGAGGGAACTCTTTCCTACAGTGTAATTGACCCTGATGATCCAAATGGTGTAAGAATGCCTTTCTGGGAAGTGAGCAGAAGTTTGTCCAAAAAGCAGGTAGGCTTTGACGTAAAGTTTATTGCAGATGGAGAGCTAAGGGAAGATGAATTTTGTGCAAAAGATATTGAAAATTACGATTTGGTTATTCTTCCTGACTGCAGCATATTAACTGAGAATCAGGCTGATGTCATAAAAACATATGCAAAACAGAGTGGCAGAGTCTTGATATTCGGTCGGGCAGCAAAAAACCTGCCGGAATGGATTGAGGATATGAAAAAAATAGACAGTGTTACTTATTGTTTGAATGACAATTATAAGCCTACAGCTCTCAAGCAATTTGATAAAGCGTTGGAGAGTGCCTACAAGGATTTATGGAAGGTCACTTTGGATAATGAAACAATCGGAGTGCAGACCCATTCCATTGATAATGGAATGGCAATACACCTTATAAATTACGACTATTCCAAACAGGATGATTCCGTAAAACCTTTGGCTGAATTAAACTTAAAGATACATTTAACAGGTAGTAAATATAGCACTATTAAAATCCATACTCTAAATGGCAGTAAGGTAAAATTCGAAAACAGTATGGATGGAGATATTCTGCACATTAAAATCTTTGATTTGCCTTTGTATGCAGTTGTGGAAGTTAATAAATAATTAATTATATAAAACAATACAACGCCGCTTAAACCAGCTTTATCTGAGCTTCGGTTTGAAGAGGGTCTGTTTGAGAAAAGGGATGAATAATTTATGTTGAGTAAGCAGGAATTCCGTGAGGTTGTAGAGGGTACCCTGGCTTTTTTTGAAAAGGCATCAATAGTTCTGACGGATGATGAGAAGAAGCGTATCGAGGTTGCTGATTTCGGACTGAATGATTTAAAACAGACGGGGCTTCAATTAATAACCTTTGTTAATACTGACAGAGTTTGTGCAAAGGAAATGGTTCTTTTCCCACACCAGACATGTCCTGAGCACAGGCATCCAGACAGGAATGGCAATCCCGGAAAAGAGGAGACTTTCAGATGCAGAAGTGGAAGGGTTTACCTTTACGTTGCAGGTGAAAAGTCTAAAGAAATTCATTGTAAAGTGCCCACAGGCAGTGAAGAGTACTACACCGTTTGGCATGAAATAATATTGAATCCTGGAGAGCAGTATACTCTTTATCCAAACACTCTTCACTGGTTCCAGGCAGGTGACGAAGGTGCAATCATATCTGAGTTTTCTACAAATTCAGATGACTTATCAGATATTTTTACGGATGATAGGATAAAAAGAATCCCTGAAGTAGATAAATAGTCCTTATATAATAAGATGACAGGAAAAGCCCCGGAAGACTCTTTTTAAAGAAAGAGTTTCCCGGGGCATTTTGTGTTAAAATTAGACTTGAATACCTCTAAGGTATTTATAGATAAAGTGTTTAACAAGTTTAGATAAGGGTATATAATATTAGAGTATTATTCTAAATGGATAAGTAAATGATAAACTTGAAATTATATGAAAGGACGGTAAAAAAATAAATGATAGAAATAAAGAAGAATATATACTGGTGCGGAATAAGAGACTGGGGACTAAGTGTTTTTCATGGACATGAACTTTCAACCCACAGGGGATCTTCATATAATTCATATATTATAAGAGATAAAAAGACAGTACTTATTGATACTGTGTGGGACCCATATAAGGAACAATTCGTAGAGGACTTGGACAAGAGTGTAGGACTGTCAAATATAGATGCAATTGTTATTAACCACGTTGAGCCGGACCATGGCGGAAGCCTCGGACTTTTGATGAGCAAAATCCCGAATACTCCTATTTACTGTACAAAAAACGGTTCAGAAATTATTAAAAAATACTTTGAAAAAGATTGGAATTTTAACATAGTAAAAACTGGAGATACTCTGGACTTGGGAGAATATAAGCTGAATTTTGTTGACATGCAGATGATTCACTGGCCTGACAGTATGCTTGAGTATGTTGAAGGTGCGAAATTGGTTATATCCAACGATGCTTTTGGTCAGCACTATTGCGGAACTGATATGTTTAATGATCAGGTTGATACCTGTGAACTTTATCAGGAAGCAATAAAGTACTATGCAAATATTCTTACTCCTTTCAGACCTCTTATAAAGAAAAAGATAGAGCAGATATCTTCTTTAAATCTTGATATAGACATGATTGCACCCAGTCATGGGGTTATTTGGAGAGATAATCCATCCCAGATTATCAAGAAGTATGATGAGTGGGCTGACCTCAACTACAACGAAGGCTATGCAGCAATTATTTACGATACAATGTACCATACCACCAGAGCTATGGCTGAAGCAATAGGACGGGGTTTTGAAGAAGAAGGAGTAAGCTACAGGATAATCAATGCTGCTACAAGAGACAAGAGTGACCTGAATGTTGAGATTTTTAAGGCAAATGCCGTTCTCATAGGAAGCTGCACGGTTAACAATACTGTTACAAGACCAATAGCAGCTTTGTTAGAGGAAATTAAGTCCTTAAAAATTAAGAATAAGCTTGCTGCGGGATTCGGAGCATATGGATGGAGCGGTGAGGCACACAAGAAGATAAGCAAGGATCTTGGAGATGCCGGCTTGACCATTTGTGCCGAACCACTGGGCTTTAGATACAAAATGTCCGGGCCTGAAGTTGAGCAGTGTGTCGAAATGGGACGCAACATTGCCAGACAGCTTAAAGCAAAATAATATTATTAAGTAGATTTTTCGTGTTTTTTTTAACAAAATGCTACTTACAATTATCATAAATATGTTATAATAAATGCTGGTATTTTGAATATTTATCTTCGAATACCAGCTTTTGTTTTGCTTCTCTGTATGTAGAAACAGAAGTACATAATATCGAGGCAATAGCCTCAAACTCAATAAAGCTATGAATAAAATTTCAAATAGTTATGCGAAGGGGGAAGTCAAATGAATTACTCACATGAAGTTGAAAATATGTGTGTTGTAAAGAAGGGGCCACATCATGGTCCTGCTCCAATTCCTGAAGAAGGTAAGTGGGTAAAAGCTAAAGAAATCAGCGACATATCAGGTTTGTCACATGGTATTGGTTGGTGTGCACCTCAGCAGGGATGCTGTAAGCTCACATTGAACGTTAAAGAAGGTAAAGTTGAAGAAGCTCTTGTTGAAACACTTGGTTGCTCAGGTATGACTCACTCAGCAGCTATGGCTGCTGAAATTCTTCAAGGGAAAACTATTCTTGAATGCTTAAATACTGACTTGGTTTGCGACGCTATAAACGTTGCTATGAGAGAAATATTCAAGCAGTTGGCATATGGTAGAACACAGTCTGCTTTCTCAGAAGGCGGTCTTCCAATCGGTGCAGGACTTGAAGACCTTGGTAAAGGTTTACGTTCACAGGTTGGAACAATATTTGCTACTAATGCTAAGGGTGTTAGATACCTTGAAATGGCTGAAGGTTACATATTAAACATAGGTCTTGATGCTGATGACGAAGTTATCGGTTACAAGTTCGTATCACTCGGAAAGATGCTTGATGCAATAAAGAAGGGTGTAGATCCTAAGGAAGCTTATGAAAAGAATATAGGCACATACGGCAGATTTGATGAAGCAGTTAAAGTAATAGATCCTAGACACGAATAATTAAAGAGAGAGGTGAATACTGTGGTTAGATTTGAAGGTTATGAAAGAAGAATAGCTCAAATAGAAAAATGTTTAGCTGAGTATGGCTTTAAGAGCCTTGAAGAAGTAAAGGACTTCTGTACTTCAAAAGGAATAGATGTGGACTCAATCGTTAGAGGTATACAGCCAATCGCATTTGAAAATGCAGTATGGGCATACACTCTCGGTTGTGGTGTTGCACTTAAGAAGGGTATAACAAACGCTTCTCAAGCTGCTGAAGCAATCGGTATCGGATTACAGGCTTTCTGTATCCCGGGTTCAGTTGCAGAATCAAGAAAAGTTGGTTTAGGCCACGGAAATCTTGCTGCAATGCTTCTTAAAGAAGAAACCAAATGCTTCTGCTTCCTGGCAGGACACGAATCCTTTGCAGCTGCTGAAGGAGCTATTGGTATAGCTAAAACAGCTAACAAGGTTAGAAAAGAACCACTTCAGGTTATATTGAATGGTCTTGGTAAGGATGCAGCATTTATTATTTCAAGAATTAACGGATTTACATATGTTGAAACTGATTACGATTTTTCAACAAATACTCTTAACGTTGTTAGAACAAAAGCTTATTCAAACGGCGACAAGGCTAAGGTTAGAGTCTATGGTGCAAATGACGTTCTTGAAGGCGTAGCTATTATGATGCATGAGAATGTTGACGTTTCCATCACTGGTAACTCAACTAACCCAACAAGATTCCAGCACTTAGTTGCAGGTACATACAAGAAGTGGGCAAATGAAAATGGTAAGACATACTTCTCAGTTGCTTCAGGTGGAGGAACAGGAAGAACATTGCATCCTGACAATATGGCTGCGGGACCTGCTTCATACGGCTTAACAGATTCAATGGGTAGAATGCATGGAGACGCTCAGTTTGCCGGATCATCTTCAGTTCCTGCTCACGTTGAAATGATGGGTCTTATCGGCGCAGGTAACAACCCAATGGTTGGTATGACCGTTGCAGTAGCGGTTGCAATTGAAGAATCTGCAAAATAATTTTTTTATAAATTAAGAATTTAAAGCTAGTATAAAAGGAGCTGTCGCAATAGTTTTTAAATATTGCACGGCTCCTTTTTTGCAATTATTTCAATTTAGCCAAAAGAATATTATATATTCAGATAGGCATTATAATATTATCAGAAAGCGTTTTAAAGATCACTTTTTTCATTTTTTTGAAAAATAGTATTGAACAAGGTAAAAATTCGTATTATACTAAAATTAAAGTCAAAGAAAGTCAAAATCAATTTAAATAGAGGTGATGTTGTGGCAAGTTTAAGTGATTTGATTGAGGCTTTTATAAAGCAAATGATGGCAGACACAAACGGGTCAATTGAACTGCAACGTAATGAGCTTGCAAACCAGTTCAATTGCGTCCCGTCTCAGATTAACTATGTAATATCAACCAGATTTACCGTAGACAGAGGCTACTATGTTGAAAGCCGAAGGGGCGGTGGAGGACATGTAAAAATAAAACGTGTTAATGTCAATATACCGGGAAATTACCTGATGCATATTATATCCTCCATGGGCTCAAGTATCTCTCAGCAATCGGCAGAAGTGTTTATTAACAATTTTGTAGATTATGAGGTTATAAGCGAAAGAGAAGGATTTTTGATGAAAGCCGCTGTGAGTGATAAGATTCTTGGCGGGTTGCCAATGCCAGACAGAGATATTATCAGAGCATCACTGCTTAAAAATATGATTATGAGCTTACTGGTTTAAGAATATAGTTTAAGGGTATTGTTTTTTTAGGAGGTAATTTTTATGCTTTGCCAGAATTGTCAGCAGAGAACTGCAAATGTACATTTTACACAGATTAAAAATAACACAAAGTTGGATATCTATCTTTGTGAAGAATGTGCACGGGAAATGAGCCATCAGGACTTTGTTTCTCCTTTCGGTTTTAACGACTTGATTAGCGGATTATTTGGGGCACAACTGAAACAAGAACCTACTGTAAAGCTTAAATGCAAGAACTGCGGGATGGAGTATGATGAATTTCTGAAAACATCAAGGCTAGGCTGTACCCAGTGCTATAAGGCCTTTGCAGATAAACTGGATCCCATAGTAAAAAGACTTCACGGAAACGGGGAACATCATGGAAAGGTTCCGGCAAGGGTAAGCAGCAATGTGAATATTAACAATGAAATAGATAAACTAAAACAACTTTTAAATGAAGCTATTAAAGCTGAGAAATATGAAGAAGCCGCAAAAATCCGAGATAGGATAAAAAGTCTGGAGGTGGGAGAATGAGTAAAATACCTGCAGAAAAAGGCCCTGAATTTGACATTGCAGTTTCAAGCAGAGTAAGGCTGGCAAGAAATTTTGCTGATATCCCGTTTTCAGCAAAAATGAATACAAAGCATCAAGCTGATTTAATTAAAAGAATTCAGGAAATAATGTCAGGGTTTACTGTTTATGGTAAGCTAATGTTTGCGGACATGAGTACTTTACATCCTGTAGACAGAATTTCACTGATGGAAAGACACCTTATCAGTCCAGAACTGGCTGACAGCAAGGAAAACAGCGGAGCATTCATAAATGAGAATGAAAACGTAAGCATAATGGTAAATGAAGAGGATCACTTACGGGTTCAGTCTATTTTTCCGGGAATACAGCTTGAAAAGGCATACAAGGTATGCGACGAAATTGACTCCCTTATAGCTGGAAAAGCAGACTATGCCTTTGATGATAAATATGGATACCTTACAAGCTGTCCTACAAATATCGGTACTGGGATGAGGGCATCAGTAATGCTTCACCTGCCTGCATTGGTTATGACAGGATACATGAAATCCATATTGGAAAGTTGCAATAAGGTTGGTGTAACTGTTCGAGGAATATACGGGGAGAACAGTGAAGCGGTGGGAGATATGTTTCAGGTATCAAACCAGGTGACACTGGGCAGAAAGGAAGAAGAAACAATTGCCAGTATTGATGGTATATGCAAGCAGATAATTGACAGAGAAAAGATACTAAGACTTCAGTTGTATAAGAAAAACATTTATAGATTTGAGGACAGGATATTCAGGTCTTATGGAATTCTTCAAAATGCGAGAATTCTTTCGTCCCAAGAATCTTTCAAACTCCTTTCTGATGTAAGACTTGGAGTAAGTATGGGAATAATTAATGATATAGATTTAGTGACACTGAATGAAGCTATGGTGTTGTCACAGCCTGCAACACTGCAAAAAATGTCAGGTAAACCCCTTGAACAGGACGAAAGAGATATAAAGAGGGCTGAACTTATCAGAATGAAAATTACAAAATAAGTATACGAGAGGTGATAAAGATGTATCAACGTTTTACAGAAAAGGCAGAGAGGGCAATAGGATTTTCCCAGCAGGCTGCTGTAGATTTGGGACATAATTATGTCGGTACTGAACATATACTCTTGGGACTTGTAAAAGAAGGAACAGGTGTTGCAGCCAGAGTACTTCAGGGTCAAGGGATAACCGAGGAGAAAATTCTAAAGGAGATCGAAGAACTTATTGGTAAAGGAGATGCTGAAGGTACACAGCCTGTTGGGTTTACTCCCAGAACCAAAAGAGTGCTTGAGCTTGCTTTTAAAGAGGCAAGAAGGATGGGACAGGGATACATTGGAACAGAACATCTTCTTCTTGGGATTATGAAAGAGGGAGAAAGTGTTGCAGTCAGAATTATGATGGATTTGGGAGTCGATCCCCAAAAGCTTCTTAATGAACTTGTGAAAATTCTTACGGAAGAATCCCCCGGTTCCAACGGTTCTGCAAAGAGCAGCAATTCAAACTCAAATACTCCGACCCTGAACCAGTTTGGTAGGGATTTGACAGATATGGCAAGGGACGGAAAAGTTGACCCTGTTATAGGACGTGACAAGGAAATAGAGAGAGTTATTCAGATTCTTAGCCGAAGAACCAAAAACAACCCATGTCTCATAGGTGAACCGGGTGTTGGTAAGACTGCTATTGCAGAAGGTCTGGCTCAAAAAATTGTTGAAGGCAATATTCCTGAGATTTTAAGCGACAAGAGAGTTGTTACCCTTGATTTGTCCTCAATGGTTGCAGGCGCAAAGTACAGGGGAGAATTTGAAGACAGACTTAAAAAGGCAATGGAAGAAATCAGAAAGACTACAAACGTAATATTGTTCATAGATGAGCTGCATACTATTGTAGGTGCCGGAGCAGCCGAAGGTGCCATAGATGCCTCAAACATACTCAAACCATCTCTTGCAAGAGGTGAAATTCAGGTTATCGGTGCTACAACCTTAAATGAGTACAGAAAACACATAGAAAAGGACGCAGCTCTGGAAAGAAGATTTCAGCCTATAACCGTAGGCGAGCCTTCGAAGGAAGAGGCTGTTGAAATATTAAAGGGTGTTCGTGATAAATACGAGGCGCACCATAGAGTAAAGATAACCGATGATGCTCTTGAAGCCGCAGTTAAGCTTGGGGACAGATATATAACAGACAGATTCCTGCCGGACAAGGCTATTGACTTGATTGACGAGGCAGCTTCGAGAATAAGGCTCAAAACCTTTACTGCTCCACCTGATTTAAAGGAAATGGAGGAGAGGGTTGAAAAGCTTAGTAAAGAAAAAGAAGATGCCATCAGATGTCAGGAATTTGAAAAAGCAGCAAGAATAAGAGATGATGAACAAAAGCTTAAAAATGAGCTTGATAAAATAAGGGATCAATGGCACCAGAAGAATCAAACAAAAACAGATACTGTTACAGAAGACGAGATAGCTGATATAGTTGCCAGCTGGACAGGAATACCTGTAAAGCGGTTGGCTGAGGAAGAATCCGAGAGACTACTAAAAATGGAGGAAACTCTTCATAAGCGAGTAATCGGCCAGGATGAGGCTGTTAAATCCATATCAAAGGCAATCAGAAGAGGGCGTGTTGGACTGAAAGATCCGAAACGACCGGTTGGCTCATTTATATTTATGGGTCCTACGGGAGTTGGTAAGACTGAACTTTGCAAAGCATTGGCAGAAGCAATGTTTGGCGATGAAAAGTCAATGATTCGTGTTGATATGTCCGAGTTTATGGAAAAGCACAGTGTATCAAAACTGGTTGGTTCACCTCCGGGCTACGTTGGTTATGACGAAGGCGGACAGCTTACTGAAAGGGTCAGAAGAAAGCCGTACTCAGTACTTCTGTTTGATGAAATAGAAAAGGCACATCCTGATATTTTCAATATACTGTTGCAGATACTGGAAGACGGCAGACTTACTGATTCACAGGGACGTGTGGTAGATTTCAGAAATACCATCATAATCATGACCTCAAATGTGGGGGCAAGAACTATTACTGAGCCTAAGAGACTTGGATTTTCAGCTTCAAACGATGAGAGCGCAAAGAATTATGAGGATATGAAGAACAATGTAATGGGAGAACTCAAAAAGATGTTCAGGCCGGAGTTCCTTAATAGAATTGACGATATAATTGTTTTCCACCCGTTGAGCAAGGAAAACATAAAAGAAATTGTACGTCTCATGCTGGATGTTCTTGTAAACAGGCTAAAGGCTAATGAAATAACAATGGAAGTAAGTGAAGAGGCTATGGACTATCTGGCGCAAAAGGGATTTGACCCTGTGTTTGGAGCAAGACCCTTAAGACGTGCAATACAAAGCATGGTTGAGGATAAGCTTGCGGAAGACATGCTGGAAGGCAAGGTAAAGGCCGGAGACAGCATCAGAATAGACTTTGACGGAGAAAACATTGTTGTTAATAAAAAGTAAGGAAAAACTGTTATTTCCGATTAATTAAAAAACGAATATGAGAATATAAAACCTCTCTTTGGCGACAATAGCCAAACGAGGGGTTTTATAATGTCTTGATTATTTCCGATATGTTTGACGTCGTAACCTCACCGATATACAATTATTTACAATAAAGATAGAAATTGTAATAAACTCAAATATCGGAAAGGAAGTCTGTTTTATGATTATATATAAGCTTTTAAAGACTCCGTTACAATATTACGTTTATGACAGAAATAAGAACAAAATCCTAAATATAAGCAAGGAGGAATATCAGGAACTTGACAGATTAAGTAAAAAACAGATTACTGAAAAAGAAGCAGTCTGTCTTAAAAAATACCAGAAGTGCGGATATTTAAAAGATAATGTTGTTGAAAAAATAGTTCATCCGGAAACAAAATATATTAAACATTATCTAGACCACAGAGTACAGTTCCTCATATTACAGGTTACACAAAGCTGCAATCTCAGGTGTGATTATTGCACATATTCGGGCCAGTATAACACAAGAGTTCACTCCGGCAAGTCAATGACATGGGAACTGGCGAAAAAGTCAATTGACTATCTATATGATCATTCAAATGAAATTGAAAAAGTCAGAATAAGTTTTTACGGCGGAGAACCATTGCTTAGATTCGACTTAATAAAAAAATGCGTAGAATACGTCAAAGAAGCTTATCCCGATAGAATTACAAACTATGGTATCACTACAAACGGTACACTTCTTTCAGGTGAGATAGCTCAATTTCTAATAAATAATCAATTCTCTGTTACCATAAGCCTTGATGGCTCCAAGAAGGATCATGATGCAAACAGAAAGTTTGCAAATGGAGGAGGCAGCTTTGATACTATCATTAATAATATTAAAGAGATAAGTAAACATAACAAGGAGTTTATTGAAAATATCAGATTTAATACTGTTTTAAATCCAAAATCTGATTATGGTACAGTGAGAAACTATTTCAGTTCAGAAGATGTTGTATGCGATGCCGGAGTCGGTCTTAGTCTTATGGAGGAAATCAACTATAAGGGAGATATATCCTTTAGCAATGAATTTGTTAATATAAGAAGATATGACTACTTTCTATTATTAATGGCAATGGTAAAGAAATTAAAAAAAGAAGCAATACCAAAGTTTATGTCTGAAATAAAAGCAGGTATTGATATTGATTACTCTACAATGGAGGATATTAACGACCTGAATAAAACATGGCACCACGCAGGACCTTGTATTGCGGGCGCAATGAGAATGTTTGTGAATACAGATGGCGTAATATACCCCTGTGAAAAAGCGGTTGAAACCAGCAAAGCTACGAAAATAGGCAAAATGGATGAAGGTACCGATCCGGAAAAGGTGTCAAAGGTAATGAATATAGGAAGAATAACCGAAAAGGATTGTAAAAACTGCTGGGCCATAAACTGGTGCTCTGTGTGTGCATTATATGCTGAGAAGGACGGAAAATTTGACCCGGCTACCAAAAGGAAGAATTGTGCCAAATCTCTTATAGAAGCTCAAGACAAACTTCTAAACATATGTGCTTTAAAAGAATTCGGATATAAGTTCGGAAAGGAGGAAATGTATGTATAAGCTTCTGGTTTACCCCTTCAATATGGAGGATAATTGCATAACAAAATATTGTAATATGCTTCGTGGCTACGAGCTTACAAGTCTTGTATGTCTTGAGGGTGCATACGAAAACGGCAGAGATGCAGGAGAGTTTGACGAAGTTGAAACCGGTTTGATAATAACTGATGATTATAACATTGAAATTGATAAATGCGATGTAGTACTTTTGTTGGATAAAAATTTTAATGAATTGAAAGACACATACATTAAAAGGATTAACACTGCCGTAGCAAAAAACAAAATTGTTATGACAAATAAGAAGATATACGATTTTTGTCTCGAAGAATTTTCCTGCAATAAGAATATCAGAATACTGGACAATATTCAGGAGACCGGACTGAATTATTTTACATATGACAATAGTATGATACAGCCGGATATTCCTGTGATTACTGTCATGTCAATTGGAGAGAGCTGTAATAAATTTGAGGCACAGCTTGACCTGAGAAAAAAATTTCATGATAAGGGATACAAGGTGTTACAGTTTGGTACAAAGGATTATTGTGATTTATTCGACTTCAAAAAGATTCCGTCCTTTCTAATGTCAAAAGACATATCAATTGATAAAAAAATATACATGTTTAATTACTATATAAACAGAGAAGCATTAAAGGACGATTACGATGTGATTATAATAGGGGTCGCGGGAGGTCTACTTCCTGTTAACAGGTATGTCACAAATTATTTTGGAGAGATTCCTCTGATTGTATCTTCTGCGCTGAATATAGATATAAATGTTCTATGCTCCTATCATAATGATGAAATAAAGGTGGAGAATCTGTATGAATGTCGTAACTTCTGCAAAGGGAGGCTGGGATGCTTTACAGATTACTACTATATGTCTGACAGACAATTCAGGATTTCTTATGAACATGATATAGAATACTTTATTCTGGACAGAAAGAACTGTGTAAATAATATACCGGTTATTAATGATGAAACACTTAAATTCTGTCATGTGTTGGATACTGATGTCAAGGATAGCCTGCTGGATTCCTTAGTAGAAGAATTAGAAGGCAATGTGGCACTTGTTTAAAAAGGGGGAACCTATGAATAAAAGGGAAGTAATGAATGAAATAAAAGAAACCGTTTTGAAGATAACAGGGATTAATATAGAAGATGAAAATGATAATATTATTGGATGTCATCATAAATATCCGATTGTATATGCCATCTATATTGTTGAAGAACTTGAAAAAATATTCGGAAAAGAGATTTCAAATATATTTGCTGAAAATGATTATACCGTTTGGAAATTATCTAATCTGGCAGAGGCCATAATAAATATATGCAGTAATTCTTCGGATAAGCTTCAAGCAGTTTAATGATAGCAGGGGTATATCATTTATTTAATTAAATGATTACATAAAAAAACTTTTAAGGAGGTATTTTTATGAAGAAACTATCAAAAAGAAGTAATTTAGTTTTTAACACAATTACGGCATTTGACCTTTGCACTAGTTCATGTCAATGCTGGAATTTCTGCACTTCACATTGCGGTGGTAACGGAACAGCCCAATCAGCTATAAGCAGCAGTCTCAGTAGTAGCTTATACAGTGATGTAAAAGCATACGCAGGATAAGTCAAAACTCATACTTACAAACCCAAAAGAGGAGTGCCCCATGGCATTCCTCTTTTGGGTTTGTAAACACTTATGAGAACGAAGCCATAGAGTTATCCGTTGCTGTTCTCCAATTCACTTATACTAATCTGTCTTGTATGGACAGTGTGGTTCCACTCTTTGTTGTTTTTCTCCAGAAAGCCTTGTATTGTAATGGGAACCCATGTAAGGCAGTAATAGGGATATATAATAAAACCAAGTATAACTTTAAGACTGAACTTCTTCTCTGCGAGAATAATCAAAGGCCCGTAGAGTACCTCAAATAGGCCCATTAAATACCACACCTGAACGGGAAACACATATTGTACACTGTAAAGAGGAAATTGGGGATAAACCGTTTGAACCCACATCATAACAGTCATTAATCCCACAAAAATAAATCTTATGGGTTGAAACAAATATAAGGCACAGTCAAGAGATGTAAGGTCACCTTTAAAAAAAGCTTTCTTAAATAAAGCTCCAAGATATTTCTGAGCACACTCCGCATGTCCCTGCATCCATCTTTTTCGTTGGTGCCATGACTGTCTAAGGGTAATGGGTTTTTCATCATAAACCACGGCTTCGTGGGACCATCCTATTTTAACTCCATTTAAGGCAAGTTTCATGGTATATTCCAGATCCTCGGTCAGACATGTGGCTCCCCATTTTAAAGATTTAAGTATGGAAGTATCAATACAAAATCCGGTTCCGCACAGCCCACAGCTTAGCTTGAGATAGTATCTCGGCAACTGAAAAATTCTGTTTGAAAGCCAGAAGGCAATGGAATAAGAGCAGGTTATCCAGCTGTCATACGGGTTTTTACTGTCAATGTAGCCCTGAACTACCTTGAAGCCCTTGCACATCTGCTTGTTCATTTCCAGCAGAAAGTTTGGCGAGACCAGATTATCAGCATCAAAAACAGCAACGGCATCATAATTTGTGTCCATATCAAAAATCCTGTTAAACATCCATTCAAGTGCATGTCCTTTTCCCCTTTTCGAGGCATCCTCACGGATATGTACCTTGGCTCCGAACTTTCGGGCAATTAAAGCAGTATTGTCTGTACAATTATCAGCTATTACAAAAACATCATATAAATTTCTGGGGTAGTTTAGTTTAAAAAGGCTGTCTACAATGTGGCCGATTACAAGCTCCTCGTTATGGGCGGCTACTACAAGAGCAAACTTTTTTGCAGGGACAATAGTTCGTGAGAGTTTTTCCTTTCTTTTAATCCAGCCGAAAACAGATATTCCAAAAAAATAGCAGCCTGCTATGAATACCAATATCTGTATAAGCTCACTAATATAAAAAATTAAATTAATAAATAAAGTATGCATTTTTTCCTCCATAATAGTATTTATCCGAAATAGTTTGTGCATAAACTGATTAAATTATTTATATAATTTGATACTCTGTAAATTCAATATGCTATAATGAGGTAGTAAAATGCGGAGGTTTTTATGCAAAAATCATATTATAACAACGCAATCTCAGGGAATTCTTCAATGCTGGCATGTTTTAGCGAAAAAGCAGAACTTTTAAGACTTTTTTGGCCTGATATTGATTACGTACAGCATTTAGATAAAATGTTTCTGGGGCTATTTGACAAAAACAAAATCGGAAGCACTGTATGGCTTAATGATATCCGATGCGATAATCATCAGGAATACCTTCCTGATTCCAATATAATTAAAAACACGGTTACAAATTTTTTTGAGGGATACAAGGTAGTACTATATGACTTTGTACATCCTGAAATGGATGTTTTGGTACGAAGACTTGAAATTGAGAATCTTCATAATGAGAGCAGGGAATTGGGACTAATGAGTTTTTCAGCCGCCGCCAGTAGTGATTCCGAGGTGGCATGCAGCTTGTTTGATTTCATGAATGAAGCAATGGTTCACTATAAGCCGGATAGCTATATTGCCATTACTTCAGATATTCCGGTATACCAGTTCCAAATCGGGAATAATGCCAATGATGCCGCAATTAATACATATCTGTACGGCAAGGACGATATAGGAATGATGAAGGATGCAGCCGTCTCATGGGATCTGGGAGTTTTTCAGCCTCACACCGTAAAGACCGTTAATGTATATCTATGTGCATCAGATAGCTTAAAATCATGTAAAGCTCTTGTAAGAAAAGTAAAAACAGTAGGAGGGCTCACGGCCTTCAGGGAAACGGGACAGTACTGGAAGAACTATCTGGAGAAAACAACACAACTAAAGTCAGGTAACACATTTTTGGATGAATTGTACAAAAGGTCACTTCTTGTATTCAAATTAATGTACAACAAAAACAGCGGAGGGTTAATGGCTGCTCCCGAAGCCGATGAATACTTTACGAAATGCGGTAAATATGCTTACTGTTGGGGAAGGGATGCTGCCTTTATAACAGGTGCATTGGATATTGGCGGGTTAAGCGAAAGTGTAGCCCATTTCTATAAATGGGCTGTAAAGGTTCAGGATGAGGATGGCAGCTGGCAGCAGAGATATCATATGAATGGTAATTTAGGCCCGTGCTGGGGTCTTCAGGTGGATGAGACCGGGACAATTATATGGGGAATGTTAAGCCATTACAACTATACAAAAAACACAGATTTTCTGAAATCCGTATGGGATAGTGTTAAGGCAGCGGCAAATTTCCTTGTAAGGTTTATAGACAGTGAAACAGGTCTTCCAAGCCCTAGCTTTGACTTATGGGAAGAAAGGTACGGCGAACATGCATACTCTTCCGCTTCGGTATGTGCAGGACTCAGGTCCGCTGCGGAAATAGCACGTATACTTGGAAAAGCACCGGAAGATTTTACTATATGGCATCAAACAGCAGACAATATTAAAAAAGCAATAGTAAAATACTTCTGGAAAGAAGATTACAGACGATTTATCAGAAGCATTAGGGTAAAACTAAATGGCTTCGGACAGGAACCATCCGGCGATACAATGTTAATTACAGTAAATCCAAAGGGTTACGTGAGGGATGTAACCAAAGAGGATTGGATTGTAGATGTAAGCCTTGTTGGGCTGGGTATACCATTTGGAATTTTTGATTTGGATGATCCTATGCTGAGAGATACGGTTTCTTTAATCGAACAAGTCCTCACAGTACAAGGAGTCGGAGGTATAAAGAGATATGAAAACGACACATATATAGGTGGGAATCCATGGATTCTTACCACCCTTTGGATAGCATTGTACCATGCGAAATCAGGCAACTATGAAAAAGCAAAGGAATACCTTATATGGGCTGTAAACGGAAAAACAGAAATGGGACTGCTGCCGGAACAGGTTAACAAGGACACGGGAAAACCCGAATGGATAATTCCCCTTACATGGTCTCACGCAATGTACGTACACGTCTATTCAGAGCTTATAAATGCAGGTGTGCTGTGATGTGCAATATATAAGGATAAATTAAAAGTAAAAAATGGGGTTGGTTAACATAAAAAATAAGACGGTTTTCAAATGCAGCAATTGTGGTTACGAATCCTCAAAATGGGTGGGGCGATGTCCGGAGTGCGATAGCTGGAACACCTTTGAAGAAAAGGAAATACAAAATCAAAAGAATACCCGGTCTGCTTCGGCAAGGGTAACAAAGCCCATAGTAAAGCTGACTCACGTTAAGGCCGGTAACAGTGACCGTATTGTAACGGGCATCAGTGAGTTCAACAGGGTTATGGGCGGAGGAATAGTCAAGGACTCAATAACTATCATCACAGCTAAACCCGGTGCAGGAAAATCCACTCTGCTTTTGCAGGTTGCTGGAGATGTTGCTTCAAAAGGGCTGAAGGTGCTTTATGCATCCGGTGAGGAAAGCGAAAGCCAGATAAAAAGCAGAGCCGACCGGATCTTTAGTAAGATTCAGGATAGCGTGTGGGTATATTCTGACAATAGTATGGATAATGTACTAAGTGTTGTATCAGAGGTAGACCCGGACCTTTTAATAGTAGACAGTATACAGACATTTGTGCTGGAAGGCTTCCCCGGTTCCAGAGCAGGTTCTCCTACACAGACTATGGAGTGTGCCAATGAACTTCTGAAACTGGCAAAAGACCCTGTCAGGCCCAGAGCGGTTTTTCTGGTAGGACAGATGAATAAAAGCGAGGAAATAGCTGGACTCAGGGCCCTTGAACATTTGGTGGATGCTGTGCTTATATTGGATGGCGATAACGAAGAGGAACTCAGAGGGCTTTCAGTATCTAAAAACAGATTTGGCAGTACATGGGAACGGGGCTATTTTTCAATGACAGAAAACGGCCTCGAATCAATAGATAATCCGTCGGAATATTTCATGACCACCAGGGATAAAAATGAAAAAGTGTCAGGAAGTGCACTTACCGTTGTAAAAGACGGTTCACGACCGATTATAGTAGAGATAGAAAGCCTTGTATCAAAGACATATACGCCGTTTCCTTCCAGAATCGGAGAGTGTGTGAGAAGAGAACAGCTCAACACTCTGATATCCATACTTGAACAGAGGGGAAAAATATCTCTGTATGATAAGGATGTTGTTATAAAGACCACAGGGGGCTTAAAGTTTAAAGAGCCTGCTGTAAACCTGTCAATAATTATGAGCATTGTATCATCTGTTTATGATAAGGAAATACCCAATGACACAGCTTTCATATCCGATGTCGGACTTACGGGAGAACTTAAAAAGGTGCCTTCTCTTGAATTGAGAATCAGAGAGCTTGACAGGAGAGGATTCAGACATGTTTATGTAGCTAAGAATGCACTTATAAGATCACTTGACATAAAGAATATAAAAGTACATGAAGTAAAGTCAATTCAAGAAGTAATAGGTATGGTTTTTAAATAATACAAATTGTTATATATATCAATTTATTGTAAAATAGTCTAGGATAAATATAAAGAATAGAGTCAAATGGAGGAGCAATTTAAAATGAGGTTGGAGAGATTAAAAAATGACAGCTTTTTAGATGTTTTGAGGATGATGGCACCGGGAACTTCACTCCGAGAGGGTCTGGAAAACATATTAAAGGCAAAAACCGGTGCCTTGATTGTAATCGGGGACTCTCCAGAGGTAATAAAGATAGTTGATGGCGGATTTACCATAAATAAACCTTATACCTCATCACACCTTTATGAACTTGCAAAAATGGACGGAGCAATAGTGGTCAGTAAGGATTTAAAGGTGATTCTGTATGCAAATGCACTCCTCATACCTGACGCTAGTATAGTAACCACTGAAACAGGGACAAGACATAAAACAGCAGAGAGATTTGCAAAACAAACAGGAGAGATTGTTTTATGTATTTCCCAAAGACGAAATGTTATTACTCTTTACAAGGATAGCAGGAAATATATTCTAAGGGATACTTCCACAATATTAACCCGTGCAAATCAGGCATTGCAAACGCTGGAAAAGTATAAAAGCGTACTTGATGCAGGAATAAAGAATTTAAATGTACTGGAACTCGAGGATATAGTTACACTCAACGATGTGGCATATGTTATCCAAAGAACAGAAATGGTAATGAGAATTGTTGATGAAATTGACAGGTACATTTGCGAATTGGGCAATGAAGGAAGACTTAGCAGTATGCAGCTGGAGGAACTTCTTCAGAATGTTGAGAACAATGTATGGCTTGTTATTGAGGATTATCAAATAAAAAAAGACGGGCAAAATACAAATGACATAATAAAACAACTTCGCAATTTGTCAAACGATGAACTCGTAGATCTTGCAAGCGTTGCAAAATTATTGGGATTCTCAGGAGCCGCAATTTCACTGGATACTGCCGTTTCACCAAGGGGATACAGAATGTTGAGTCGGTTGCCAAAACTTCCTGTTACCATAATGAAAAATATAATTGGTGAGTTTCAGAATCTTCAGGGAGTAATAAAGGCAAGTATAGAAGATCTGGATAAAGTGGAAGGCATCGGCGAAGTACGGGCAAAATCCATTACTGAAGGTCTTTCGAGAATAAAGGAACAGACTATAATGGATAAAAGGTCAATATATTAGTCAGTTATCAGGGAAATAAAATCAAGGGATTAACATATTTGTTAATCCCTTTTAATCATCTCAGATTATATTTGCCAAGCATCCGTATTCTGTCGTTTTCCTTTAAAATAATATCATAAAGATTTAAATCCAATGTGTTGCAGATGGAAGCCAGATAAAACAGATTTCTTCCAATATCACGTTCTATCGCATCCCTGCAATTGTCACATAAAGCACCTTCAACATGTCCGTTCACAGAGTTCTTCATTTCATCAAAGTTGGCATCAGCAGGAATATCCTGTTTGTGGGCATTGATGGTTAAACAGCCACATTGAGTAACAGATTTAATAACCGCTCTGTTTACTCTGGAATTTGAATCCTGATATTTCGTAATTAAGTCTAGAATACTCCTATTTCTTACAAGCAGCTCCTGCGCAGTGTATTGAAAATCATCTACAAGTATATCCTTCATGTGATTCACCTCAGTATTTAGATGTCTGATTTTATTATACTTTTACCTATAAGTACTGTCAAACCCCAAAAAACAATATTTAACAAAAATAATTTTAAATGTTAATAGATATGTTTGATTTTTGACATTAAATATTCTTTGTAGTATACTTGAATTATTGAGACAATTTTATATAAATTAATCCAAACGCACTCAACTATAGTATTAGTGCGTTTTAGTATTTTTTGTTTTATTTTTATTAACAGCTTGACTGAATATAGATATTGCGTTTAGATTCACAAGAGCTTTTGGATATACAAATAGTGGATAGATTTGCGTTATTTTTTATGGAGGAATGCTATGTATAACGTAGGAGATAAAATTGTATATCCCATGCATGGTGCGGGTGTTATTGAATCCATAGAGGAGAAGGAAATACTTGGGAAGAAATGCAGCTATTATGTTATGAAAATACCTATCGGTGATTTAAAGGTTATGATACCTACTAACAACATTACTGATATAGGCATAAGAGGCGTAATAAGTGTTTCTGAAGCTGATAATGTCTTTAATTTTTTAAAGAACGGCCAGCATGAAATTCCATCCAACTGGAATAAACGCTATCGGGAAAATATGGTCAAGATTAAGAGTGGTGATATTTTTGAGGTAGCTGATGTTGTACGAAGCCTTATGCAAAGAGAAAAGGAAAAAGGGCTTTCTACTGGTGAGAGAAAAATGTTAAGCAGTGCCAAACAGATATTAATAAGTGAATTAGTTCTTGCAAAAGGCATTAATCAGCATGAAGTTGAGATTAAAATCCAAGAGTACCTTTACGGCTGAAAAGCCTTTGAAGGAGAATGAATGTGCTAAATAGGATTATTAAAATATCTTTTTCTATTCTAGGAGCTATTACCGGGTTTACTATTTTACATACAATTTTATCAATGAATATAAAAATTGGTGAAAACTTAAGGGTACCATTAGTGATACTGTTTTCATCTGTTTTCTGTGCCATTTTTTATTTTATGGCGGCTAAGATAATTGAAGTGCTTACGGGTTTCATTGATAAGATTGAAAAAGGGATACAGAATGTAACAATGTCAGAGCTGGTTCTGGGAGCCGCAGGACTTATACTTGGACTTATCGTTGCAAATCTTGTAAGTATACCAATAATAAAAATTCAGATAATAGGGCTCCCCTTTGCAGTAATTATTAATATATTATTCGGACTTATGGGGGTTATCCTGTCCCAAAGAAAGAAAAATGAAAGCATAGCAGATATTTTTAAGGAACAGTCTTCCGCTCGTAATAAGAAACTTGTTGACACATGTACAATTATTGACGGGAGGATTCTTGATATATTCAATGCAGGGTTTTTGGAAGGTGACATTGTAATTCCGGCTTACGTCCTTGAAGAATTAAGGCATATAGCTGATTCTCCTGACGGGCTAAGGAGAGCCAGAGGCAGAAGAGGATTGGATATCCTTAATCTGCTTCAAAAGGAAGGTAATAATATTGTAAGAATAGACGAAACAGATTTCCCTGACATACAGGAGGTTGATGAAAAACTTCTTAAAACAGCCCAAAAGCTCAAATGCAAACTGGTAACAATAGATTACAACCTTACAAAAGTTGCGGCTTTAAAGGGAATACAGGTTCTCAATATAAACGACCTTGCCAATGCGGTTAAGCCTGTTGCTCTACCCGGGGAGGAAATGAATATACTGGTTGTGAAAGACGGTAAGGAAAACGGGCAAGGTGTAGGGTTTTTGGAGGATGGAACCATGATTGTAGTGGACGGGGGTAAAAAGTACCTTGGTCAGACAATCCCGGTAATGGTAACAAGTGTACTTCAGACATCTGCAGGCCGTATGGTTTTTGTAAAACCCAATATAAGTGATTAACTTTACGCAAGGATATGGAGGCAATTCGATTTGAACTCAAATGATATATCTAAAAAAGTAACGGCTATTATAACCGCAGCAGGAAAAGGTACAAGGATGAATTCCAGTATTAATAAGCAGTATTTAAAAATAGCCGGAATACCTGTACTTGCCAGAACAATAAGTGCATTTGAGAGTTGTTCTGAAGTTGATAATATAATACTTGTTGTTAATGAGGATCATATAAATTTTTGTAAGCATGAAATAGTTGAGAAATTTAATTTTACAAAGGTAATTTCCCTTGTGAGCGGAGGTGCTGAACGGCAAATCTCGGTTTATAAGGGACTTTGTTCTATTAGGGATGAAAAAGGAATTGTATTGATTCATGATGGTGCAAGACCTTTTGTAACAAATAAAAACATCGTGGATTGTATAAATGCCGCAAGAGAATATGGAGCTTGTGGAATCGGGGTACGGTCAAAGGATACTATCAAGATTTCGGATGAAAATGGGTTTGTTCAGTCAACTCCGGACAGAAGCAGTCTTTGGAGTATTCAAACACCTCAGGGTTTTATGTATGATATTATAAAGGGTGCCCACGATAAAGCCGTACAGAATGACTATATCGGAACGGATGACATGGTTTTGGTTGAGAAATTGGGCATACCGGTTAAAATCGTGGAAGGAAGCTATCAGAATATAAAAATTACTACTCCCGAGGATTTAATAATGGGAGAGTCTTTGCTATCTTCAAGTAAATAGTACGAAGGGAATGTGATTTATGGGGAGCTTAAAGAGTCTACTTAAAATAATACCATTTATCAAAAAGTACCGTTTATTTTTTTGTATAGGCATTACAGGTACTATATTGTGTTCAGTTGTTTCTGTTCCCATACCTTACTTTATTGGGTATATACTTGATAATGTAGTGGCAGGGTCTAAGAGCTACAAAGAATTATATTATTATATTGGATTAATTGCATTGCTATATGTACTCAGGTATGTTATTTCTTTTGTAGCACAGTATATGTTTGCCAAAGTAAGCAATGAAGTTACCAATGAAATGAGATACTCCGTAATAGGTAAGGTCTTGGACCTTCCAATGAGTTATTTATTAAATACAGAAAAGGGATATATACAAAGCAGAATAGGGGAATGTGGTAACGTCAGTGTTGTATTTTCGCCGTCAAATATAGGGTTGGTTCTTGGTCTCGTTGATGCAGTGGCAGCGGCAATAGCTATGTTTTCGTTGAATTTCAAAATGGCTTTGGTTACTGTCATTCTATCGCCTGTATTTTACTTTTCCTCCAAGGCGTCAGCTGGTGGATTCATGAAGGTAACTCACCAGATGATGGAATCAAATGCTGTTTTAAACGGAGAATGTTTTGAAATAATCAACGGGATTGAAGACATAAAGGTATTGAACGGAAAAGAAAATCAGCTGAAAAGGTTTAAAAACAAGCTTGACGACCTTGTAAAGAAAAGTATTAAACAAAGTAAATCGATATTAGTTTTTATTGAGAATATTACAATCGCCAACAATATGGGAACTCTTTTAATACTGCTAATTGCAGCAATTCTTATTATTAGAGGTCAGTTTACAATAGGTCTGTATACTTCTTTTTCACTATACATAGGAAGGGTTTTTGGCGCAAGTCAGGGGTTAGCAACAGTGGGAACCACAATAAAGCCGGCGTGTCTGAGTATAGAAAGATTGTATGAGCTGTTGGACATGAAGGGCGAAAATGAAGGCAAAACGGAGAATATAGAAAGTAAAATAGATTCCATTAAGGTACAAAATGTGTCATTCAGATATAACAGCAATGCCAAAAACGTTATTAATTCATTAAACTTTGAAATAAACAAAGGCGAAAAAGTCCTTTTACGTGGTGAAAACGGTTCGGGAAAATCAACACTCATAAAGCTTCTGGTTGGATTATATACGCCGGAGGAAGGAAAGATATTTTTTAATGATACGGATTTATCCACTATAAATAACAAAAGTCTGAGAGATAGAATTGGTATTGTGTCCCAAAGTATTTTCCTATTCAGAGGGACTGTTTTGGACAATATACTATACGGTCAGAACGAAAAGAATCGAGAGGATGTTGAGTTACTGATTAAACAACTGAATCTGGAATCGTACATAAACAGGCTTTCAAATGGATTAGATTCGGAAATATCCCAGAATACGGCTGGGGTTTCGGGCGGACAGGCACAGGTAATTGCCTTTATACGGGCCATGCTTTTGGAAAAGGACATTGTAATACTTGATGAGCCTATTTCAAATGTGGACGTTGAAACAAGGGATATTATATTGAATATTTTGAAGAATAATGAATTTAAAGGAATTCTCATTGTTGTTTCCCACATAGTAGATAATATGGAATTTATAAACAAAGTGATTGAATTTTAGTTAAAAATGGTTTTACTGTTTTATCGGTACTCCCGTATAAAATTATATCAATGATTGCTTCCAAGATATTTGCAAGAGTTTTTTGCGGCTCATCTTTGGATATTTTACCGTCGCTCACATTCATCGTCCATGATTCATTGTGTCGCTAAACTTACATCGTGTAGGTTTTCCGGTAAAATATCCGCGTTCGCCCATAAACAACTGCAAATATCTTTAACCAAGCTTCCATTGATACAATTTATACTCTGAGTATAGGCTAAAACATCAGCCCATTTTTTACAGTTTTTATATTGCAGTAACTATACAAAAAGCCTGAACGCCTTTACCCTGACCAAATGCGGTTAGACCTTCACCGGTTGTGGCTGTTATTCCGACACAGTTTTCCGGAATACTTAATAATTCAGATATGGACTTGCGCATTTCGGGAATCTTGGGTGATATCTTAGGGTAGGAACACTCTATTGAAATTGAGACGTGTACTACTTTAACATCAACCAGATATTTGAGAGCCTCCCGCAAATATTCGGAGCTATCTGTAATTCCTCTATCAAGGCACATTTCATCGCTGATTTTTCCAAGTATGTTGACGCAAGTTACACCGGATATTGCGTTGGTAAGTGCATGGAGAACTACATCTGCATCGCTGTTTCCATCTAATGGCGTTACATCATCAAAAACCACGCCGCCTAGTATAAACTTTTTAGTGTTGTTGTGAAAATCAAATTTGTGGCTGTCCTGGCCTATTCCAACTTTCATAGTATTCTCCAATTCTTAAAAAATGTACAAACACATTATATTATAACCTTTGAGGCCCGTGCAAGTGCTATTGACATACCATGGTAAATATATTATATAATAGTAGTTAGAACTTTTTCGACTTATCTGCCGGGATTGTTAAATAAGTCGGTGGGCAGATTACTGATTAATAAATATTAATAAGTGTTCAAATACAGTACTGGAGGTAACGATGGCTAAGGATAAAAAACTGGTAGAAGAAATAACTTCTATGAATGATGATTTCGCTCAGTGGTATACCGATGTTATAAAGAAGGCTGAACTTGTAGATTACTCAAGTGTTAGAGGTTGTATGGTTATCAAGCCTTATGGCTATGCAATATGGGAGAATCTTCAGGAGGCACTGGATACAAGATTTAAGGCTACAGGACATGAAAATGTTTATATGCCTATGTTTATACCTGAGAGCTTACTGTTAAAGGAAAAGGAGCATGTTGAAGGATTTGCACCTGAAGTTGCATGGGTAACTCACGGAGGAGATGAAAAGCTGACAGAAAGGCTTTGCGTCAGACCTACGTCTGAAACCTTGTTTTGCGAGCATTATTCAAACTCTATCCAATCCTACAGAGACCTGCCAAAGCTCTACAACCAATGGTGTTCTGTAGTAAGATGGGAAAAGACTACAAGACCATTTTTGAGAACACTGGAATTTCTGTGGCAGGAAGGGCATACTGCACATGCTACAGCAGAGGAAGCTCAGGAAGAGACCATAAAAATGCTTAACGTATATGCTGATGTTTTGGAAAATGTACTTGCAATCCCTGTTATAAAAGGAAGAAAAACCGACAAGGAAAAATTTGCAGGAGCTCATGCTACCTACACGATTGAAAGCCTCATGCATGATGGAAAGGCTTTACAGTCGGGTACATCCCATAATTTTGGTGATGGGTTTGCAAAAGCTTTTGATATTCAATATACAGATAAGAACAATCAACTCCAATATGTACATCAGACCTCATGGGGTGTAACTACTCGTCTTATAGGTGCTATCATAATGGTGCACGGAGATGACAGCGGTTTGGTTCTTCCTCCGGCAGTAGCGCCTACACAGTTGATTATAATACCTGTTTCTCAGCATAAGGAAGGTGTTTTGGAGAAAGCAAATGAATTAAAAGACAAGCTTTCCACTAAGTTCAGGGTAAAAATGGACGATAGCGACAAAATGCCCGGATGGAAGTTCAGTGAATATGAGATGAAAGGTGTTCCTATGCGTCTTGAAATAGGGCCAAAAGATATTGAAAAGAATCAGGCTGTATTGGTAAGAAGAGATAACAGAGAAAAGATATTTGTTTCTTTGGACAATCTGGAAGAAACAGTTAAAAACACTCTTGAAGATATACAAAACTCACTTCTTGAAAAAGCAAGAGAGCTAAGGGATAAAAAGACTTATACTGCGACAACTATTGATGAGTTTGAGCAAATCATAAATAATACACCCGGCTTTGTAAAAGGTATGTGGTGCGGCGACCGTGAGTGTGAAGACCTGGTTAAGGAAAAGACAGGTGCAACGGCAAGATGTATGCCTTTTGAGCAGGAACAACTGTCAGACAAGTGTATGTGCTGCGGAAAACCTGCAAAATCAATGGTATACTGGGGTAAAGCATATTAAGTAATAATACTAAAAATACAAAACAGGCAGGATATCATATATTATGATGTCTGCCTGTTTTTTTGTTCTTTTCATTAATATTTCTCAATATTGTAAATAATTATGGAAAACATGTCAATACTATCAACATAAGGTGATTTATCCAAATATAGTTATTTAGAAGCAGGAGGGGTTGTAGTGAAAACAAGGAAAAAAGCAGCGATAGTATTGAGTATTATGGTTTCCGCATTTACCTTTTTACCTGTTAGTACATTACAGTACAGGGTAGATGCATCACAATCTTATCAGCAAGTGGCTTCAACAGCCGGAACGGTTACGGCACAGGATGTACACTTGCGTACCGGCCCAAATACCAAATTTGACAGTCTGTGTAAACTGAAAAAAGGGCAAAAGTTAACTGTCATGGGAAAGCTGGGAGACTGGTATGCGGTTTATGACAGTGCCAATGGAAATATAGGTGCAGTATCATCCCGGTATTTCAAAGTTATCCAGCCGAAGAAAGCTACAGTCAAAACAAAGCAGGCCAGTACAGCTAAAGAAACGGTTAAGACCACTGCACAGCAGACTGTTGCAGCTAAGGTTATAGATGTTTCGCCTGATGAAAAGGCCATGCTGGATATGGTTAATAAGGCCAGAAAAGAAGAAGGGCTGAATCCTCTGGTTTTTGATGAAGAACTTTTAAAGTTAGCCAGAATGAAGGCAACTGATATGAAAAATAATAATTACTTCAGCCATACATCTTCATATTACGGAACTCCATTTGATATGATGAAAAAATACGGTGTAAAGTTTAGTGTTGCAGGTGAGAACCTTGCAGGAAATCAATCAATGGAAAAGGCTTTGACAGCATGGCTTAAAGAAAGCGGAAACAATCTCTACAACAAAGAATTTACCCACACAGGGATTGGTGTTGTAGAGAGTCCCACATACGGCAAGCTGTTTGTAGAAATGTTTATGAAGAAGTAAAACACAAAAAATGACTTCAATGAATTGGTTGAAGTCATTTTTTTGTTCACGGTTTTTTACTCTGATTACCGGCTACCTGTTTCAGACTGAATGGCGGGTCAATGGTAATCGTTTTTTTATTCAGATAATTTAAATGTCTGGCAGAGCTTTGAAAGTCAAAAGTAAGCCTGCTGGCACAAAGAAGCTGATATTTTGCATTATACTGCTTGTTTTCGGTGTTTTTGCCATATTTGCCGTCTCCTATTATTGGATGGCCATAATAGGCAAGATGGGCCCTTATTTGATGGGTTCTGCCTGTAACCAGCTCTACCTCCAGCAAGCTAAGGGAATTCAAAGAATCCATGACACGGTATCTGGTTATTATCTGAACGGAATTTCTGGTTTTTTCAGAGGTTATAAATACCCTACTGAGCTTTTCGTTTTTGTCCAGATAGTCAACCAGTTCTGCTTTCTTTTTCTCCATTTTACCGGATACAATGCAACTGTAGTACTTCTGTATTTCTCTTTCCTTTATTTTATCCAGAATAACTTCAAGGGTGGCATTATTTTTAGCGATTATCACCAGCCCACTGGTATTTCTGTCAAGTCTGTGACATAAGGCCAGATTTGACCCGTATATGCTTTGAAGTTTATCAATCAGAGTTGCTTCTTTTTGATTTTTATCAGGATGAACAGGAATTCCTGCTTCCTTGTTTACAATCAAAAGGTTGTCATCTTCATAAACCACTGAAAAACCTTCGTCATTACGGCCAAACAGATAATCGTCAATAATATAGACATCTATTTTGTCTCCGCAACTGACAATATAGTCCTCTTTTATACGTATTCCGTTTACTTTTATATCCTTTTTGCGAAGTGCCTTGTATAACATACCCGAGGCAAGATTGGGGAAAAAATCACGTACTACCCTGTCAATCTTTTTACCTTCATGGTTTTCTTCTGCTGTAATTGTCCTCATATTAACTATTTGTAATAATCCTTTCAACAATATTGTGAAATCTGACACAATGTTCTTTGGCCGTAATTGCAGAACTTCCTTCAGAAATTATTTTAAAAGCCGGAGTATCGGCATCAGGTATTATAAGCACCCAGCCGTCTTCAAGGTATAGCTTAATTCCATCGAGAAGTTCAGCTTTTTTGTCTTTATTGTCATTTATTATTCTTCGCATTACCATGCCTTTTAACTCCCAGGGACAGTAAATGCTCTTTTTGTCTATGTAAATTTTAGGAATTTCCAAAAGCAGCTGGTTTAAGGTTATTCCCGACACACACATGTATTCAATTATTTTAACAAGACCTGCTATAGCATCAAAATTAAGTACAAGCTGGTCAGAACCGGCTGAGCTGCTTCTTTCACCTAAAATCTCATCCATAACAGCCTGTAGACAATTTTTAGTTCTTTTTACAACACAACGGTATCTTGAAGCAAGCCTTTCTATTACATCAGAACTTGTAATAGGTACATAAAAGGTCGTTCCCGGTGATCTTTTAAAAATAATCAGGGAAATAAAAGCTTCAAATAAATCATCTTTTACAACAATACCTTCTCTGCTTATCAGAGTAAGATTTTCACCGTTACTGTCAATTATAGCACCAAATTCGCAATTAGTTTCAACTAATACTGAAGTTACCGAGGATATATCAGAGTAGTTTTCATAGCAGATAGTCTGGCAGCCCATGTTTGTAAGCATAGGGCCCACAATGTAACAAACAAATTCAGATTTGGAAAATATACATATCCTTGGGCTGTGCTGCATTATAGCATTTACATTGGTATTCTTGATAAGGTTTCTTACGTAATAGCTGCTGAAATCAGTAATGTTATTTAATCTGCTGATCTGTTGGGATGAGCATCTTTTAAAGTCTTCACGAAAGAAGGAATTTTCTATTTTGCGTTCAGAGAACTTACTTATTGAAGTACCTCTCGAATCCATAAAATCCACTCTTATTAAATTGGGATTATCCATATCAGTCTTTATATGGATTCCCCCTTCTGCTTTTAGAAAGCCTATAGCATATCTTGATATTGGAGTAAGAAGACTGCTCATATTGAATACTTCAATACCTACAGAGAGTATTCCGGAAATAAAAGCATGTTTGAACATCCGGGCGGAGTTTGAATTAGTTGAGCTGACTACAACTTTAGAACCTGTTTTAAGGTGAGAGCCATAAGCAGCCCCAAGTCTTGTAGCGTATTCAGGGGAAATATCTACATTTATAATACCAGATATACCGTTTTCTCCGAAAATCTTACTATTATGTTTTGACCCCCAAATCATGTTTCTATCAACTATGGCAAGGGGTTCTACAACTTTTTCCGGCCAAAGCCGTATATTTGGCTTTATTATAGACCTTTCATTTATTTTACAGCCTTCACCTATTACAGAATTTTCAAATACTGAGACATAATTCTTGAGATTAACATGATTACACAGTATTGCCCCTCGGAGTTCGCTTCCATTCTCAACATAGCAGTTGTCCCATAAAATACTTCTTACTACGGATACATCGTTTTTGACAATTGTGTTATTGCCAATAACGGCATAGCTTCCAATAACTGAACCACTACCGATTTTACAGTTGGAACCTATAACACACGGAGGTATAATCCGGGCACTTTTATCAATAACCGTACCGGGGCCAACCCATACATTCTCATTTAATTGGTCGCCGATATTTATTTTTAGTTTTCCATTGAGAATATCACAATGGGAGTTAATATAAGAATGTGTATCGCCTATGTCGCACCAGTAGTCATTGGTGACATAGCCAAAGATTTTTTTGGATGAGGAGAGGAGAGTAGGAAATACATCCCGGCTGAAATCCGTATTTTTACCCGATTCAATATAGCTCAGAATTTCGGGTTCCAGTATGTATATACCGGTGTTAACCATGTCGCTGAAAATCTCACCCCAGCTGGGCTTTTCAACAAATCCCTTTACAGAGCCGTCTTCATCCGTTAAAACAACTCCATATTCCAGAGGGACATCAACCTTTGCAAGTATAAGTGTAGCAATAGACTTTTTAGATTGGTGATATTTCAGAGCTTTATCAACATCCAAATCAGTAAGAGAGTCCCCGCTTATTACAATAAAGGTCTCATCTAAAAAGTCCCGGGCATTTTTTATCCCGCCTGCAGTACCTAAAGGAGATTCTTCAAGAAAGTAATATATATTTACTCCGTGAGAATGTCCGTTGCCAAAGTAATCTTTGATTATTTGAGGATGGTACAACAAAGTTATACCAATGTCTGTAATACCATAACTTTTTAATAAACCAATAGTATGTTCCAATACAGGTTTGTTTATTATAGGAACCATCGGTTTTGGTAAATCACAAGTAAGGGGTCGGAGCCTAGAACCTTCGCCGCCTGCCATAATAATAGCTTTCACACTATCACCCCGCATTCCTGGTATTTGATGCTACTGGTTAAGTTTTCCTATTATATAATATTCATCTTTTATTGTAATAATCCTTTAATATTTTAATGTCTTCAACTCCATAACTTTCTTCAAGCACAGAAACTGCATTTTGTTTATTGTGAGGTTCCACTTCAACTACCACTTTTACAACAGTTGAAGGAAGAGCTCCGGGAAATTTTCTAATTAACTGTTTCTGGCTTATGCCGATATGAAGTCCGAATTCAGTAGTGGTCAGGTATGCCTTTCGTATTCCGTTATCCTTCAAATTGCCCAGTACATTTTTTGCATCTGATAAATTGGTATATAGAAAAACAAGTTCTTCCTGCATAATCAACCAGCCTCCTTGATTTAGTTACAAATAGTATTTGTAACATTGCAAGGAATTAAGCCGGTTTTTTCTGTTAATCCTTAAACGTAAATATTTTATTCAGCAAAAAGCTTACAAGGGTATAAAAAACCATTCCTATAAGCTGAGAAATATTTTTCTCAATGTGAATTGTTTCCACAAGCAGAATAACAAATCCCAGCTGTACTGCATAGCACCCTGCAAAAACCAGTGCAAACCGTATAAACTGGCTTAATGTGGACTTCTGATTACCTTTGAATGTCCATAATTTATTTAAAATAAAACTGTTAATAAATCCGCATACATAGCCTGCACCGTTTGCAAGCTTGTAGGAAACACCAAAAGCATTCTGAAGAACAAAAAGTACTATCATGGTGATAAGTGTATTAATTAAGCCTACAAGGCCATATTTTATCATCTGACCTATAACATTGCCGAATTTATCCTTTAAGATACCGAAAGAGTTCATTATATTCATCACCCTTTTTAAACATATTTGCGTATTATATAAGTATATATAATACTATGGCAAAAGCCTTAGTTGTCTAATAATTTTACCATAAAAATTGCCTGAAAAGCCAGGATGGTGAAAACTGCATTAATATAATTTGATTGGAGATAGAATATGTCTAAATTCATGAAAAAATTTTCACTTCTTGACACAAGGAAAGCCCAGATTCCTTTTAGAAAAAACCGTGTTCTGCACGCAATGATTGCAGCCTATTTTATAGTTTTTATCATTTTATCAATAAAACCTGTTGAAACCTTTGAATGGTGGTTTGAAAGTATTATTCCCCTTATCGTAATAGTAATTCTTGGATTTTTATACACAAAAAACAGGCTTACAAATACAGCTTATTTCTGTATTCTGACGGTCTTAGTTTTACATGCAGTAGGGGCTCATTATACCTATGCTGCCTGTCCTGTAGGAGCTTGGATTAGCAGACTTTTTGGTGTCCATAGAAATCATTTTGACAGAGTGGTTAATTTTGTTTTTGGTCTTCTTATTTCAATACCGGTTTTAGAAAGTATATATTACAGGTTGCGAATCAGATACATTGGTGCGTGTATGCTTTCGGTGGTAATTATTCTGGCGGCAGCAGCACTCTACGAAATTTTTCAGCTGTTTTCAACAATGATTTTAAACGACGTACGTATAGAAGCTTTTTTGGGCTTTCAAGGAGATTTATGGGACTGTCAAAAAGATATGGTATTAGCGATACTTGGAGCATTTATTTCAATGAGTACCTGCATAATATTAAGGATTAATAAGAATCATAAAATATATATGGTAAAATGCCGAAAAAATTAGTTTAAATGGAGAAACAAATGATATTCAGACTTGGATTTGTAGCAATGACACTGGACCTTGAAGACTGTTCACCGTCAGGAACGGTAACATATTCCCTATACAGTAAGATCAAGGATGAAGCCGGAAAACGTTCAAGATTGGAACGGGTTGCAAAATGCAATATTAACAATACCTTGAGGATTCTCAAAAATAGTCTTGCATTAAATATAAAAGTGTATCGATTGACTTCGAAACTAATTCCGTTGGCTACTCACGGTGACCTGAAGGATTGGGATTATGTATCCGACTTTCATGATGAATTTGAACGTCTGGGTGAATATATACGAACCAATAATTTTAGGATAAGTGCACATCCTGACCATTTTACAATACTAAACCCAACTAAGCCTGAAATTCTGGAATCCTCAATTCGTGATCTGGATTACCATGTGAAGCTTTTCGAGGCTATGGGATTAAATGATTTTAGATACAAGTTGGTTTTACATGTGGGGGGACTGTACGGTGACAAAGAAAAATCCATTAACAGATTCAAGGAGAATTTTTTGAAATTACCTGACAGAATATCAAAAAGAATAATTCTTGAAAATGACGATAAATGCTTCACGGCAGCCGATGTCTTGGGAATTTGCGAAGATTTGAAAATTCCCATGCTTTTGGATGTTCATCATCATAGATGCGTTAACTATGGAGAGGAATTAGGAGATTTACTTGACAGAATATTCAATACCTGGAACGCGGAACCGGACCCGCCCAAAGTACATTATTCCAGCCCAAAAAGCGAAAAAGAGTTCAGAAGCCATGCTGATTATGTTGACTTATCTGAATTTATGGATTTCCTTCATACAGCTAAAAAAACAGATAGGGATATTGATATAATGCTGGAAGCAAAAATGAAGGACAGGGCATTGCAAAGGCTTTCTGCAGAGCTTTTGGAGATTCCGGAAATCGACAGATTGGATAAAGCAACGTTTCGGATGTAGCAAACAATCTTGCAAAAAGTTGGTTTATAATTTTTATATAGTTTGTATAAAATAATGCTGATGGCTTGCAAAACAGTCATTAATACTAAAGGTAAATAACTTAAAAAGGGGTGCTGTATATGGATAAAGGTAAACCAAAAAGCAGTGACAATGAAAAACTTACATTTGAAAACGACCAGCTTGGAGAAAATCAGGATAATAGAGAAGTAAGACAGCAGTCATGTGACTGCAATAAAGAAAACAAGTAATCGAAGAAATCACACAAATAAGAATCGGCTTAAATGTCGGTTCTTATTTGTTTAAGAGACGGTTCCTTTTCTTGCGGGAAAAATTAATATATAATATCTATAATTGTTTATTAAAAACAGGATAAAATTACCTATATTTATCATAACAGCGGAGGCAAGATATATGACAGATGTAGTCGGACAGTTAACCAGGGAATTCAACTTGAAGACTTTTCAGGTACAAAATACAGTTAAGCTCATAGATGAGGGAAATACAATACCATTTATAGCACGTTATAGAAAGGAAGTTACAGGAGAACTTAATGATCAGGTTTTAAGGGAACTGTACGAACGCTTAGTATATTTAAGAAATCTGGATGAGCGTCGGGAGGATGTAAGGAGGCTTATAGATGAGCAGGGTAAACTCACAGAAGAAATAGTAAAATCCTTAGATAAAGCCGTTACTCTGCAGGAGATAGAAGATATTTACAGACCTTACAAGATAAAAAGGAAAACACGGGCATCTGTGGCTAGGGAAAAGGGTCTTGAACCACTTGCTACTATTATATATTCACAGCTTCCATCCAGAACTCCCTTAAATGAAATTGCTGCAAAGTATATTGACCCGGCAAAAGGAGTAGGCAGTGCAGATGAAGCTATTGCAGGAGCGTTGGATATAATAGCCGAAGAAATTTCTGATAATGCTGAATTCAGAAAAGCTTTAAGAGAAATAATATTTAAAAACGGTCTTGTAGTGTCTTCGGGTAAAAAGGATGAAGACTCAGTATACAGAATGTACTATGATTTCAAGGAGCCTGTTTCCAAGATAGCAAGACATCGTGTACTTGCCCTAAACAGAGGAGAAAAAGAAGATTTCCTCAATGTACGAATTGATGTCAACGAGGATTTGTGTCTGAAATTTTTGAAGGCTGACACTATTAAAAAAACAAACCCTGAAATGGCTAGATATGTAGAATCAGCTGTGGAGGATTCTTTCAAAAGACTGATTTTTCCTTCTTTGGAGCGAGATATACGCAATCAGCTTACGGAGTTGTCTGAGGACCAGGCTATAAAAGTATTTTCTGAAAATCTGAGAAACCTGCTGTTACAGCCTCCTGTCAAGGACAGGGTGGTACTTGGGCTTGATCCGGCATACAGGACAGGCTGTAAGCTGGCAGTAGTGGATGAAACCGGTAAAGTACTGGAAACTACCGTGATTTATCCGACTCCCCCTCAGAACAAAATCGATGAAGCTAAAAAGAAAGTAAAACAACTTATTGAAAAGTACAAGGTCGACATTATTTCAATCGGGAATGGTACAGCTTCCAAGGAATCTGAGATATTTGTCGTTGAACTGCTGAAGGAGATAGAAAGAAAGGTTTATTACATGGTGGTTAGCGAGGCAGGTGCATCGGTATATTCAGCTTCAAAGCTTGGTGCTGAGGAATTTCCCGATTTTGATGTTGCCCTCCGAAGTGCCGTATCAATAGCAAGAAGGCTTCAAGATCCTTTGGCCGAGTTGGTAAAGATCGACCCCAAAGCTATCGGAGTGGGACAGTACCAGCATGATATGAACCAAAAAAGGCTTGATGAATCTCTTGGTGGGGTAGTAGAGGATTGCGTAAACAATGTAGGTGTTGATTTGAATACAGCCTCTGCACCTTTGCTTTCATATGTTTCAGGAATAAGTACTGCAATTGCAAAGAATGTTGTTGAGTACAGAGAGGAAAACGGTAAATTCAAGGCAAGAAATGAACTAAAGAAGGTAAAGAAGCTGGGAAATAAAACTTTTGAACAGTGTGCAGGTTTTTTGAGAATAACTGACGGTGGAAATATTCTTGACAATACATCTGTTCACCCGGAATCTTATAAGGCAGCAAAGCTTCTTTTGGAGAATATGGGTTACTCTTTGGAAGATGTAAAAGACAAAAAACTGGCGGGACTTGATACTAAGGTTGCTCAGGCAGGAACGTCACAGGTTGCAGAAATGTTGGGCATTGGGATACCAACCTTAAAGGATATAATGAGTGAATTGCTAAAGCCGGGAAGAGACCCCAGAGACGAACTTCCAAAGCCAATGCTTCACTCTGATGTACTTAACATGGAGGATCTGAAAGCGGGAATGATACTAACAGGGACTGTAAGAAACGTGGCTGATTTCGGAGCTTTTGTCGATATAGGAGTTCATCAGGATGGACTTGTCCATATATCCCAGCTGGCGGATAAATTTGTAAAGAACCCCATGGATGTAGTAGCTGTGGGGGATATAGTAAAGGTTAAGGTTTTAGAGGTGGACGTTGAAAGAAAAAGGATATCACTGACCATGAGAGAAATAAACTAAAACTATTTATTTATGGGTTATTGTGGTATTATTAAAATTAGTTTTTTATAAATAAAAGATGGGAAGAAAATTATATGGGGATAGTTAATAAAGCGGTACATTTGATTGCCAAGAGACCATCAGTGTTGTTGCTTACGGCACTTCTCAGTACTGTGGTTTGTGTATTTGAATATTTTTTTATGACTCTTTTTTATGGACTGACAATGTTTAAAACAGGAAGTCCTTTTGATGACTACGTAAATATAATACAATTTGTAATAAATACAATTTCAGTACCCGAGACAGCAGTGAAAATCATTTTGGCACTTGTAATTGCAGTCGTTGCAGCGTCTTTGATTCTTGGACTAATATTCTCAGGATGTTTCAATATACTTTATAATGCGGTTGAAGGCAAAGAGAAAAAAGCAGGAAGTGAATTTGTTCAGGGAGTAAAGAAATATTTTCTAAGGATGATTTCACTTAATCTTTGGACTATATGCGCATTTGTTATTTTTATAGTGTATGCTTTAATATCAATTATCCCTGCGGCTATTGTTGTGGATAATTCAATCAGCGGATCAATGAACCCGTTGGCGGGAATTGTTCTTTCAATAATAACTGCGGCAGTACTGTTTTTTAGCTATACTTTTTTCAGGCAGTATATAGTATTTTGGTATCCGTCGGCTATGGTACATGATAAGAATCATTTTAAGCTGGCAAAAAAAATATCAGACAGAAACTTCTGGCCCTTACTGTCCAAATTCGTAGCATTTGATATTACATTGGTTCTGTTCGATATTCTATACATAATTGCTAATTTTACATTGGCCAATACACAGGTGGTATCAGGGACTATAAATACTATCCTAATTGTTATAAATATTGTATTTAAAACAATAGTTTTTGCAATTTTAATTTGTTTTGTGTTTTCATCTTTTAAAAAATGCAGTGATGATTACAAAAATAAAAAAGCAATCCGTTAGAATATATCCAATAACAGATATAGGAGAATAATCAGCAGAAGTTCATCTTCTGCTTTATCTGTATATAGCAGTACAATAAGACCTACAAGCAGCAGGTCATCCAGATATATATCGTAATCAAAAACCGTAAACAGAGGGCTTCCTGATCGTTCTGTTTTATCTCCGGTTCCCAGAAGCGATGAAAGGAAACCCAAAGGCTTCGGTGTTTTTGTTTCATGTCTTTCAGAAGCTGGAGCAGATAATGCCTCTTCTGCCCGAATATTCACCGGTTGTTCTTCTGCTACGGATATATCTGTAGTAATTTGCTCGTGCTCACTATTTGTCTGAGCAGAGTGATTTTTATTATATCTGCGGGATTTTGGGGGATGCTTTCTGTAAACCATACTATCCACTCCTAAAAAACCTTTGGGTATGACCAGAGAGTAAATTGTTTTGCTTAAACAGAACGTCCCTCCGATTCATCCAACAACTTGGTTAAACTGCCAATTTTAATAATTTTCATACACTTCTGAAGTTTTTTTTGCCTATTGTCATTTAGGTAGGGCTTTATTGCGTTGAGCAGATTAACTCTCGGATCATTATTCGTGTTAAGCATATTCATAGCCTTTTTCATTTTTCTGGCCATATCAGCTAGGTCATCTGTATCAGCTCTGGAAGATTCTTCAGACGGTTTTTCCTTTTCTGAAGAGGTGTCATCTGATGAGGTTTCATCCTTTGAATTATTTGATGACATGAACATATTCAAAAGCCCTTTTACGTTGTCAGGGATACCGCTGTTTGAGTCCTGCCCCAGCATTTCGGCTATCTGTTTTATCTTATCTCCCATGTCGTCACTCATCAAAATACCTCCAAGCAATTGATTATATGTACAAAACTAGGAATTTAGAAAATCATTAACCTTTTTCATTATTGCATCGCTGTCTTTACCAAGTATTTTTTGGAGCTTATCAAGATCCTTTTGGGTAACTTTCTTCTTTATCTCTTCCTTATCGATTTTTATATTTTTGAGTTTTTCTTCGTCAAATTCGTTTATTTTTTCCATTAGTTCATCCTTGTCGATAGATGAAAGCTTTTTTTCAAGATCTTTGGGACTATCTTTCTTCAACATTTCTATAGCTTTATTTACTTTTGACTGAACCATTTTATCCTGCATCATTTCTTGGATTTTTTTCCCTAAAGATTCTCCCATGTAAAAACCCCTCCTATATACTTATTTTGCAATATTATTACAGTGTATGCACTATGGTTGGACTAATATGTTGGATAATAACCCTTAATCTGAAATAGAAGCTTGGATATGTAACCCAAGCTTCTATTTAAAACTACTCTTAACAGCTTTGACAAAATTAATCGCAACAGTGATCTCCATCATTGCTAAGGAAGAAAATAAGAAGAATAACTGCCAGTACGACAAGCCATTCGCAGTTATCGAATAAATCCGATGTTCCACCGAAAAATCCATTGTCACCACCGCAGAAGCAGAAGATAATAATTAATAATATTATTATCCACAACCAACTAAAACAATTATCAGAACCACCAAAACATCCCATGATTTTACCTCCAAATAAAATATTTAAGATACTGCATATTATGAATTTGTAATAAAAGGTGTTACACATGAAAAAAATAATTTTTAAAAAATATTTGTTTGATTAATATATAAAAAGGGTATAGTATTCAGATATATTGCATGTAACAAAAGCTGTCTCATGGAGGAAAACAATATGGTTGATGTAATTATAATAGGCAAGGGGCCTGCGGGTATTTCCGCTGCACTGTATACAGTACGTGCGGGGCTGAGGACGTTGGTTATAGGATTGGACAACAGCGCACTTTGCAAAACAGATAGAGTAGAAAATTATTATGGCTTCGCTGAGCCGGTTTCGGGAAAATATCTTCTGGAACAGGGAGAACAGCAGGCTAGACGCCTTGGGGTAAAGTTTGTTCAGAGTGAAGTAGTAGCTATAGAGAAATCCGAGTATTTTGAAGTATATACCACCGAAGAAAATTATTCCGCCAAAGCAGTACTCATGGCTACGGGGCAACAAACAAAAAAGGTCAATATAGATGGTCTGGAAGAATTTGAAGGAAGAGGGGTAAGTTATTGCACCACATGTGACGGATTTTTCTATAGAGGGCTGAAAGTGGGCCTTGTAGGCTTTAAGGATTACGCAATACACGAGGCTATGGAATTGGAGCCATTAACAAAAAATATAACTATTTATACAAACGGCAATGAACTGGAGCTTACTGAAAAATATAAATGTCATGCTTCAAGATTTTCTATCAATAGTAAAAAGATAAAAAATGTAGTAGGAAATGAAGTTATTGAGGGCATAGCGTTTGAAGACGGTTCAATTGAAAATCTTGACGGTTTATTTATAGCTTTTGAATCAGCATCTAGTGTTGATTTTGCCAGAAAGTTGGGGGTAATAACAAAAAATAGTTCCATTGTGGTTAATGAAAATCAAAGTACAAACCTAAAGGGCCTTTTTGCTGCTGGAGACTGTACAGGAGGTTTCAAACAAATTTCAACTGCCGTTGGACAGGGTGCCATGGCTGGGAGGAGAATTATTGAATTCATAAGAAACAATTCCTAAAAAACGGGCAAATTTCCCTGAAAAACGGGCAAAAAACGCATGTTTTCGAGGGAAACAACTTGCATACAGTATTTACCTTGTTTTAGTACATATTGAAAATATTTACAATTAGTGATAAAATATGACCACGCCTAAAAGTAAAATAGTTGCTTGAATAGGAGATATAATATGTTTGTCATATTTATTTTATTGTGGATAATTTCTATTCTGTTAATTTATGCAAACCCTAAAGAATACTGGGCGTGGTGTGCCAGCCTCTGCCTGCTATTTAACGGCTTTGGCGGGTTGGCGGCGGTTATAAGTGAAAATTTTATTCCATTTATACAAGGTTATGGCAATGAAAATCTGATTCTGGCCAGCCGTATACTTAAGGGTACAGCCGATATTTTTCAGCATTACTTTGCTACATATCTATTTTTGGTTTTTGTTCTTCTATTTACAAACTTCCTTAATATTCAAATAAAATCAAAGGTTAAAAAAGTAGTTGTGGCTGTTTTGTCCCTTCCAAGTCTTCTCATGCTTTTCATTTATCCTATTACTCCCGATTTTAATCCCGATTACAGAATCTTATCTTGTTGGGTATGTGCCTATACTCTTCTGGGCAGTGTAATTCTTATAATAAGTATAATTAAGGAAAGGGATGACTATACCAAAACCCAGAGAATTCTCACAGCTTTATTTGCACTACCGTCTACAATCTGCATTCTCTGGACAAGTTATATATCGGTGGCTATGGGGTATACAAATGTTTGGCAGATTAATGTATGGGTAATAGCCGGTGAATTCATTTTGTTTTTTGTCTTCTGTATAAAATACGGAATGTTAGGGATACATTTCAAAATAGAAAGAATAAATATTGACAACAATATAAATTCTGTTATCGGTGGGATGAGTATTGTCTCACATGCAATAAAAAATGAAGTTTCAACTATTAATCTATGTGTAGAAACTATTATGTGCGTTGAAAAAACAAGCCCCGGAATGGATAAAAAATTATCTATTATAAAGGATTCCTGCAAAAATCTTTTGGAGTTCACCAGAAAACTTAACGAAATAAAGCTGTATAAGATGAATTTTAAACCGTGTCTTTTAAGTGAAATTATATCAAAAGTAATAAATCAGGTTGCACCTTCTATCTGCGAAAAGAATATACGGATTATTAATACCAGCAAAATAGATATTACTATGCTCATTGACCCCGTTCACGTATCAGAAGTTTTGAAAAATCTTATTATAAATGCTATTGAAGCTATCCAGACGGAGGGCGTTATTAAAGTAAATACGGAGTTTATCAATAACAAAAAATTGTGTATAACAGTTTCAGACAATGGAGTAGGTATTCCAAAAGATTTTATAAATAAGGTAATGACCCCATTTTTCTCTACAAAAAAAGGAAAAAATAATTATGGTCTAGGATTAAGCTATTGCTTTAAAGTTATGAAATCACACAACGGAAGCCTCCAAGTAAAGAGCAAGGAAAATCAGGGAACAGAAATGTGCTTGATATTTCCTTTTAATAAGGTTGTACATGTTTATAATAAATCATTACCTCAAACTAAAAATTATAATACATAATTAATGTGTATCTCCTATCAAAAAATATTGACAAGTTTAGAATACTTCCGCATGCTTGGGCATAAAAATAAATGTGTAAGGGATGAATATTCATAAATACAACTTTTAACATTTTAATGTGAGGTGCATGAAAAAATGCGAAAACTAATATGTCTATTTATGGTATTTGGAATTGTTTTTACTATGCTTGCAGGCTGTGGGGCTAAAAGTGAAGATGCTGACAGTGATGAACTGACTCCGGTCAGCAGTCTTACAATGGGGCAGGATGAAGCTAATGGCTTAAAGGATAAAACTCCGGTTCAGTTATACTTTATCAATGAACAGGGTACAAAACTTGCTGCAGAAACAAGGTATATTCAAAATACAGATGCAGGTAAGGGTAATGAACATATGGCAACGGTTGTTTTAAAGGAACTTATAAGCGGTCCTGCAAAAGGCAGTCTCTTAAAAGCTTCTGTTCCTACAGAAACAAAAGTAACTACAGATGTTAAGATAAAGGACGGTGTAGCAACTGTGGACCTTTCAAAGGACTTTGTTGAAAAGCATCCCGGCGGCAAAAAGAATGAGCAGCTTACGCTCTATTCTATTGTAAACACCTTAACAGAAATAAAGGATATCACATCCGTACAGTTTAGAATAAACGGAAAAGTAACTAAAGAATTCAAGGGTAGCTATCAAATTGACATAGCTTATTCAAGAGACACCCACCTTATTAGTAATGAGCCCGGAAAAGACAGCTCAATAAAAACAACAACAGAAGACAAGGATGATACACGGGATAAAACAGCACAGCCAACAAAAGAAGATGAGACAAAAAAGACAAATCCCGATACTAAAACAAATGCTGATTTGGATGATGAAATTCTAGAATAATTCCGGTTGGCCATCTGTTATATACAGCAAGGTATCTTTTAGGATAATAATAGCCTTTAAGATACCTTGTTTTTTTACAGTGATAATTCACATTCCCGGAAGGGAAAATCAGTGGTTACAGCACCCGCCGCATACATGCCTGTTGGGACAGTCTCCGCCGGAGTCTTTTCTGGACTGAATAATATTTACATTTTTAAATATGGTTTCAAGATCATTGCTTCCGCAGTCAGGGCATTTAATCTCTTTGTTTTCACGTTGGGACATTTTAGCCATCACGTTGAATTCACTACCGCACTTACTGCATTTAAGATCATAAAATGGCATAAATCTACCTCCTTTATTATTTTGTATTATATCATCTAAAAAAACAGGGATAAATAGTTGAATAAATAAAAACTTAAATACGGACAATAAATATTAATAATGGAGGACCAATTATGCATACAGTTTGGAAGGGCTCTATAAGTTTCGGTTTGGTTAATATCCCTGTTAAAATGTTTACGGCAACGGAAGACAAGGATATCCGGTTTAAGTATATTCATAAGGAATGTCATAGCCCGGTAAAATATAAAAAGGTGTGTCCTGTCTGTAATAAGGAGGTTCAACCTGAAGATATTGTCCGGGGCTTCGAGTATGAACCCGGTAAGTACGTTATAATGAACGGCGAGGATTTTGAATCTCTACAGGTTAAAAGTGAAAAAACAGTTGAAATAGTGGACTTTGTAAAACTTGAAGAAGTTGATCCCGTGTATTTTGACAAAACATATTTTCTTGCACCTCAGGAAACCGGAGGAAAAGCCTATACACTTCTGCGAGAAGCCTTGGGACAGAAGGAAAAAATCGCTGTTGCCAAAATAACAATAAGAGACAGAGAATCACTGGCTGTTATAAGGGTATACAAAAATGTACTGGTTCTTGAAACAATATTCTATCCTGATGAAGTAAAAGATTCGGCTCAGGTACCCGGTATACCTGAAAACGCAAAAACAACCCAGGCAGAGCTGGACATGGCAACACAGCTTATAGATAATCTGACTACGGATTTCGACCCGTCAAAATATGTGGATACCTACAGGGAGAGACTTGTTGAACTCATTAATGCCAAGGTTGAAGGAAAGCAGGTAGTAGCAAGAAAAGAAGTTGAAAAAGAAAATGTTGTAAGCCTTATGGAGGCATTGAAACAAAGTATACAAATGTCAAAGGGGACTAATAAAAATGAAAAAGATAAGGACACTGATAAGATTGATAAAAGTACTAAGAATGTTAAAAACAACAAGAAGGACCCGGTATCAGAGGTAGAAAACAGCGATAGCACAATTGAGGAAAAACCAAAGAAGAGAACAAGGAAAGCAAGAGAGAAGGTTGAATCATGAACTGGATTATACCAATGGAGCCGGTAATTTGTCCTGATGTAAAGGAGGGTTCCGGCTGCATCCATGAAATAAAATGGGATGGTATAAGAGGAATGGTTTATATACAGGATGGAAACGTTAAAATCTACACAAAGAAAGGTAAAGAGAGGACAGGCTTCTATCCTGAACTAGATGTTTTAAGAAAAGGCCTTGGAGGCAAAAATGCAATACTGGATGGTGAATTTGTTGTTCTGGATGAAGACGGGGTTCCCTCCTTTTATAAAAGCCTCATACGGGAACGTGTTCGTAATAGTGGCAAATTGCAATACTACACAAGCTCGTACCCTGTTTGCTATATGGTATTTGATATTTTGCAGTATGGGGACGACATCCTTGTGAATATGCCCTTAATTGAAAGAAAACAAATTCTTGAGGAAAATCTAAGTTCGTTAACTGGCAACGATACTAAAATATTTTTAGCGAAGATGTACAAAGACGGCAAAGAACTGTTTGAAAAAATGAAAAAGCAAAACATGGAGGGTATTGTTTCCAAAAAGACAGACAGCCTGTATATAGGCGGCAAAAAACACGATGCATGGTTTAAGACGAAATTTATTAAGAAAATGCTTTGCATAGTTGGAGGAATACAATGGAAATCCATACATCCCAATTCCCTGGTTCTGGGTATAAAGCCCCCGGACAGCGAAAAGCTTGTATATGTAGGTAAGGCATCTATTGGACTTAAACAATCGGATTTAATGCTTATAAAGGAGTATAGCGGGCAACTTGAACAGGAGGAATGTCCCTTTACAACTGATGAAATTATTCAGCTGGACAAAACGGGAGAAAAGTTTACATGGCTCTATCCTGCTCTTACTTGCTGGATTAGCTTTCTGGAACTGACAAATGATGGGCATTTGAGACATCCCAAAATAGAGGGGTTTGCCGTACTTCCTGTGGAAGAGGCAGATGGAAAGGTGTTGACTGATTAATGGCTGCTGTAACAGATATTATAAAAGTAGAAATTGAAAACAGAGTAATTGATATAAAAAATCCTGACAAATTATTTTGGCCGGAAGCCGGGGTTACTAAGCTTGAGTTTGTGAAAACCATGACAAAGCTGGCTCCCTTTTTAATAAAATATTCAAAAAATAGAATGTTGACATCAATACGTTACCCTCACGGTATCAACGACAAAAGCTTTTTTCAGAAGGAAAAGCCTCAGGGTACCCCCGAGTGGGTGGAAACAGTGGAATTCAATCAAAAAAACTATATTGCCTTAAACTCGGCTGCCACACTTGTATGGCTTTGTACTCAGGCGGCGCTGGAGCTTCACACCAGTTTTAATGTACATGAAAAACCAAACCATCCGTCCAGTCTTGTATTTGACTTGGACCCGGACGATGACCTTCATTTTGAAGATGTTGCAGAGCTTGCTGACAGAATTCATGAAACGTTGGAAGCTCTGGGCATAAAGGGCTTTATTAAAACCTCCGGTGCAACGGGGCTACAGATATTTGTTCCTACCGCATCGAAGTTTGACTATGACACCGCCCGCAGCCTCAATGAGTTTTTTGCACAGTATTTTGCTGAAAAACTCATAAGTACAGTGACAATAGAAAGAATGAAGAAAAAAAGGGATGGCAAGATTTATTTTGACTGGCAGCAAATGTGGATTGGAAAAAGCATGATAACCGCTTATTCTGCAAGGGCAGTGAAAAGTGCCGCTGTTTCGGCCCCAATAGAATGGAGTGAGCTGAATAGTATACGCCCGGAAATGTTTACTCTTAAAAATATAGTGAACAGATTAGAGCAAAAAGGAGATATCTTTGAACCAAGTCTGAAATTGGACAATTCACCGCAGCTTAACGAAATATTGAAACAGATAGATACTGCCAGGTGAAGTAAAATGTTGTTATATTAATAAATATTGTATAAAATATGGTTATGGTTAATTTAAAGAGTATCATCGTATGAGGAAAATATAACGTAAATAAAATATATCGGGGGGAGTCACATGAAAGTATTAGTAACCGGAGGGGCCGGATATATCGGTACCCATACATGTGTTGAATTGCTTGGGGCCGGTTTTGAAGTTATCGTAGTTGATAATCTTTGTAACAGCAAGGAAACAGCAATAGAAAGAGTAGAAAAAATCACAGGCAAAAAGGTAAAATTCTATAAAGTTGATATTTTGGACAAAGAAGCACTTGAACAGGTATTTATAGATAATAAACCGGATTCTGTAATTCACTTTGCAGGACTAAAGGCCGTAGGCGAATCTGTTTCAATCCCGTTAAAATATTATCACAACAATATAACGGGTACATTGATTTTGTGCGAATTAATGGAAAAATACCAAGTTAAGAATCTGGTTTTCAGCTCATCAGCTACTGTATACGGAGATCCTGCCAGTGTTCCTATCGCTGAGGAATTTCCGCTGTCTGTTACAAATCCATACGGCAGAACCAAACTTATGATAGAGGAAATATTAAAAGACCTGCATGTAGCGGATGCGTCATGGAATATCGCTCTGCTCAGGTACTTTAACCCTATCGGAGCTCATGAAAGCGGTACAATAGGAGAAGACCCAAATGGAATTCCAAATAACCTGGTACCCTATATTACACAGGTAGCAGTAGGAAAGCTAAAGGAAGTAAATGTATTCGGAGATGATTACGATACGGTTGACGGTACCGGGGTAAGGGATTACATACATGTTGTAGACCTTGCAAAAGGCCATATAAAGGCTTTGGAAAAGCTATTCCGTGAACATGTGGGTGTAAGGGAGTATAACCTTGGAACCGGTAACGGATATAGCGTTCTTCAGGTAATCACGGCATTTTCGGAAGCCTGCGGAAAAGAAATACCTTTTAGGATTGTAGGCAGAAGGCCGGGGGATATAGCAGAGTGCTATGCAAAGCCGGACAGGGCAAAGAATGAACTTGACTGGACAGCTGAAAAGGGACTCCCTGAAATGTGTGTAGATTCATGGAGATGGCAGTCCCAGAATCCAGAGGGATATAAATAATTAAAATCGTGCAAGGAGAATTTGACATGAAAAATAACACAGCTTTAGTAATAATGGCAGCAGGTATGGGAAGCAGATATGGCGGTTTAAAGCAGATTGACCCTGTAGGGCCCAACGGCGAAATTATAATGGAATATTCTATTTATGATGCCATCAGAGCCGGATTCAACAAGGTTGTATTCATAATAAAAAAGGAAATAGAGGACACCTTCCGAGAGGTGGTTGGTAAGAAAATAGAGGGAATTATTGACGTAGAGTATGTATATCAAAAAGTAGATAATCTGCCTCAAGGCTTTAGTGTTCCTGAGGGAAGAGTGAAACCCTGGGGAACGGGACATGCGGTGCTAAGTGCCAAAGATGCCGTTAAAACTCCATTTGCAGTTATAAATGCGGATGATTTTTATGGGGCTGAGACATACAAGCTTCTGAATGGATTTCTGACAAATAATCAGGATTCAGATAACAAATACACGTATTGTATGGTGGGATTTGTTATAGAGAACACACTTACTGAAAACGGCCATGTTGCAAGAGGCGTCTGCAATGTAGACAATCAGGGAAATCTCATTGATATTCATGAAAGAACAAAGATAGTGAAATTCGGAAATGAGACCAAATACACCGAGGATGATACAAACTGGATTAAGATACCTGAAAAGAGTATTGTGTCTATGAACACATGGGGCTTTAATCCAAGCATTTTACAGGAACTTGAGGAGCGCTTTCCTGAATTCCTGAGAAGTAATAAGGATAATCTTTTGAAAGCGGAGTATTTTCTGCCTACAGTTGTGGATAATCTTATCAAGGAAGGTAAAGCGGATGTCAAGGTGCTCTCAACTGCGGATAAGTGGTACGGTGTTACATATCAGGAAGACAAACCGGTTGTAAAGAAATCAATAAGTGACATGGTGTTGGAACATAAATATCCAAACCGTCTTTGGGAAAATACAAAATAAACTGTACTTAATTTACTACTTCGGTCAACTTATAGGTAACTATTGTATCAACTGTATAACTATGGAAAATTAATTATTGAAAAATAGGGTCATATGTAATATAATGTAAAACAAATACCTGTGAAGTGAGGGAGATAAAATGTACACTGACAAAACCTTGGTTTGCAAAGAATGTGAAAATGAATTTATTTTTTCTGCGGGTGAACAGGAGTTCTATGCTGAAAAGGGTTTTCAGAATGAACCCACCAGATGTAAAGCTTGTAGAAGTAAGCGTGACCATTCATCAAAAAGAGAATTATTTGAGGCTGTTTGTGCAGAATGTGGGCAAACCACAAAGGTTCCGTTCAAACCTCATTTAGATAAGCCTGTATTATGTAGCAAATGTTTTGCTAATAAAAAATAGTACATACTTAATAGACATATTAATAAAAAAATAATTGGGTTGACTGTAAGGTTTATATTATCTGAGAGTCAACCTGTTTTTGTATTAAGAAATCTACAGCGGTTTGGATGATTATCCACAGTGGAAAATTCCTATATTATAAGTTATAAACAAGGTTATACACATTATCCACAGAAACATATACACAAAACAGGTGTTTTGTTGAATACCTGTGCAAAACTTTTGTGATTCCTAATTGAAATTAAACATAAAATAAGTTAAATTGTTATAAAATTATGTTTATTAGCAAAGTTTGGGGAGGATTTTCTTGGTACGGCGTAGAATAATAGATTCATAACATGTACCGCTATTGGATATTATAAAGTAATACTTAGACAAAAATGGAGAGGGGCTGTTATTATGAATATAATTATTAGCGGAAAAAATATTGAAATTACAGAGGCACTCAGAGAAAAAGTAACAAAGAGGGTAAAGAAGCTGGAAAAATTTTTTAACAGCGATACTGAAGTGCATGTAACATTGAGCGTTCAGAGGGTCAGCCAGATTGTTGAAATAACAATACCATTCAATGGGGTAACATTAAGAGCAGAAGATCAAAACGAAGATATGTATACATCTATCGATAGAGCAGTAGACCTAATAGAAAGACAGATAAGAAAAAATAAGACCAGACTGGAAAGAAGATTCCACGAGAACGATTTCAGAGTAGATAACTCAAAATTTAACGATGATGTTCAGGAGGAAACTGAATTCAAGGTTGTAAGGTCAAAGAGGTTTGCTATAAAGCCTATGGATGTTGAAGAGGCAATATTGCAGATGAATCTGCTGGGACATGAGTTCTTTATGTTCTACAATGCAGATTCAAGGCAGGTCAACGTAGTTTATAAGAGAAAAGACGGAAATTACGGACTGATTGAACCGGAATTCTAATAACACGACAATAATAAACAGTATGTATCAGTAAGGTAAATGGCCGCTGATACATACTGTTTTATTTTTTGTAAGAATAAGTAAAAACTCAACAAATTTACATGTACAATTTTAGAAAACTTGTTTTACATTTAACCTGTAAAGTAATATAATACATACAGTCTATATATAATTTATAAAATTTTCGGGAGAATTGTATTTATGCTGGGAAAACCTTCATATGGAATAGTCATGGCAAATCGCAGGGGTTTTGGCCGTAAAACACGGATAGTTGATTATCTTACTCAGGAATGGATGTCAATATTGACTCTTGCAATACTTCTTTTTAAATCAATAGTTCTTATGGGATTTGTGTACAGCCCGGATAAATCTATTATTGACATAGCCCGTGGTTTTAGTAATATCAGGTATATGTCTGTATGCGTAGCTTTTTTACTTATAATTGTATCCTTCAACTTTTTGGCTAAAGGAAAAGGGAGGTTATGGCTTCTTCTGATACTCAATTTCCTATGTTCATTTCTTTTTGTATTTGATGCAGTGTATCTTAGGGCAAACGGGAATTTTCTGTCGACCCAGCTATTGAGGCAAACCGGAAATGTAAATAATCTTTGGGGCAGCATTTTTGCAATGTTCAGGCCCTGCGATATAATATTTTTTATTGATATACCAATTCTTGCAGCAATACTTATAATAACAAGAAAGATGTATTACTCATCGCCATTATTTACAAGTCTGAAAACCAGACTTATTGCCTTCGGTTCATTATTTACCCTTTCTTTGGCTATTATTGTAGGCAGCTATATTGTTACCGACGTGTACGGAAATAATAAATACGCTTATATCTTCCACACTTACTGGAAGCCAGAAGCCACCATATGCAATGCATCTCCTTTAGGATATCATGTATATGACTGTTATGTATTCTTTGCAGATTTCCGGCCATATAAAATTTCAGAAAAAGACCGTACAGAGATTCAGAAGTGGATTGATGACAAAAAGGAAAATCTGCCGGATAATAGCTATAAAGGCATGTACAAAGGTAAAAACCTGTTTGTGTTACAGGTGGAGTCTCTTGAAAACTTCGTAATCGGACAGTCTGTAAACGGACAGGAAATTACTCCTACACTGAACAAGCTTTTGAAGAACAGCATATATTTTGACAACTATTATACTCAAGTTAATGAGGGAACAAGTTCTGATGCAGACCTAATGACGAACACCTCTGTGTTCCCGGTGCGAAAAGGAAGTACATTTTTCAGATTCCCATATACTGAGTATAATTCTCTGCCTAAGATAATGGAAAAGAACGGTTACTCCACCAAAGCGATTCACCCGGATGACGGTGCATACTGGAATTGGAAGGAAGCACTGACAAACATGGGCTTCCAGCAGTGTATAGATGCAAAAAGCTTTAAAATGGATGAGGTAATATTCCTCGGATTAAGCGACGGTTCTTATTTCAGACAGATAAAAGATACTATTATAAAGCAGAAGCAGCCATTTTACAATTTTATGATTACTCTTACAAGTCATTCTCCATTTGAAATGCCTAAAGAGCACCAAGATTTAAAATTGGATAGATACCTTCAAAATACAAGGCTTGGGGGTTACTTCCAGAGCATAAACTATACTGACAGATGTATAGGAACTTTCCTCGATGAACTTGATAAGGCAGGAATACTGGATAATACAGTAGTAGCTATTTATGGTGATCACGATTCAGTTCATAAGTATTTTGATGACCAAATCAAAAATATAAAGCCGTCTCAAAGCTGGTGGCTTGAAAATGATAAAAAAGTACCCCTTTTACTGTATGAAAAAGGGCAGGCACCCCAGGTTATTAACACAACCGGAGGGCAGATTGATTTAATGCCGACGCTTTTATACTCTTTTGGAATAGAAAAGAGTGAATATGAATCAACTGCATTCGGAAGAAACCTTCTTAATACACAGCAGGACTATGTATTACTGGCTGACGGGGAATTCCGAGGGAATATTGATAAGGCAAAGCAAAAGGAACTGCTAAACGCACTTGAATATGCGGATATGGCAATAAAGACAAACTTTTTTAAAAAATAGAGGCTTTTCGGAGGGAATATGAAAAATATTATTCTTATTGGAATGCCAAGTGCGGGTAAAAGTACCGTGGGAGTTATTGTTGCAAAGCATCGCGGGATGTCATTTGTTGATACCGACGTGCTGATACAGACAACACAAGGAAGGCTACTACAGGAAATCATAAATAGCGATGGAACAGATGCTTTCCTTAAAATAGAAGAGTCTGCAATACTATTTCTCAGTTGCTCTGACACAGTTATTGCAACAGGGGGAAGCGTGGTATACAGCGAGAAGGCAATGGAGCATTTAAAGAAAACAGGAATAGTAATTTACTTGTATGTAGATATGGACACTGTCTACAAAAGACTGAAAAACCTTAAAACAAGGGGCGTTGTTTTAGGCCCTGGGCAAAGTCTGGAAGACATTTATAGAAAAAGGAAGCCCTTGTATGAAAAGTATGCAGATATAATAATAGATTGTTCAGAGGGTTCAATCGATTCAACAGTGGAAATGATACATGAAAAACTTGATTCCTTGTCATAAAACTTGAAATGAAATATAATTATTATGCCGGGTAGAACTTATCCGGCATTTATAATGTTAATTACTTAATCTGATAAATTATTTTTAGCAATATACTGAGGTGACGGAGGGGAAAAATGGATTTATTAAGCGGCTTGAACAGAGAGCAAAAAGAAGCAGTACTTCATAATGAAGGTCCTCTTTTGATATTGGCCGGTGCGGGGTCAGGCAAAACAAGAGTTCTTACTCATAGGATAGCCTATCTTATTGAACAACATGGAGTATACCCTTCAAATATACTGGCTATAACCTTTACTAACAAGGCAGCAAGAGAAATGAAAGAGAGGATAGCCGGACTTATAGGTGATTTGAGTAACGACATGTGGGTGGGTACCTTTCACTCTATTTGTATAAGAATACTCAGAAGGGATATCGAGAAGCTTGGTTACGACAGAAGCTTTGTAATATATGATACTCAGGACCAGCAGGTGGTAATAAAGGAATGTCTTAAAGAATTAAGCTTAAACGAAAAGAACTTTCCTCCTAAATCAGTCCTTGAAACAATAGGAAAGCAGAAGGATGAACTTATAGATGCCGAGCATTATGAAAAGCAGTATGCATCGGATTTTAGAATGGGTAAGATTGCAAAAGCTTACAAGCTTTATGAAAAGAAGCTTAAAGCAAATAATGCCCTAGACTTTGATGATATAATAATGAATACGATAAAGCTTTTCGACAAGTATCCGGAAGTCCTGGAATATTATCAAAGAAGGTTCAGGTATATTCTTGTGGATGAGTATCAGGATACAAATACTGCCCAGTACATGCTTGTCCGAAAATTGTCTGAGGCACATGAAAACCTTTGCGTTGTAGGTGACGACGACCAGTCAATATACGGCTGGAGAGGCGCCAATATCAGAAATATCCTTGATTTTGAGAAGGATTTCAAGAAATGCTGTACTATCAAGCTGGAGCAGAACTACAGGTCAACACAGAACATATTGGATGCTGCAAACCATGTAATCGGTAATAATACAGGCAGAAAAAACAAGAGCCTCTGGACCGACAACAAGGGTGGAAGCAAAATAGTAATATGTGAAAATGACAATGAACATGAAGAAGCTCTTTATACAGCAAGGGAAATTCAGCGTATAATATCCGATGAAGACAGGAAATACAAGAATTTTGCAGTACTTTACAGAATTAATGCTCAGTCACGTGTACTGGAAGAAATGTTCATGCGGGAAGGAATACCCTACAAGATTGTCGGTGGACAAAAATTCTATGACAGAAAAGAAATAAAAGATATAATTGCGTACATGCGGTTGGTACAAAATCCCGGGGACAATGTGAGCCTGAAAAGGGTTATCAACGTGCCTAAAAGGGGAATAGGGGATGCCACTGTTGAAAATGCAGAGGTATTGGCATACCAAACAAATGTATCCTTGTTTACGGTTATATCAAATTCAGAAGAGTTTCCTTCATTAAAAAGGGCTGCTCAAAAATTAGGAAACTTTTCACTTATGATTAATAAATTCAGGACTATGAAGGAAAATATGTCAATATCCCAACTGTTGGATATAGTAGTTGAAGATTCAGGGATCCTGAGAGAATACGAAATTGAGAATACAGTTGAAGCTCAGTCAAGAATTGAGAATATAAAAGAATTAAAATCGGTTGCCATTGAGTTTGAAAAACAGAGTGAGGACAATTCACTGGAAGAATTCCTTGCACATATATCTCTGGTTTCGGACATTGACAGTCTCCAAGAGGATCAGGATTACGTGGTTCTTATGACAATGCACAGTGCAAAGGGACTGGAATTCCCGGTTGTATTTATTCCGGGTCTGGAAGAAGGCGTTTTTCCAGGCTACAGGGCAATTACCGAGGGCCCGGAACAGCTGGAAGAAGAGAGAAGGCTTTGCTATGTGGGTATTACCAGAGCAAGAGAGAAACTCTATATGTCAAATGCCCGTTTCAGAACTCTTTTCGGAAATTCAAGCTACAACAGACCATCCAGATTTTTAGCAGAGATACCTGAAGAACTCGTGGAATATCCATTTAAATCATCAGGAAGCTCCTCAAGATCCAAGGAAACACTCTCGTGGGGTAAGAGTTCAGGTTCCGGCAATGCTCAAACCTGGAGTACAGCTCAGAGTTCCGGAACACAATCTGCTTTTGGCACCTCAAAATCAACTTCATCAACAACTTCGAGTACACCTGCCGGTTCAGGTTCCTTGAAGGATTTATTAAATTCAAATCTTGTTACACGTGGATTTGGTGGCAGCTCAGCAGGTACATCGGTAAAAAGTCCTGCCAGTCAGCAGATTAATGGCTTTGGACGCAGTATACCGATGAAACCTTCATCCGGGGGTTCCAATACATCGGGTGATTTCAGTGTAGGTGATAAAGTCGAGCATAAAAAATTCGGAAAAGGAACTATTTCGAAGGCAACAGCCGACAGCGGCGATCAGGTATTGGAAATACAGTTTGAAGGGGCCGGAATGAAAAGACTAATGGCTTCTATGGCAAATTTAAGAAGACTATAAAAACAAAGGGTGGGTGTTAATTTAATGGCATTCAAAGAAGGTTTTGTTTGGGGTACAGCAACAGCATCATATCAGATTGAGGGAGCTGTAACCGAAGGTGGCAGAGGTGAATCTGTTTGGGACGAATTTTGCAGAATGAAAGGCAAAATAGCTGACGGTGATAACGGAGACTTTGCATGTGACAGCTATCACAGGTATTCCGAAGACGTACAGCTTATGAAACAGATTGGTATTAAAGCATACAGGTTTTCCATCAGTTGGAGTAGAATTTTACCTGACGGTACAGGTGAAATAAATATGGAAGGTGTAAATTACTATAATAATCTTATTAATGAGTTAATTGAAAACGGCATAGAGCCATATGTAACTTTGTTTCACTGGGACTACCCGATGGAACTTCAATATAAGGGCGGATGGCTTAATTCTGAAAGCCCCTTTTGGTTCGAAAATTATGCGGCAATATGTTCAAGATTATTCTCTGACAGAGTAAAGTATTGGGTAACAAGTAATGAATCCCAATGTTACATTGGATTCGGTTACGGCACAGGCTGGCATGCACCGGGCTTAGAGCTTCCAATAAACCAGGTGGTAAGAGCATGGCATCATAATTTAAAGGGATTAGGACTGGCTGCAAAAGCAATACGTGAAAATGCTAGAGGGGAAGTCAAAGTTGGACTGGTGTCCTGCGGAGAGGTTGGAATTCCAGTATCAGATAGTGAGGCAGACATGCAGGCTGCACGCAATGTACTTTTTGACAGAGAACGTTCTGAGGATTCAATCGACTTTGGATTTGGAGACCTTTTTGAGCCTGCGTTAAAGGGAGAGTATCCGAAAAGCCTGATACCGTATCTTCCTAAAGGCTGGCAGGAGGATATGAAGGATATCTGCGTTCCCCTTGATTATATAGGCATAAATGTTTATATAGGTTCAATTGTGGAATCCTGCGAAAATAAAAAATACAAACACCTTAAACTACCTGTTGGTACAGGACAAACCTCCATGGAATGGGCATTTAAACCGGAAACTCTGTACTGGGTAACTAGATTTATATCTGAGAGATATAAATTGCCTGTATACATTACAGAAAATGGTATGGCAAATAATGACTGGGTAAGCACTGACGGAAAAATTAATGATACTCAGAGAGAAGATTACATGAATCAATATCTTTCTGCACTGTCAAAGTCTATAGATGACGGGGCCGACGTAAGAGGATATTTTTACTGGTCACTCCTTGACAATTTTGAGTGGGCATATGGGTATGCAAAGAGGTTTGGACTAGTATACGTAGATTATAGCAATTACAGCCGTACACTTAAGCAGTCGGCATTAAGGTATAAGAAAATTATCGAAACAAATGGCGAAATTTTAAAATAAACCCCAAAATAAAAAAAGTTTTAGGAAAATTTATCTTTTTCTAAAACTTTTTTTATTTTAGTGTGTATATATAATCAAGGCACATTAAAAGGGTGGGAGAAGTATTTGGATGTTTCGGATATAACCATATTGAAAGAATACAAAAAGAATAGCAGACGCGGTCTGGAACTTGTTTACGACAGATATAAAAAATATGTTTATACCATAGCATTCCATTATGCCGGTAATAAGGAAGATGCTCTGGATATAACCCAGGAGGTTTTCATATCTGTTTTTAAATCAATGGAAGGCTTTAAGGAACAGTTTTCCCTGCTGCCCTGGATTAAAAAAATTACCGTAAATAAGTGCCTTAATTTCTTGAGAAGTAAGAAACCAAACTTATCTCTTAATGAAACCAATGAAAACGGAGATGAACTGCAAAGTATTATCAGCTCAAACGAAACAACAGATGATGCAGTCTTATGCAAAGATACAAGGCAAATACTTCAACAATCAATCGAACAGCTTCCAGAACGGGAGAGAATGGTCGTACTGTTGAGACACGTAAAGCAAATGAAATACAGTGAAATTGCAATTGTAATGAAGCTGCCGCCAGGTACTGTAAAAACACTTATACATAGAGCGAGAAAGACAATCAAGGAAAATATGATTAGCCTGGGTATTTGGGAGGTATAAACATGAGCTGTGACAAAGTAGATGCTTCATTGCTTCAGGAATATTTAGAGAGCACAATTGATCCACTTGAAAAAATATTTGTTGAAAATCATTTAAAAATATGTAATAAATGCAGAAGGGAATTATCAGAGTTAAAGCTGTTGCTTTATGACCTTGATGATAAAAGTAATTATGTAATTGAAATTCCGGCAGAGCTGGAAACCATGAGAGACGATATAATTGACTCCTTTTTGGGAAAAAGGAAAAGCCCGTCCAAGAGAATTATTGAAATGCAGGTTGAAACCATCAAAACTACAGGTAAATTTATTGAGTTTTTGCCCGGGGCAAAGCAAACTCCAAAAGTTTTAAAGCAAGCATCAAAAGGATTGAAAAAAGGAGTCAAAAAATTAATTGCCAAGTAATGCATGTAAACGGAGGCACGGATGGTAGCTCTTATAATAACTCTTAAAATAATTTTATATGTGTTTTTGATTATTGCTGCCTTAGTTTTATTAATTGTTTTTGTACCTTTCAAATACTACGCAGAGGGATCGAAGTATAAGACTATCGCTGTAAAAGGCTATGCAAGCTGGCTTTTTGGTACTGTTAAGATAAACTTCAACTACAGCACCCAAGATGGCTTTGGTACAAATTTCAGCTGGTTTGGTTTTAAGAAAGGCTTTGAGAAAAAAAATGAAGACAATTCAGTAAAACAAGCTCAGGAAAGTAAAGTAAAAAAGGTAAAGGATAAGCCGGCATATAGTTACTTTACATATGAAGTATTTATGCAAGGATTAAAATCTGTTTTTAAGATACTAAACCATTACAAACCAAGCAGATTCAGGATAGATGCCAAAGTAGGCTTTGAAGACCCAATGTACACGGGCTTACTCTGTGCTGTAAGAAATACATGGTTTGCAATTTTAAATAAAGACAGCATTCGTATTCAGACAAATTTTGAAGACGAAACTCTAGAGGGTAGCTTTTTAATCGGTGGAGGAATTCAAATTTTCTATTTAATACTAGTTGGAATAGAATTTGTTTTTACAAAGCCTTTCAAAAGTATATTGTTTAAAAATATTAAGTATAAAATTAAGAGGAGGCTAAAAAAATGGCGAATAGTTTCAATTTTAGTGAAGGCATGAGTGTTATCTTTGACAAACTGGAAAATTTCTTAAAGACAAAGACAGTAGTAGGTGAACCTATAAAGATTGGTGATGTAACATTGGTACCGTTTATAAATATGAGCTTTGGTCTTGGAATAGGCGGAGGTACCGGTAATGATGATAAGGGTATGGGAGGAGAAGGAGGCGGAGGAGGAACAGGAGCAAAAATTTCTCCTACAGCCGTTCTGGTTATTAGTGGTGACAAGGTAGAGCTCCTTCCCATAAAGAAATCCGGTGGTTTGGATAAACTGCTTGATATGGTACCGGGTATTGTAGAAAAGATACAGGAAAAGAAAGAAGAGGAAAACTCTAAAAATGAGTTAAAGGAAGAGCAATAGACCCCTAATAATTATATTACAATTTAAAACGGTAAAAACTGCTTGAAAAATGGTGAATTCAAGCAGTTTTTTTTGCATTTAAAAAATTATAATAAATTCCTTTCTAATACTTTTTAACAAATTAATGGTAAAATTAAATATATTATCACTTCATCTAATATCAAGCCAATCCGTCACTTTCCTTAGCCAAATACCATATGAAGGGAGGGCAAGTTTTTTAATTTTTTTCAACAGGTGAATGAAAGTGAGGAATATATACAGGATTCATCTACTTAAAAGAAAGAAAGGAAGGAAAAACCTATGAATAAAATGTATTTTATAATATCCTTGCTGGCTGCTTTGTTCATATTCCCTATAGCAGCAAACGCAGCAACAGACTCAACCCATCCCGGATTTAGAGTCGAAGGAAGATTTCTGTACGATAATACAGGAGAAAAGGTAATTCTCTATGGTGTAAACAAAATGTGCATATGGACTGATAAGGACGGTGTTCCGTCTTTTTCGGAAATAGCAAAAACAGGCGCAAATTGTGTAAGAATCACATGGGGAATAGACGGTTCGGCGGAAGATTTAGATACCGTTATTCGCAATTGCCGTGCTGAACACATGATTCCCATTATTGAACTTCATGATGCCACCGGTGACTGGTCAAAGCTACCTTCGCTTGTAAATTACTGGATAAGACCTGATGTAGTTAATGTAATAAAAAAACATCAGGAATATTTGCTTGTTAATATAGGAAACGAAGTAGGTCAAAGCGTAACTGAAGCCACCTTTAAAACAGATTACGAGTCTGCCGTTAAGAAAATGAGGGAAGCAGGAATTCATGTACCTCTGGTTATAGATGCCTCCAGCTATGGTCAGAGCATAGATATGCTGCAGGCGTGCGGACCTTATCTCATATCTGCCGATCCCGATAAAAATTTAATGTTCTCCGTACATATGTGGTGGCCCTATATGTGGGGGCATTCAGATCAGGAAGTAATTGATGAAATTGCACAATCAGTAAATATAAACCTTCCTCTTATTGTAGGTGAATTCGGACATAAGTGGGATGAAACGGAAAACGGTAAAATACCATACCAAACAATTATGGAACAGTGCTATAAAAATCAAATTGGTTATCTCCCATGGGAATGGGGCCCTGGAAACAACCCCCAGACATTTTTGGATATGACATCAGACAGTACCTTAGCTACATTGAACGACTATGGTAAGGAAGTTATGCTTACCAACCAGTATAGTGTAAAAAATATAGCCAAGAGACCTGCCTCTATAATGTCAAACCTTCCGCCGGTTCTCCCAAAAGAACCGCTGCCATACGGGAATCTAGCCTATATAAAAACGGTTACAGCTTCATCTATAGAAAGTACTCAAAACAATGAAAGTAATATAGTAGACGGCGATTTTGAAACAAGGTGGGCTTCGCAGGTCTCAGACCCCAGTTGGATTTGTGTTGACCTTGGTGCGAAAAAAGAAATAGACAGACTGATTATATGCTGGGAAGCTGCATATGCAACTCAATATAAAATTCAGGTATCAGATGATGGAAATACATGGACTGATGTGATTACCCAGTATAACGGAACAGGCAAAACCGAGGATATAAAACTTTCGTGCTTCGGCCGTTATCTGAGGATATACGGAATGCAGAGGGTAAATTACCAATGGCCTTATTCAATCTGGGAGATAGGAGTATATGGCCCTGAATCAGAATTGAGTGCATCTATATCCCCTACAGTAGCAGTATTTGATAAGAATCCTGCCAATGCGGCAGATATACCTGTAACACTGGACCCAAAAAGTAACACACTTAATGCCGTATTAAACGGACCTTCAGTAAAGTTGGTAGCAGGACAAGATTATATAATAGAAAATAAAACAAATCTCATTATAAAAAAGGAATATCTGTTGGGACTGCCTGCAGGTACAACTAAACTGATTTTTGATTACAATAATGGAGTTGACCCAGTACTAGCCATTGCTGTCGGAGATACAACACCGGGAGGCTCTGTCCAAAGTCCATTAATCAGTCCATCTAATGTAACATTTGACAGAACATCTTCAACGAATTTGAGGGTAACTATATCTCCTAACGGTAATAATCTTACTTCAATTATGAATGGTTCAGTACCTCTGGTTCCAAATATAGATTTTACTATTTCAGGAGATACTGTAACAATTATGAGGAGTTACCTTGCATCGCAACCTTCCGAAAATGTAAATCTTACTTTTGACTTCAGCGGTAATGGAATTGACCCTGTACTTACAGTTACTTTTCTCAAAGACACTACTTGTGGTGATGCAAATCTGGACGGAGTTATAGATGCCCTTGATTATGCAATTCTCAAACAACATCTTTTAGGGCTGACAACTCTGAATCATGATATTTTACACTTTCTTGACCTTAATCTGGACGGTACAACCGATGCAATTGATTTATCTATCTTCAAACAGTATTTGCTGGGGAAAATAACCTACCTTCCTGTGACCCAATAAAAATTATAGAAAACCGGCTCTCAAAGGGCCGGTTTTTATGCCTCTTTAGTAGTTCTAAAGGATATTTGCTATTGACTCATGGAATAAAATGAAATATAATGAATATAATTTAGTAATTTAGCACTTTAATTAGATAAAGGAAAATAAAAAACTTCTAAATCAAATTTAATATATGAGAGGTATTTGCTTATGTCCAGATGGAAAATATATACCCCTGACGGTGTACAGGATATCCTGTTTGATGAATGTTACATAAAGCGAGAAATAGAAAAAAGAATCAGAAACACATTCAGGTCTTATGGCTATTATGAGATAGAAACTCCAACAATAGAATTTTTTGATGTATTTTCATCAGAAATAGAGCATTTTCCTCAGGAATCAATGGTAAAGTTCTTTGATCAAAAAGGAAGAATTCTTGTATTAAGGCCAGATATAACTGTTCCTGTTGCAAGAATAACTGCCACGAAAAACAGGGATGTGCAGCTTCCAATAAAATACTCATATATAGGCAATGTATTCAGATTTAACGAAGTTGGGGGCGGCCGCCAGAATGAGTTTACACAGGCCGGGGTTGAGATGCTTGGGGATTCATCCTCGGAAAGTGATGCAGAAATAATCGCAATGGCAATAAATACACTTAAATCCGCCGGTCTCAAGGAATTCAAGATAGAAATCGGTCAGGTTGAATTTTTTAAAGGTTTGGCAGAAGAGGCGGGATTCTCTAATGAGGATATAGATGCTATATCCAAACAAATTGACAAAAAGGATCTTGTCGGTGTAGAGGAGATTCTTAACCGATATGAGATAAGTACAAGATTAAAAGAGCTTATTTTAAAGTTAACGGGATTATTCGGAACGGTTGATGTAATAAAGAAATTCAAAAATTCTGCAATAAACGAAAGAAGCCTTAAAGCAATTGAAAATGTAGAAGAAGTAGTATCTATATTGTGTGATTACGGCTTATCGGAATATGTGTCAATAGACTTAGGAATGTTAAAAAGCCTCAATTATGATACCGGAATAACCTTCAGGGGCTTTACAAACGGAGTTGGATTCCCGATACTTTCAGGAGGAAGGTACGACAACCTTACGTCCAGCTTTGGAAAGGAGTGTCCTGCTACAGGCTTTTCAGTAAGGATAAATATGCTTATGACAGCAATGGAAAACTCAGGTCTTACCTTTGAAAGACCTTCCGTTGATTCATTGATATGTTACGATAAAGCAAACAGAAAAAGGGCAATAGAAATAGCTGAAGCTCTCAGAAAGCAGGGTATGAAAATAGAAACTTTTGTTCTGACAGAGGATATTAACCAAGCTAAAAGATATGCTTCTTCAAAAACAATCGGAGGAATCATATATATTGGAGACCATGATAAAATCACCGTGTACGATATGATAAACGATACTAAAGAGGAAACAAGCTTCAATGCCCTTTTAAACATTGAATAATTAAACCGTTTATAAGTTTATAAAATAAATTTTTGTGGGGAGTTAAAAAATGAGATATTTGACAATTGCTCTTTCAAAGGGCAGACTTACAGATATGTCGGTAGAAATCTTTGAGAAGATTGGAATAGACTGTACGGAACTTAAATCATCCACCAGAAAGCTTATACTGTCTGATGAAAACAACAAGATAAAGTTTTTCCTTGCTAAACCTGCAGATGTGCCAACCTATGTTGAGTACGGGGCAGCAGACATAGGAATAGTGGGAAAGGACACATTGCTAGAGGAAGGCCGAAATCTATATGAGGTACTTGATTTGGGATTTGCAGCCTGCAGAATGGCATTGGCAGGGCCGGCAGAATTACAGGGAAAGATAGAAGAGCTAAATATAAAAAGAGTAGGTACAAAGTATCCGAATATTGCAAGAAATTATTTTGAAAAAGCCAGAAGAGAAAGCGTAGAAATAATAAAACTCAACGGTTCTGTGGAACTTGCACCTTTGGTGGGTTTATCAGAGGTTATTGTAGATTTGGTTGAAAGCGGCAGAACACTGAAAGAAAACGGCTTGGTAGTACTTGATACAATAGCAGACATCAGTGCAAGAATGGTTGTAAACAGAGTAAGCATGAAAATGGAAAACCAACGAATACAGAAAATAATAGACGGAGTTAGAGAAGAATTATCCGCAAGGGGGTAACATTATGCTAAACATTGTAGATTTACGCAGTGACTTTGACGGGTCTGCCGCAAAGGATTTATACAGAAAATTAACACAGAGAACCGGAACCCAAAACGGCGGGAACGTAATCAACATTGTAGCAGAAATAATTGACAACGTTAAAGAAAATGGTGACATTGCTTTAAAAGAATACACAAAGAAATTCGATAAAGCAGAAATTGAAACCATAAAAGTCTCGGAAGAGGAAATTACCTCTGCATACAAAAAGGTTGACCCACAGCTATTGGAGACTATAAAAAAATCAAGACAGAATATATGGAGCTTTCATGAAAAACAGCTTCAAAACAGCTGGATAAATCCAAAAGAAGACGGAACCATGCTGGGACAGCTTGTAAGACCTCTTGAAAAGGTAGGCTTATATGTTCCCGGGGGAACAGCACCACTTATATCATCGGTATTGATGACAGCGGTTCCCGCAAAAGTAGCCGGAGTGGAAAAGCTCATAATGTGTACACCACCTTCACAGGATGGAAGCATAAACTCCGCAATACTGGTTGCAGCCAGAGAAGCAGGGGTGGATGAGGTATACAGAGCCGGAGGCGCACAGGCTGTGGCCGCAATGGCATATGGAACAGAAACAATACCGTCGGTGGATAAGATATGCGGCCCCGGCAATATTTATGTTGCTACAGCCAAGAGACTGGTTTTTGGAGACTGCGACATTGATATGTTTGCAGGTCCAAGCGAGATACTGGTAATTGCAGATTCAAGTGCAGTACCCGAGTACGTAGCTGCGGACCTCATTTCACAGGCGGAGCATGACATATTGGCATCCTCGGTGCTGGTTACAGATGATGTAAGTCTTTTGGACAGCGTAAAAACTCAAATAGAAAAGCAGCTTTTAATTCTAAAAAGGAACGAAATAATCGAGAAATCATTAAAAAACTATGGATTCGGAATACTGGTTGATAACATAGAAGAGGCAATAGAGGTATCAAATAACATAGCACCTGAGCACTTAGAGTTATGTATAAAAGAGCCAATGAGTATACTGGGAATGATAAAAAATGCGGGAGCAATATTCGTTGGAAACTATTCACCCGAACCCTTGGGAGACTACATGGCAGGGCCGAGTCACGTTCTTCCGACCAGTGGAACTGCAAGGTTTTCATCACCAGTAAACGTAGATCAGTTTATTAAAAAATCAAGTTTGATTTATTACAACAAAAAATCACTTGAAACAACAAGCAACGATATTGTAAGGTTTGCGGAAGCGGAATTATTGGATGCCCATGCAAATGCCATTAAGGTAAGATTCAATAAATAAACTGAAATTCGTTTTATTACTGAAAGGAAGGTTACTATGATAGAAGAATTAATAAGAACGGAAATACGTTCATTTATACCATATAATGCAAATCAGCAGCCCTATAAAATAAAACTGGATGCCAACGAGAGTCCTTTCAATCTTCCGTCAGCAGTTAGAAAAAAACTCGCTGATTATATATTGGAAGATCCCCAACTGAACATGTATCCTGACACGGATTCTATTCAATTAAGGGAAGCCTTAGGAGCATACTGGAACGTAGATAAAGAAAATATCGTAGTGGGAACAGGCTCTGATCAGCTAATACAGATTATAGCAAATGTATTTCTGGAGAAAGGCGAAAAAGTTCTCTATCCTGCTCCCTCCTTCGGTATGTATAAGGACTCATGCATAATAGCAGGAGGCAAGGCCATAGACTATATTCTGGATCAAAATAATAATTTCTCCTATTCGGCTGATAAAATAATACAGGTCTATGAAAAAGAAAAGCCAAAAATTATTTATATATGCAGTCCAAATAATCCCACCGGCAATCTGATGCCACAGGATGAAATAATGAAAGTACTGAAGGCATGTACAAAATCAATAGTTGTAGTGGATGAGGCATATGCAGACTTTTCCGATACAACTGTAATTCCATATATAAAAGAATATGAGAATTTGCTTATACTACGTACGTTTTCAAAGGCTTTCGGATTAGCCGGCATAAGGTGCGGATATTCCATAGCCTCGGAAAAGCTTACGAGGGCTGTAAATCTGGCAAGACCTCCTTATAATATCAGTTCAGTATCACAGTATGCTGCTACACTGGTTTTATCTAATATAGATGAAATCAAAAATAACATAAAATATCTCGTAGAAGAAAGGGAACGTGTTTCCTCCAAACTTGTCGAGATAGATGGAATAAAAGTGTACGGCTCAGCAGCAAACTTTATATTGGTGAAAATTCAGAACTCTAAGGACGTTTATACAAAATTATGCGAAAGAGGTATTTTTATCAGAGCCTTTGGTTCTTCGACCCTTTTATCTGATTGTATGAGGATAACCATAGGAACACATGAACAAAATTCCATATTGCTTGATGAACTATGTACTATCTGCTATAATAAATAACGAACATTACAACGAAAAACATAAAAAAAGTTCGGGTTTTAAATTGAACGGAGGAACACATATGAGAGAGGGTTTGGTCACACGAAACACACAAGAAACTCAAATCAATGTAAAAATAAATCTGGACGGCAAAGGTGACTGTCAGGTGAATACCGGCATAGGCTTCTTTGACCATATGCTTGTATTATTTACAAAGCACGGACTTATGGATGCCTGTTTTGATGTAAAAGGTGATTTGCATGTGGATTCCCATCATACTATCGAGGATACGGGTATAGCTATGGGAATTGCAATAAGGCAGGCACTTGGGGATAAGAAATCCATAAGAAGGTATGGAACTGCCTATGTTCCAATGGACGAATCCCTTGTACTTGTATCTCTTGATTTGAGCGACAGAGCGTATTTGGTATTTGATGCTAACTTCTCACAGCCCATGGTAGGACAAATGGATACCCAAATGGTAGAGGAATTCTTCAGGGCAGTTGCATTTAACGCTGGAATTACTCTCCATATCAAAGTTCTTCACGGTTCAAACTGCCACCACATAATAGAAGCAATGTTCAAGGCATTTGGCAGAGCTATTGACGATGCAACGAGATTGGACACCAGAATTGAAGGTGTCATGTCAACAAAAGGTACGTTGTAATTTAAAAAGTTAATATATACAGGAGGTAGTAAAAATGCTAATAAACAATACAGATTTCATCGACTTACCATTATTTGTAAAAGGAAAGGTAAGAAACGTATATGATTTGGGAGATCAGCTCCTTATAGTAGTAACAGACAGAATATCAGCCTTTGATGTGGTATTTGATGAATTAATACCTAATAAGGGAACAGTCCTAAACAGTATATCCGCATTTTGGTTTGACTTTACAAAGGATGTTATCGAAAACCATGTAATAACAACCGATGTCAGCAAATATCCAAAAGAACTTTCAGCTTTCAAGGATGAATTGCAGGGCCGTTCAATGTTAGTAAAGAAAGTACAGATGCTTCCTGCCGAATGTATTGTAAGAGGATATCTGGAAGGATCAGGACTTAAAGAATATCAAAAAACAGGAACCGTGTGCGGTATAAAACTTCCAGCAGGATTGAAGCAGGCTGACAAGCTGCCCGAACCAATATTCACACCATCCACCAAGGAGTCAGAAGGTCACGATATAAATGTGTCTTTTGAAGAACTTTGTGAAAAGATAGGAACAGAAATGGCCCAAAAGCTAAAGGATGCTAGCTTGAAGCTATACGAAAAAGCCAGCCAACATGCTGAAAGCAAGGGACTCATATTAGCAGATACAAAATTTGAATTCGGAATGCTGGACGGAGAACTGGTTGTAGGTGACGAAATGTTCACACCTGATTCCTCAAGATTCTGGGCAATGGATGAATACCAGCCGGGAAGAGCACAGAAGAGTTTTGATAAGCAATATTTAAGGGAATACCTTGAAAGTATTACATGGGACAAACAACCTCCTGCACCTGAGCTTCCACAGGAAGTAATCAGAAAGACAGAGGAGAAATATATAGAAGCATATGAAAGAATCACTGGGAAAAAGTTTCAGGGAGATAAGCTATGATAGCTATTATAGACTATGGCGTGGGTAATCTTGCCAGTGTTAACAAGGCATTCAGCTTTATAGGATATGATTCGAAAATAACTTCTGACCATAAAGAAATACTTGCAGCCGACAAGGTTGTCCTGCCCGGTGTCGGAGCATTTGCTGATGCTATGGATAGTCTTGAAAAGACTGGAATGATATCAGTCATAAAGCAGGTTACACAAAAGAGAACACCCTTGTTGGGAATTTGCCTTGGGATGCAGCTGCTTTTTGATTACAGCACTGAAGGAGGGGAAAAGGTGGGAGGCTTGGGCCTGTTAAAAGGTTCAGTAAACCAATTTCCCCTGGACATGGGACTAAAAGTTCCCCATATGGGATGGAACAGTCTCGATATCAGACAGGAAAAGGGCATTTTTAATGGAGTACGACAGAATAGCTATGTATATTTTGTACACTCATACTTTGTGACTGCTGAAAATACCTCAGATGTTGCCGCAGTGTGCAAATATGGAATCGGGTTTGATGCCGCTGTTTGCAAGGGAAACATTATGGGAACACAGTTCCACCCTGAAAAGAGCGGAGATGTAGGACTTGAAATACTAAAGAATTTTGCTGAGCTTAGCACCAAGGAGGCTGACAATTTACTATGATTATTTATCCCGCAATTGACATAATAGACGGAAAGTGTGTAAGGCTGCAGCAAGGCAGCTACAGTGATGTAACTGTTTTCGGAGACAGCCCTGTGGATATGGCAAGAAAATGGGAGAGCCTTGGAGCCGGATACTTGCATGTAGTTGATCTGGATGGTGCAAGATCAGGGAAATCGGAAAATGCTGAGATTATAACGCAGATAGCAAAAACTTTGAAAATCCCGGTTCAGATAGGCGGAGGAATAAGAAATCTTGAAACCATTGAGACTTACCTATCCGGAGGTTTGAGCAGAGTTATACTGGGTACATCAGCAGTGAATAACCGTGAAATGCTGGTATCGGCTCTAAAAGAATATAAAGATAAAATAGCAGTAGGAATAGACGCAAAGGATGGGAAGGTTGCCATCCACGGCTGGGAGAAAACAAGTGATTTTACAGCCGTTGAGTTTGCAAGGGAAATTGAATCCCTTGGTACAAAAACAATTATATACACTGACATTTCAAGGGACGGCATGCTCAAAGGTCCGAATCTTCAGGCTATGAAGGAAATGGCGTACAGTGTTGCATTGAACGTAATAGCATCCGGCGGAGTAAGCAAACTTACAGACATAGTTGACTTAAAGCAGACAGGAGTCAGCGGAGTAATTGTAGGGAAAGCTCTTTATACCGGGAATGTAAATTTAAAAGAAGCGATAGAAGCCATATAACCAAAAGAAAGGGAGCAAATTATGCTGACCAAAAGAATAATTCCCTGTCTTGATGTACACGCAGGGAGAGTTGTTAAAGGCGTACAGTTTGTAAATATAATAGATGCCGGAGACCCGGTGGAAGCAGCTGCATTTTATGACAAAGCCGGTGCTGATGAGCTTACTTTTCTGGATATTACTGCTTCTTCAGATGCAAGGTCAATAATGCTTGATGTTGTCAGCAGGGTAGCAGAGCAAGTATTTATTCCGTTCACTGTAGGTGGTGGAATCAGGACGGCAGAGGATTTCCGCCAGATATTGAAAGCCGGAGCTGATAAAGTTGGTGTAAATTCTGCTGCACTGAAAAGACCTGAGCTGATATCAGAAGCTGCATGGAAATTCGGAAGCCAGTGTGTAGTATTGGCAATAGACGCAAAAAAACGTGCTGACGGCTCGGGATGGGATACATATCTCAACGGCGGAAGAGTAAACACAGGTAAAGATGCCGTTGAATGGGCTATAGAAGCAGAGAAACTGGGAGCTGGTGAAATCCTGTTAACAAGCATGGACAAGGACGGAACAAAAGACGGATATGATATAGAGTTAACAAGGACAATATCCGAAAATGTAAAAATTCCGGTGATAGCATCCGGCGGAGCAGGAAAAATGGAGCATTTCAAGGATGCCCTTTTGGATGGAAAAGCAGATGCGGTATTGGCAGCGTCACTATTCCATTTCAGAGAGATGGAAATCCGTGATTTAAAAGGTTACTTAAAAAATAATGGTATTGAAACCAGACTTTAAAAAATAAAAACAGTTAAAAGCTGTACAAACAAAAAATTTTTGATATGATAAATAAATGAGTGTATGGAGGCGTTCAATAATGAATAACTTAAAAAGTTCGGTTAAATTTGATGAGAAAGGTCTTGTTCCCGTAGTTACTCAGGACACAAAAACAAAAGCGGTTTTAATGGTAGCATACATGAACGAGGAAGCTTTTGACAAGACAATAGAGACAGGAAAGGTTCATTATTACAGCCGCAGCCGCAGCAAGCTTTGGTTGAAAGGTGAGACATCAGGCCACTTTCAGCTTGTTAAGTCAATAAAGCTGGACTGTGACGGAGACACAATTTTGATAGAGGCAGAACAGATTGATGCTGCTTGCCATACAGGAAACAAGACATGCTTTTTCAGAACAATGGTTGACGGAGAATGGAAAGAAAATGAAGAAGAAAAGCCAACAGCAGCAATTCTTCATGAAGTTTACAACGTAATAGTAGACAGAACTGTTAATCCTAAAGAAGGTTCATATACTAATTACCTGTTTACAAAAGGCTTGGACAAGATATTGAAAAAAGTAGGAGAAGAGGCTGCAGAGGTTATAATTGCGGCAAAAAACCAATCCAAAGAAGAAATAAGATACGAAGTATCGGATTTAATGTACCATCTTATGGTATTGCTTGTAGAAAGAGGCCTCACTCTTGAAGACATATACGGAGAATTAAAAGGAAGAAGATAAGTGAAAAATAATTTATTAAGCATCGATGAATATCGGAATAATCCGGAATTTTATTTCTATAAGGGACTGCGTTGCGCCAACAAAAGGAATTTAAACGACGCTTACAAACATCTGGTTAAGGCAGCTGAGCTAAGTCCTGAGAATATGGAGTATAAATTTAACATAGCATGCTTCCTTTCTGAAATGCAAAGGCCAAGAGAAGCCAACAGGATATTCATGGATATACTTTTACACTATGACCCTACAATGCATGATTGCTATTTCGGTATGGGCTGTAACAGCTTTGAGCTTGGTGATATGAAAAAAGCAGCCGAATACTTTGAAAAGTATATTTATTTTGACAGTGATGGTGAATTCAGCGAAGAAGTTTCAGAAATGATATTTTATTTGAAACTGTATAATGACATTTCCGGAGACAACAGATTTTTAAGGTTGTCTCAAACTAACTTAAAAAAGGCTCGCAAAAGCCTTCTAAATAACAAAACTGACGAGGCGGTAAGTGAACTATATAAAGCAATAGCATTTAACCCCATGAACGCAGACGCACGTAATCTGCTTGTACTTATAATGATGGAGCAGCAGAATTATAAACGAGCATCAAATTTTATTGCCACAGTTACAAATATATATAGTGAAGACATTTGGGCTAACAGTCTTAAAATATATAACTTATACCACACCCGGAAATATTCCCGGGTAGAAAAATTATTGAAGATCCTTCCGTTTAGAAGTATATACAACAGGAAGGACCTTTTATGTATTGCAACTACTTTAATAATATTTAATAAAATAGATGAATTGATTCACTTGTTGGAAACATATATTGTTGAGTACAGTGACTTATTCATATGTTCTTTACTGCTTATAGGCTATATATCAACAAAAAATTACGGAAAGGCAAACCCGATTATTAAAAATCTGCAATCAATTAAAACATTGGATATAGACTTTTCGGATTGGGTCAAAAAAGTAAGTGAATTTATAAAGGAAGATACCTCAGAAGTATCTGTTTTGGAAGAATATAAGGAAATATTCAGAATAATTGGGGAACCTGAAGATTGCATGTATAGTCCCTTCAGGTATATAGAAATATTTACAAATGCCTCTAAACCAAGACAAAGAGCTCTCAGGAAGATTCCCAAAAAGTATAATTCTGTAGTTGAGTGTGTTGTACTTCATAAGGAAATAATGTATGTTCCTGAATACGAAAAGGAAATAATACAAATGTTGTATAACATAATATATCATACGGGTGAACTTTTGATAGATAATGAAAAAGACATATTTGCCTTTTCTGCTGCAATTGAATATATCTATTGCAAAGAGAACTTTATTGAAATGGAAAAGGAGGAATTAATACAAAAGTATGGAATTTCTTCTATTGCGTTTAATAAAGTACTCAAAAAAATTAAGTATAAGGAACAAATTTGATATTTCAAAAAAATCAGAGTAAATGGAAGAAATAATTAGTAATAAAACCATGATTGGGCTAAATGGCAAAATATTGCTCGATTTATGATTATAAAGCGTTTGATAATATTTTATTCAATATATAATATTATAAATGTGATTAGCACTCGATAGAAGTGAGTGCTAACAGTTTACAAGCATTAAATATTCAAGGAGGTAAAACAATGAAGATAAAACCATTAGGCGATAGAGTAGTTATTAAAATGCTTGAGAGCGAAGAGACTACTAAAAGTGGAATCGTATTACCAGGAAGTGCCAAGGAAAAGCCACAAGTAGCAGAGGTAGTTGCAGTAGGACCTGGAACAGTAGTAGATGGCAAAGAAGTTAAAATGGAAGTTAAAGTTGGAGACAGAGTACTTACCAGCAAATATTCCGGAACAGAAGTAAAATTTGACGGTCAGGAATATACAATATTGAAGCAGAGCGATATCCTCGCAATTGTTGAATAATTATAACGGGAGGTAAAAGAAATGGCAAAGGAAATTAAATTTGGCGAAGAAGCTAGACGTGCACTTGAAAAAGGTGTTAACCAATTAGCTGATACAGTAAAAGTTACCCTTGGACCTAAGGGAAGAAATGTTGTTTTAGATAAGAAATTCGGCTCACCATTAATAACAAACGATGGTGTTACTATAGCAAAAGAAGTTGAATTGGAAGACAAATTTGAAAATATGGGTGCTCAGCTAGTTAAAGAAGTTGCTACAAAGACAAACGATGTAGCCGGTGACGGTACTACTACAGCAACTTTACTTGCACAGGCAATAATCAGAGAAGGTATGAAGAACGTTGCTGCTGGAGCAAACCCTATGATCTTAAAGAAAGGTTTGCAGAAAGCTGTTGATACTGCTGTTGCAGGAATCAAGGCAAATAGCCGTAAAATAAAAGGTAAGGAAGATATCGCAAGAGTTGCAACTATTTCCGCAAATGAGGAATTAATAGGAACTCTTATTGCCGATGCAATGGAAAAAGTAACAAATGACGGTGTTATCACTGTAGAAGAATCAAAGACTATGGGAACAAACCTTGAAGTAGTTGAAGGTATGCAGTTTGACAGAGGATACCTATCAGCTTACATGGTTACAGATACAGATAAGATGGAAGCAGTTTTGGATGATCCATACATCCTTATAACTGACAAGAAAATAACAAACATTCAGGATATACTTCCAATTCTCGAACAAATCGTTCAACAGGGAAAGAAGCTTCTCATAATCGCAGAAGATATGGAAGGAGAGGCTCTTACAACTCTTATCCTGAACAAATTAAGAGGAACATTTACTTGCGTAGCCGTTAAGGCACCTGGATTCGGTGATAGAAGAAAAGCTATGCTTCAAGATATAGCTATATTAACAGGCGGAGAAGTTATAACTGAAGAATTGGGTCTTGACCTCAAAGAAACTCAGATAGCTCAGCTTGGTAAAGCAAGACAGGTAATTATACAAAAAGAAAATACTATAGTAGTTGATGGTGCAGGAAGTGCGGAAGAAATCAAGAGCAGAATAAACTCCATCAAGACTCAGATTGAAGATACTACATCAGACTTTGACAGAGAAAAGCTTCAAGAAAGACTTGCAAAGCTGTCAGGCGGTGTAGCTGTAATTCAGGTTGGTGCTGCAACTGAAACTGAAATGAAAGAAAAGAAATTGAGAATTGAAGATGCACTGGCTGCAACAAGAGCAGCTGTTGAAGAAGGTATAGTAGCCGGTGGTGGAACAGCGTTAATTAACGTTATCCCTGAAGTTGCTAAATTACTTGATACAACTTCCGGTGACGAAAAGACAGGTGTTCAGATCATATTAAGAGCTCTTGAAGAACCTGTAAGACAGATAGCAGCAAATGCAGGTCTTGAAGGATCAGTTATAGTTGACAAGATTAAAGCAAGCGAAAAGGGTATCGGATTCGATGCACTTAACGAAAAATATATAGATATGATTGATAGTGGAATAGTTGATCCTGCTAAGGTTACAAGATCAGCTCTCCAAAATGCAGCTTCTGTAGCAGCAATGGTACTTACAACAGAAAGTGTTGTAGCTGATAAGCCTGAACCTGAGGCACCAGCTATGCCAGGTGGAATGCCAGGCGGAATGGGCGGAATGTACTAAGAATAAAAAAAGTTATATAGAGGGTGGCTACAAAATAGTCATCCTCTATTTGTATTTACATGGTAAATTAAAAATAATTTCACTAAATACTTGATATTATCTTGTTAATTTATTATTATTTTAACAAGCTTTAAAAAATGCTTTGTTTGTTCCAATGAGGAGGGGCTTTAAAAATGGATATATTTATGGAGAAAATTGTAAAACGCAGAAAATCTGCTGTTGACTCAGTAATAATTGCAGCTACAATTGTAATTGGCTTATTGTTAATCATGATAGTTGGCTCAGTGAGCTTCCTACAAACCTTCATGCCGGTTTTGCTTGTAGCAATCGGATATTTGGGCTATATGCTGATAAGGAACAGAAACGTAGAATATGAATATATCGTCACCAACGGTGATTTAGATATAGATATGATAATAGCACAGAGGAAGAGAAAAAGAGTATTTAGTGGTTCCTGCAAGGATTTTGAGATAGTTGCAAAAATGACAAGCGGTCAGTATAATCAAAGCTATGAAAACATCAAAAATCGCTTAAATGCTGTAACAGCAATGGATTCAAATGAAGTATACTTTATATCCACAGTAAAAGACGGTGAGAAAATGCTTGTATTTTTCGAGCCACATCCCAAAATGATTGAATCATTTAAGAAATACATTCCAAGAAAGGTTTTTGAATAAATTTGAAACCTAAGGCAAAGGACATTATTTGTTCTTTGCTTTTTGAATAACAAACGTAAACAGTATTATAATATTTAAATAATTTACAAATGTCATATAAGGAGGAATTTTAAAAAATGGCTTTTTATTACAACGAACCTTCGAGGACTTTCAGTGAATACCTCTTAGTTCCAAACCTCAGTACAAAGGAATGTATACCGGATAATGTTATACTAAAGACACCAATAGTAAAACATAAAGTCGGGGAAAAACCTTCTCTCGAATTGAATATACCGGTTGCTTCCGCAATAATGCAGTCTGTTTCAGATAACAACATGGCAATAGCATTGGCAAAGTGTGGAGGTATATCATTCATTTACGGTTCACAAAGCATCGAAAGTCAGGCTGAAATGGTAAAGAAGGTTAAGAAATATAAAGCTGGATTTGTAGTAAGCGACAGCAATCTTCGCCCTGACAATAAACTCAGAGATGTAGTTGCAATGAAGGAAAAAACAGGACATTCAACCATAGCTATAACAGAAGACGGAACACCTACAGGCAAACTTCTGGGAATAGTTACAAGCAGGGATTACCGTTTAAGCAGAGCATCATTGGAAGAGGAAATAAGCACTTTTATGACTCCATTCTCTCAGTTAATATACGGAAATGAAAAAACATCATTAAAAGAAGCAAATGACTTAATCTGGGAGCATAAGCTAAATTGTCTTCCAATAATAGATAGCAATCAAAAATTGATGTATTTCGTATTCAGAAAAGACTACGATAGCCACAAGGAAAATCCAAACGAATTGTTGGATAAGAGCAAAAGTCTTGTGGTAGGGGCAGGTATAAATACACGTGATTATAAGGAAAGAGTAGCTACACTGGTTGAAGCAGGAGTAGATATCGTCTGTATAGACTCCTCCGACGGTTACAGCGAATGGCAGTCTGATACAATTAAATGGATTAAGGAAACATATAATGGAGAAGTAAAAGTCGGTGCGGGAAATGTAGTAGACAAGGAAGGTTTCAGGTATTTAGTTGACGCAGGTGCTGATTTTATAAAGGTTGGTATCGGTGGTGGGTCTATATGCATAACAAGAGAACAAAAAGGTATCGGACGCGGACAGGCATCCTCCCTTATTGAGGTATCAGCTGCAAGAGATGAATACATGAAAGAGACCGGTATATATGTACCAATATGCTCTGATGGCGGAATAGTACATGATTATCATATGGTACTTGCTCTGGCAATGGGTGCTGATTTTATAATGTTAGGTAGATATTTTGCAAGATTTGACGAAAGCCCAACCAGAAAGTTAAAGGTTGGAGGAAACTTTGTTAAGGAATATTGGGGAGAAGGCTCAAACCGTGCAAGAAACTGGCAGAGATACGACATGGGAGGAGAAGCAAAGCTTGGCTTTGAAGAAGGTGTTGACTCATATGTTCCCTACGCAGGTAAATTAAAAGACAATCTGGATACTACTATTTATAAGATAAAATCTACTATGTGCAACTGCGGTGCCTTATCGGTATCTGATCTCCAGCAGAAAGCCAGAATAACACTGGTATCTGCGACAAGTATCAAAGAAGGCGGTGCCCATGACGTAATTCTTAAGGACAAGGAACTATCTTCCTGATAATTGAATAGTATTATTAATAATATTATTTGGATATATTGAGATAATTATATAAGTATTGCAGCGAAGACTGTAAAATGATATGTAAAAAAATGGATAAAACATTCTTGACATTATTATATATGTAATCTATAATTAGTTAGCAAATATAGCTAACCTGACATCAAAGTGCTACTGCCGTCAGGAACATAATTTTAATTTTTATTCCATGTATATTAATATAAGTCAATAAGTTGAATATTATATCAGGAAAAGACAGTTTGCATATTATTTAATAATTATAGGTCTAGCAGAAAAAATTAACGGTAAAGGAGAGGGCTTCAAATGTCAGCAAAAGAAGTCGTTTTAACCTACGAAGGCTTAAAGAAGCTGGAAGAAGAATTAGAATTTTTAAGGGGAACTAAAAGAAAAGAAGTAGCCGAAAGAATAAAGCAGGCTCTTTCATTTGGTGATATTTCTGAAAATTCTGAATATGATGAAGCAAAAAACGAACAGGCACAAGTAGAAGGCAGGATTGTTCAACTTGAATCTATGCTCAAACATGCCAGAATAATAGATGAAGATGAAGTAAATACAGATGTTGTAAGCCTTGGATCAAAGGTAAAGATTTTTGATGTTGAGTTTGATGAAGAAGTAGAATACTTGATTGTTGGTTCTACAGAAGCCAACCCTCTTAAATCAAAGATTTCAAATGAGTCTCCTGTAGGTGCAGCACTAATTGGGCATACAAAAGGTGAAACAGTTGAAGTACAAGTTCCTGACGGAGTATTAAAATTTAAGATACTGGAGATATCCAAGTAAGAAACAATACAATATGTGTTGCCACAAAAAGCAAAATTAATATATAATTATACTTACAGTTTACATTATAATGTAAACTGTTTTTTATAAGGAAATCATTAAATACTTTAATATATAAATAGGAGGAAATAATGTCAGAAGAGAATATTCAGGAGAATCAACAAAGTGAAGAGGATTTAAGCGAGATACTAAGAGTCAGACGTGCCAAGCTAAAGGATTTACAGGATAAAGACAGTGATCCTTTTAAAATAGTAAAGTACGATGTAACAAATTCAACTAAAAATATTATTGATAATTTTGAAGCGCAAGAAGGTCAGACTGCCTCTATTGCCGGAAGGTTAATGTCAAAGCGTGGCATGGGTAAGGCAGGATTCTGTGACCTACAGGACAGGGATGGAAAAATTCAGCTCTATGTCAGAAAAGACGAAGTTGGAGATGAAGTATATGAAATGTTTAAAAAATATGACATAGGTGATATAGTAGGTGTAAAGGGAGAGATATTTAAGACTCACAAGGGAGAAATATCAATTAAGGTAAAAGAGATTACACTTTTATCCAAGTCGTTGCTTCCATTGCCTGAAAAGTGGCATGGTTTAAAAGATACGGATTTAAGATACAGACAAAGGTATGTGGATTTGATAGTAAACCCGGAAGTTAAAAATACCTTTATATTAAGAAGTAAAATAATCAAATCAATCAGAAAATTCCTTGATAACAGAGGATTCCTTGAAGTTGATACACCATTATTGAACACAATTCCGGGTGGAGCGACTGCAAGACCGTTTATTACACATCACAATACATTGGACATAGATATGTATTTGAGAATTGCACCTGAACTATACTTAAAGAGGCTTATAGTCGGTGGAATGGAAAAAGTATATGAAATGGGAAGAATGTTCAGAAATGAAGGTATGTCCGTAAAGCACAACCCTGAGTTTACAATGATGGAAGTGTATGAAGCATACAATGATTATAAGGGAATGATGGAACTTACAGAAAACCTTATCTCTACTGTAGCAATGGAGACATTGGGTACTACTAAGATTCAGTACCAAGGACAGGAAATTGATCTAACTCCGCCTTGGAACAGAATGACTATGATAGAGGCAGTAAAAAAATACTCAGGAATTGATTTCGACACAATAAAGACTGATGAAGAAGCAAAAGCGGCTGCAGAATCTAAAAAGGTTCATGTAAAAGACGGTATGGTCCGCGGAGAAATATTGAATCTTATGTTTGAAGAATTTGTAGAGAGCAATCTGGTCCAACCTACATTTATATATGACTACCCTGTTGAAATATCTCCTCTTACAAAAAGGAAACCGGATTGTCCTGAATTAACAGAACGTTTCGAATTCTTTATTACAGGAAGAGAAATGGGTAATGCATACTCTGAGTTAAACGACCCTATTGATCAAAAAGAAAGATTTATCAGCCAGGTGAAAAAGAGGGATTCCGGAGACGAAGAAGCAAATATGATGGATGATGATTATGTTACGGCATTGGAATATGGAATGCCACCGACAGGTGGATTGGGAATAGGTGTTGACAGACTGATAATACTATTGACGGATTCAGCATCAATAAGAGATATTCTATTATTCCCTACAATGAAACCAAGAGATTAAAAAGTGATAACCTTTGCGTGATTAACATTTGAAAACAACGGATAACCTAATGGTAATTGGCGGCCTTTAACTGGTCATGGAGGTTAATTTGAAGTACACAAAAAAAGAATCAAGAACAATAATGGAAATTCCAACGAATTCAACAAAAGAAGATATTGAAAAAAGATATGACGTAATATTGAAAAAATACCGTCAAATGAAAATAGACGGTACTTTGACAAAAGAAGCTGAAGAAGACTTCCAGAAGAAAACGGATGCTTATAGAATCCTTATGGGTTATGAGGTAGAAGAGCCAAAAGCACCAAAAAAGGAAACATATGTTGATAAGGCATTTGTAAAGGCAGGAATGGATAGAAAAAAGGTGGATAACTTTTTCCATTACCATAAGTACCATATATTGGTGACGATTATAGCTGTTATAATTATAGCAACGTCGGTATATTCCATTGTAACCAAAGTAAAACCCGATATAACCATAGGAATTCTAGGTGAAGTACATGAACAGGCAACTGATACATTTAAACAGAAAATAACAAAGAGTATACCTGAAATAAAGGAAGTCGGTCTGGAAACGGTAATGCTTAGTAACAGAATTAATGACCCGAATTCATCTATGTATATACAAAAAGCAATGGTTCTTTTTGCAGCTTCGGATACAGATGTATTTTTGCTTAGCAAGTATGTATTTGATCAATATGCTTATGATGGCGCTTTTATGGCCATGGATGATGTAGCCAAAGACTTAAAAATAGATACTAAGTCCAGTGACTATCTGAAACTAAAGGTTGTAGAAGAGTGGAATCAGCCGCAGGACCCGAAAGAAAAGAGAACAGTCAAATCATATAGGGATTCTGAGCCCAAATTATATGGGATAGATGTGACAAACAGTAAATTCTTTAAGGATGTAGATATTTTAGGTCCTGAGAAGATTCTGGCTGTTAGAGCAGAGCCTGAAAACCTTGAACTTATACTAAAGCTGGCAAAGTTATTCGCAGATTAACCATGTTTGAAAAGAAACGCTGGTAAAGGGGGTAGTAACGTGGAACATAGTGAACTGAGTGTTCAAAAAATGCTGGATGGAGGTAAATGTCAAATTATCCTTTCAGGTGAAATTGACATACACACATCACAGAACTTTAAAAACGAGCTGAATGAGGCGGTTAAATCCTGCAATGGCGACCTCTATATAGATTGCAAGGAACTTACCTATATAGACAGCACAGGCTTAGGCATACTTGTAGGTGCACTTAAAGAGGTAAGAAAAGAAGACAATCATATATACATTTGTAATTTAAAGGACAATATAAAGAAGTTATTTCTCATTACCGGTTTGGACAAGCTATTTAAAATAGAATAAACCATATTCTAAACGAAAGGGGGTACACATTAACCGTGTACCTTTTTTCTAGTTGAAAAATGTTAATACAAAGTAAAAAGGAGAACATCTATGAATAGTAATTTAAATGATAATGTAGTAATCATTTTGCCCGCAAAAAGCGAATATGTAAGTACGGCAAGATTAACTGCATCTAGTGTTTCAACCAGAGCAGGTTTTAATATTGACGAAGTTGAGGATATAAAGGTGGCTGTATCTGAAGTATGTAATATAATACTTTCAAGAACAGAAAATAACATAAGTCAATACAGAATATCCTTTGATATCAATACTGACAATATTAAAATAACATTTACGGCAGAAAACAGTACACTAGACTGTTTTGAACAATCCATAGAAAACGAATACGGACTATACATTATGAAAGCTCTTATGGATTCAGTAGAGCTGTGTAATGAAGATCATTCCATAGTAATGACAAAAAAGATTGGAGTATAGCTATGGAAAACAAAACTCAAAATACATTAAACTACAATGAAGCACAGTTGTTTTCTCTATACATAAGTACAGGAAATCTGGATTATAGAAATGAGATTGTATCAAATTACCTTAGTCTTGCAGAGTACTTGTCCAAAAAGTTTTTAAACAGGGGAGTAGACTTTGATGATATATATCAAGTGGCTTGTCTTGCCTTAATAAAAGCTGTAGAAAGATTCAGTCCGGACAAGGGAGTAAAATTTATAAGTTTTGCAACTCCGACAATTCTAGGTGAAATAAAAAGATTTTTCAGAGATAAGAGTACAACAATAAAGATTCCCAGAAGAATATATGAATCCCGGCAGGGAGTAAACAAGGCCAGAGATGAGCTTACACAAAAGCTGAGTAGAGTACCAAGAGCAGATGAAATAGCTGAATACATGGGGATACCCGTTGATACAGTACTTGAGATAATAGAAGCCGGAAGCTCTGCTATAGTTAAATCCTTGGATCAGACAATCAATCAGGAAAATGATTCTGAATTGGGTGATACTTTAGGGTACGACGAGAAAACATACGAAATGATAGATAATAAAGACTTTCTTGAAAAGGCTTTAACATCATTTAATGACATAGAAAAAGAATTTATAACATATAGGTACATTCAGAACATGACTCAAAAACAGATTGCTGAAATACTTGGAGTTTCACAGATGTACATTTCAAGAATGGAAAAGAAGATACTAGATAAATTCAGAACTTATCTCAAGTAGGTACATCATTGTTTACACCTTAAAAATAAGGGTACTATATA
>NC_016791.1:777500-925000 GCF_000244875.1 Clostridium sp. BNL1100
CTGACTTTTCGGATTTCTTTCAGCCTCCCATTTATGGGGAAAAGGCTTACTGGACCGGGGCAGCAGCAGAAAGAAGAAATGGCAGGACAAGGTATCACAGCTTTAATGCAAGGCTATTTGCAAAGAGGTACCGTATAGAACCCGGATGTGTTGTGAAAATACATTTACCTAAAAAAAGAAATGTTCATATATTTGCGTTGACACTTACTGACGAGGTGTTTTTATGAAAAAGGGAAAAAATATAGAAGTTGAGAAGAAATACGTAATTGATGCACAGAATAGTCTTCTTTTCCATAAAGTCCGGACTGAGTTTTCAGACTTTATGAAAAGTTTCAAGGCAGGGGACATAAAAGTAAAAGACAGTGCTGATGATTATTTTGATACTGACAGTGGAGACTTGTACAGACAGAATATAATACTTAGAATTCGAAAGGATAATAAAAGAAAGCGTATAACAATAAAAAAGGATATTCCTGATGAAACCGTTAGCGGTAGTGACGGGCAGCTGGCAAGATTTGAATATGAAAAAGAGATTGATTCTGAGAATATAGAAGATAATTGGGAATTATTAAAAATATATTGCACGGAACTTACTGAAAGATTCCAACCAAAGGATTTTAATAAAGTTATCAGGATTGAAAAAAACCGTGAGAAAATACTGTTTTCGCAAGATGAATTTTCAGTTGAAGTCGCTTTTGACAGTGTTACTTATGTAAACCTAAAAAACAATGTATCAAAAAAAGAATATCAGATAGAAATTGAGCTGAAATCAGATTACGCTCATAGAGACAGACTAAAGACAGTAACGGATGAAATGGAAAAGAGATATGAGTTTCTTAAACCCAACTATGAATCAAAGTATAAAAGGGCAGTGAATTTGACCTGCATTTAAAAAAGATCTATAGTAAATGGAATTTGTTCTCCGAACAATTCGTTGAAGGTTTTAATGGCTTTTTTGTCCACACTAAGCATAAGGGCTTCATTTGTTGACATTATTACTTCGGCATAACCGATAAAAATATCATCTTTTGTTAAAGCAATTATGCTTCCTTCAGCCATGTTTACATTTGGGGGGATTTTAAGTATCATGATTTTCACCACTCCGGTACTATTTTATATAATATATTTTATTTATTCTCAAATTATGTAAAAAATATACTTTATTAGCTACCAAAGATAAAACCATTATATGCAAAAAGGAACCTGGAGTCCCCTTACTCCAAGTTCCTTTTTGTTTGTGTGTGATATAATATTTATCCTTAGAAGTAATGTTAACATATATGTAATTATTTGTAAATGCCTATTTATTATTAGTTTTGCTAATTTATTATAAAATAAGACCAATTCCTCATTATTAAACCCCTAAATTAAGACGATATAGTATAGTGGAAGAAATTTGTTTACAAAAAGAAAATATGAGTTTTGGAAAGGCTTTTATATGTACGAGGATAATGCTAAGTTTAATGTGGCTTCTTCAATAGAGCAAAGTATTGAACTCCTAATGAAACTAAATCAGGAATACGCAAACCTTACTTCAAAGGTGAAAAATCTTGAAAACAGACTTGCTGCGGTATCAGTACTGATAGATATTAACGAGTATATGGGTAACATCCTGCATTATCAGGATCTTGTAAGCTATCTGAAGGACGTTATTGCTGGGGTTCTTGGTCTGGATTGCAAGATTTTCACTCCCGATGATATTACAAAGATGAATATAGATAGTTCATATCTTCCCAGTACTGATTTATACATACAAGATTTAAAGGCTCAGGAGAAGGAACTCTTTGGATATAACTCCGGTTCCCTTGGCGTACTGAGTATTTCAAAACGTGATTTATATGGTTACCTTGTTATTCACCATGAATTAGCTGACATGATTGACGAGGAAAAAAAGGTTTTACTTCAGCTGATTAAAAGCCAGATATGTATATACTTTGAAAATGCAATTCTATTTTCAAAGCTTAGGGATTCAGCGGAACATGATGGATTGACAGGCCTCTATAACAGATTGTATCTTTCTCAGCTGCTGGATAACTGGGAAGACAAGATGGTTGACATAAATGGTGCGATAATACTTGATTTGGATAATTTTAAGAATATCAATGACAATTACGGACATCTGGCCGGGGATAATGTTATTAGGATGTTGGTGGGTGTTATTAAAAATACTATTAGGAACCTTCCTGTTTATGCTATACGTTATGGTGGAGAAGAATTTCTTTTACTTACAAGGGGAATTGATTCCAAGAATATTGTAGAAATAGCTGAAACAATCCGCAGAGAGTTTAATGTCTTGAAATATGAGAAAAGCAGTCTCAGCGTGAGTCTGGGGGTCTCAATATTAGGTGAATCCTGTGGGGTAGTAGACTATATGGAGCTTATAAGAAGCGCTGATGATGCATTGTATACAGCCAAGAGAATCGGCAAAAATGTGGTAGTCACCTCCGATGAAGACCTTCAGCTATTTGAGTCAGTATCATTCAACATTGCAAAGAATCTGTCAAGATATAACAGATTCAACGTTATAGGAGAAATTTACAGGGTTAATTTTAAATCACCCCATTTATTATCTATAGATGAATACAACAAACTAAAATATTGTATTACATCCTGTTTCAGAGAATATGACGGAATATACGGTTCTGTTTCATTATCATTTGTAGTTTTAACAGATAACCAGATACCTCAGGAACTTATAGAGCATAAAATTAATATGGCTCTGGTAAGCAATGGATTGGATTATATTAGCTTTGAAGTATACTCAAATACCGATGCTTACAGGGAGGTTATGCTCCACAGCGAGAGAGTTGCTGCCATTAGCATTGCGCTTGCAGAGGCTTACGGCCTTCCGGCAGACGAATGTGAAAAGGTAAGGCTTGCTGCTGCGAACCATGATATAGGAAAACTGTATGTGAATCCAAAGATTCTCAATAAACCCGGGAAGCTTACGCCAGAGGAATACGAAAAAATCAAAATGCACGCCTTTTTCAGCTATCAGTATGCTAAAAGTCGTGAAAGCCTTAAATTTGTTGCGGATTACATATTTTATCATCATGAATATGTAGACGGTTCAGGATATTTTAAGAAAAAAGATATTCCACTACATTCCCAAATTATAGTACTGGCAGATATTTTTGATGCATTAAACGAAAACAGATGCTACCGGGCTGCTTTTAGCAGAGATGAAGCAATAAGGATAATGGAGGGCGAAAAGCACAAATTTAACCCGGAATTGTTTGAATTAATGAAGCAGATTGCAAATTATATTTAACTTCTCAAATTATCTTTTCCTAATGTACATTCTTCATGAAGTCTACATACTATATATTGTTATAAATCAAACCCAATCAAAAGTTGGGTTTGATTATTTATGGTAAAATTTATAGGACAACAGCCGGGTATCACGGCTGAGGGGGTAAAATGCTATGACTGAAATGGAGTATGTTACACATTCTATTGAGACAAATCTTTTCTTTTTAAGAATCATTAAGGAACACCTGATATTTACAATTGCTGCACTTATGCCAAGGGATCAAGGGATGGTTCCGGAGTTGGAAAAAACCATTAATAATCTTGAAGAATTATTAAAAGAAACAGTAATGATGGCAAATGGAGTAGTACCAACCCAGAACCTTATGTTCGGAGATGTAGTTACACCATATACTCTAAGTGCTGAGACGGCTACTCAATTCTTAACAGGAATAAAAATCAATACAAATATTACGCAAATGGAAGTTTCTTTATTAAATGGCATCAAACCTGTATCAAAAACAATGCCTCCTAAGGCTGTAAGCATGCTAAACCAGCATATTATGGCACAGTTAAACAAAATTATTCAGTCCCAGAAAATGGTACTTACCAACGTTTTGTCCTGCAAAATGTTTACTACAATTTATCCGTTAATGCTGGATCACGTGACCCGTGAGGCTGAACACTACTTACAGCATCTTCAGAGATTGGAAAGTTCCCATAGTCTTATAGAAACCCCAAGGGATGCAGCGGGTATGGAAGCATTCTGGGATAATATTATGAGTGAACACGGCAAATTCATAAGAGGCTTGCTTGACCCTTCCGAAGAAACCCTGATACAACAGGCCAACGAATTTGCAGAGATATTTACGGAACTTACAAATCAAGCGAAGATGGCTATCAATCAGTTGGAACTCCTTCCTCAGGTTACACGAAGAAGTTTTGAAGCAACTGTAAATATCAAAAATTTTAAAGAGCAGGGTACAGAAGGTCTACTTGATTGTAAAATCAGAGCTATCATATTGCCTCTGCTAAGCGATCATGTATTACGAGAAGCCAATCATTTCTTGAAGGAATTAAGAATGGTAGAAGGGATGGGATTACATTAATGGTTTTGAAAACTATTAATATACTTAAAGTCAAAAAAGAGTAAAAAAGTAAATACTGTAAAATGAATGTAGGAAATGATATAATTGATACATTAACTACAGTCGTCAAACAAGGAGGATAAGTGTATGCAGTACCGCGAATTGGGTAATACCGGGATAAAGTTATCAGCTTTGGGATTTGGTGCAATGAGACTACCGCAAACGAATGTTGGCGGTCAAACGGTTTTTGATACCGAAGAGAGTATTAGGATGATACATAGGTCTTTCGAGTTGGGTGTGAATTATATTGACACAGCACCTTACTATTGTGAAAAGCAAAGTGAGGAGATTGTCGGAAAAGCCATTAAAGGCTGGAGAGACAAAGTTTATCTTTCAACCAAAAACCCAATCGAAGATGATTCCGGTGTACATTACAGAGAAAGACTTGAAAATTCGTTAAAGAAACTTGATACTGATTACATAGATTTTTATCATATGTGGGGAATAAGCCTTGAGGCCTTTGAACAGAAAATAAACGTAAAAGACGGTCCACTTTCAGCTGCATTAAAAGCAAAAGAGGAGGGTTTGATAAAACACTTATCTTTTTCTTTTCATGACAAGGCTGAAAACATGATAAAGCTAATAGATACCGGATACTTTGAGACAGTGTTATGCCAGTACAATATGCTGGACAGAAGTAATGAGGCCGGTATAGCTCATGCACGTGAAAAAGGACTTGGAGTCATAATAATGGGTCCTATTGGTGGAGGAAGACTGGGAGCACCTTCTGAAGTAATCAGTAAATTAATTCCAGGTGGATCAAAAAGCAGTGCCGAACTTGCTTTGAGATTCGTAATTTCTAATCCAAATGTTACATGTGCACTGTCGGGTATGAGTAACATGGCCATGGTTGAGGAGAATGTACAGGTTGCATCAAACGAGGAGCAGCTTACAGACGAAGAAATCATTGCAATAAATGAGGCAATGGAACAAAATAAAAAGCTGTCTGACTTGTATTGTACCGGGTGCAACTACTGTATGCCGTGCCCTAAAGAGGTTAACATCCCTAAAATATTCGAATTTATGAATTATCATCGTGTTTATAAATTGACGGATTATGCAAAAGCAGAATATAAGAGTATCGGAACAAATGAATGGCTTAAAGGAAACCGAGCTGATGCATGTGTAGAATGCGGTATATGTGAGAAGAAATGTCCTCAGAAAATACAAATACGCAAGCAATTAAGGGAATCAGAAAAAGAACTTGCTTAGAAATATCCATATTGAATTTTATTCAGGGTCGGTGGAAAAACTTCCGCTGACCCTTTTCACAATCTGCACTATTGATTGATACGATAATATTATTAAAATCGGGTATAAGCCGAAAAGATATCTGGATTTTACTTCCCAGAAAAAATAAAACCCCAGATAAAGCAGTATGGTGTAAACCAAAAGTTCAGCCTTGAAGTCCCTATATTTTACACAGTTCCAAAGATAATAGGCCAAAAGGGCGAGGGTTATCCAGTTGTACGTGTGCAAATACCAATCAAGGGCTCCCCTCAAGATTTTGTCGCCTGGTTCCGCATATTTTATGAGGGGAGTATTGTAGAGCTTGAAATTTTCGGGTTTAAGAGTTTGGCTTAAACCGTAAAAATTAACATTGTAGGTTCCTTCTGTCCAAGTCCAGAAGGTTTTTTTAATATATCCTTTTAATGTGTTTTTCTTACCTATGTTCTGATATTTATCAATAATATCGTGGATAAAAAATCTGGAAGCCATTTTGGGGTCGCACTTGTAGCGTGAAACAAATATAGATGTATTACGTCCTCCGTCCCAATAACCCAGCTTACTGTCAGATGGGAATCCTATGTTAATCCATCTCCAAATGGGATTTGCATGAATACCAACCGGCTCATCTATAATACCACTTTTAAATCCTATAAAACTGAATAATCTCAGGGGAAGTGAGAACGCTATGATTGCTATGATAATTCCTGCAATGACTTTTTTTGAATTTAGTGCGCACCTGAAAAACTTACTGTTCAGTATCCAATAAACAAGAACAGCAAGCAAAAACAACAGTGCAACACTTCTTGTAAAATTGCCAAGCATAAGGAGTAACGCTGTATATATCACATATTTTACAAGGGAGGTCTTTACAAATTTTACAGAGCTAAGCAGTCCTGCCGTACAAAGGGAAGTACTTATAGTATCGCCGTATGTAAGGTTGTTCAGGATAATTGCAGGCAGAAAACATACAGTAATTAGCAGCACACCACAGGAAGAAATTTTTTCATTGTGGAAAAGCTCTTTATATAGCTTATAAGTCAGCCAGGCAGTCAAAGTTGAAAATATTACATTGCAAAACCTTAGAGTAAGAAGATTATCAGGAAAAAATAAATAAAGAAAAGAAAAAAGTAATGTAATACCTATGTTATTGGGGTAATATCCAAGATAGTTACCTACTCCCAGAGAAGAAAACTTGCCGTGGAGAAATTCCCGTGCAAAGCCTTCTACAATAGCTGCATCTTCATAGGCATTTACCGGAAACATTAAAATATATAATACCTGTACGATGAAGTAAATTGAAAGGATGGTTAATATGGTCCTTTTTTCATTAAGTGGGGTCAATATACGCCCGATACCATAAATACTCAAAAGCAGCAAAAATATAGGTATTGAAAGGCCAATTAGTGTTAATGGCTTTTGAGGCATTATTCTTGGGAGAGGGTTTGATTTCGCCCTAAGCAGCAGAGTCAGCAGCCACATGGAAGAAAAAAACAGCGACAGAAATGTAAAGGCCAGAAATTTGATTTTGTCAGCAATATCTCTCAAGTACTATCCCTCCAAGTGAAAAAATAAGTAAATGCTTTTTCCTGCTATCCTAATGTAACCTATAGAGTTTTTTAAATACGTGTTAAATTTTTGTTTTCTTGAAATCATTGACTTTGCTTACAGCATACTGCTACAATTACAATAAATTCATAAGACAGTTCGTAACCATCCTGTCTGTAAACAAAACTACGGGCCTGCTATCGGAAGGATAGCTTATTTTGTTTACACATGGGCGTATGCCCTTTTTTTATTGTCTAGTAAAGTATAAATTTTCTTGTGGCTTTGCCACCTTTGTTCTTTACTTTTGGAGGATTTTTAATGAGAAAAATTGGAATTACAACTACGGTTCCTGTAGAAATACTGCTTGCAGCAAACTGCAAGGTAATTGACCTGAATAATATTTTTATATCCGGCGATAGCTATTCAGAGGATATAGAAAGGGCGGAAAGAGACGGCTTTCCCAAAAGTTCCTGCGCATGGATAAAAGGGATTTATGGAGCATGTCTGCGCTATGGAATAAGTGAAGTTGTGGGAGTTCAGGAGGGGGACTGTTCCAATACCGGAGCATTGCTTGAGGTTCTGAAGACAAGAGGAATAAAAGTGTACCCCTTCTCTTATCCGTCAACACATAATATTTCAGATATCACTTTAGAATTAAATAAATTTATGAGTGCTTTTAATGTCAGCCGGAAACAGGCAGAAACTGTAAGAATAGCTTTGAATTCCATAAGAAACCGCGCCAAGGCTATTGATGAGCTTACTTACATAGACAACAAAGCTACAGGCTTTGAAAATCATATATCACAGGTAAACTTAAGCGATTTTAACGGTAACCCGCAAAAATGTGCAGAATTCCTTGAAGCAAAAATAAGCGAAATTACAAAAAGACTGCCGAGAAAACAGGTGTTGAGACTGGGTTATATAGGTGTACCGCCAATGATTTGTGATGTATTTGAATATGTCGAAAGGTTTAATGCCTGCTTTGTGTATAATGAGGTGCAAAGAGAATTTTCCTTTCCAAGGGCCTCCCAAGCCAAAAATATTTACGAGCAGTATTATGATTATACATATCCTTATGACCTGAAATTCAGGCTTATGGAAATAAAAAAGCAGATAAGACTTAGAAGGCTTGACGGTATCATCCATTATACTCAATCCTTTTGTCACAGGGCTATACAGGATATAGTAATAAAACAGGAGATTGATATTCCTGTATTCACCATAGAGGGAGACAAATCGAATTGTCTTGATCCACGGTCAAAGCTGAGGCTTGAAGCCTTTTTGGATATGCTGGGAGATTTAAGGGGGTTAAAGTAATGAAAATACTTGGAATTGATATGGGCAGCAGGGAAGTAAAAATAGTTCTCATGGATAAAAATTCAATTATATATAAACAAAAAATAAGTACAATGGCTTTTTATAAAAATTACTGTTCATATAATAGTGGAAAACTGGAGGTTGATGTAAGCAGGCTGGGTATTGGTGAAGAGGTTATTGCAATATCAACGGGATATGGCAGGAATAACACAGATATCAGTATGTTTAGCCGAATAACGGAAATAAAGGCTCATGTATACGGAGCAATTCATCAGACGAATTTGAAAGAATTCATATTGCTGGATGTAGGAGGCCAGGATGTGAAGGTTGTAAGAGTTGAAAAGGGTCTTATAACTGACTTGGAGATGAATGACAAGTGTGCTGCCTCCTGTGGAAGATATCTGGAAAATATGTCAGGGGTTCTGGAAATTCCACTTGAAAAAATGACAGAATACTACGAAGCACCTGTAGAGCTGAACTCCACCTGCTCTGTTTTTTCAGAATCGGAACTCATAGGTAAAATAGCGGAAGGGGTTTCATCGGAGAGATTATGTGCCGGAGTAAATTATTCACTTTACAGGAAACTTAGACCCTTGCTTTTTAAGTTTAAAGGAAAAAGGTTGGTTATGTCGGGAGGAGTAGCAAAAAGCAAATCACTTGCCTATTACCTTGCAAATGATTTTGATGAAATAATAAAGCTGGAAGAACCGCAATTTAACGGTGCAATCGGGTGTTGCAGTTATGGTTCGTTTTTTTGATTTTTTTACCTTTTTACAAAAAAATTTTTTGGACACAATATAAAAAGAATAAATCTATTTTAATTAGTTCTCTTACCACGGCACAGCAAGCAGGGAGGGATTTATTATTAAAATAATAGGTAGATTTTTGGAGCCGGGTCAGGTAGGCGGTGTAGTTGATTCTCTTAGAAACAGCGGAATCAACAGGCAGGATATGATAATCAGCAGTTTTGATGAAGCCAAGTTTCGAAGCATGAATGCTGATGCCATAGATAATCATATAAGTGCCACCGTGAAAACAGAACAGGATGACCCCGGCAGGTTAAAGTCTTTTCTTGAAAGTTTAAACGAATTGAATCATGACAGCGGGATTGTAGTGTTTGTAAAAGCTGCAAGGCACAAAGCTCAGGAAGTAAAGTCGGTTATGGAACAATCAGGAGCCGTCGAGATTAAGATTGATGATGACAAAGACTAAAAAATATTGTAAATCAGAGGGAGGATATTTTTATGAATAAGCCTAAACCGGATGACAGAAGTGATAATGTGGAAAGAATACAAGCCAATATCAATCATACAATCAGGAATATGGAATTAGCAGATGAACTGATTGAAAAAACTGATGACAGGAAAATGGCAAAAACCTTGGAAGAAAAAAATGACAGAAGACGTGATGCACTTGAAGGCTTCAGAGCAGAAATAAGAGATGAAGCCTTGGACCAGAGGCGCAGGGACGATTAAAAAACAAAGGGGCTGCATCAGCAGCCCCTTTGTTTTTTATCTATTTTTTAGTTTCATTTTTAACTGCAATCGTGATTGTTACAGCAAGTCCACCCCAGAGGAAAATCGCACCAAATAGAAAGAAAGCTATGGATGTAGCAGTCATCTACTTCACCTCCTCAGAATTATAAGAGGTAATACTTCTGTCCTTCCAAGGTCTTTGACATAATATCAAAGATAAACCAATTCCTATTATTACTACACTCCAACCGAAGGCTATCAGTGCTTTTTGTGAATATCCTCCGTATGGCTTTAATATTTCATTTATAACGTTAGAAATAATCATGAAGGTTAAGATTAATGGAGTTACAAATTTGACCATGATATTCCACCACTTTCCTACAGAAAAATAGGAAATGGGATTAGTATGTTCTCTTATTTTAGAAGCTCCGAACAACCATCCTATGGTTATTGCTTCAAGTAAGCCTACTGTTACAATTCCGTATGAATTTACAAAGTTGTCTATAATATCAAGGAAATATAACCCTGCCCCTGTAGAATAAACTATACTTATGGCATACCCGACAAGGCAAACCAAGGAAACAACTTTTTTTCTTCCGGCTCCTGTTTTGTCAATCAATGCCGAGGACGAAGCTTCTACCAGAGATATGGAAGAAGTTATTCCGGCAAAAACAAGACATATAAAGAATAATACGCCAAAGAGCTTGCCTATTCCACCCATAACTGTAAATACTTTAGGGAAAGCTACAAATGCAAGTCCGATACCCTGTGAAGCAACCTTATCTACCCCGACACCCTGCATTGAAGCCATGTATCCTAATATTCCGAAAACTCCTATTGCAGACAAGAATTCAAATCCGCAGTTTGCAAAGGCTGTCATAAAGGCACTGTTGTTTATATCCGTCTTTTTTGGAAGATAACTGGAATAAGTAATCATAATTCCCATTGCAAGGCTTAATGAAAAGAAAACCTGACCGTATGCAGCTATCCAGACCTTTGGCTCCAGTACTTTTGACCAGTCCGGTGTAAAAAGTTTGTTAAGTCCAAGACTCGCTCCCGGAAGAGTTACGCCTCTGATAACAATAATTATCATTGCAACTACAAGGGTGGGAAGCAGAATCTTATTTATCTTTTCGATTCCACCGGAAACACCTTTATAGCACACCAACCAATTTAGTAGCCAGATAATAGTGATACCCACAAATACAGGCCATACAAAGCCCCCCAGCTTAAAAGGACTATCAGTCATTTTTAAAAAGTCCTTAAAGAAAAATGAATTGGTATCAGAGCCCCAAGCCTGCGTAAAGCTCAAAAACAGGTAATTGACGGCCCAACTAAGTATTAGGGTGTAGTATGTCAATATAATAAATGAATTAATACTTGGCCACCAACCCAGCCACTCCCACTTTTTATTTGCTCTGGCAAATGCCAAGGGCGGAGAACCTTTGAATTTGTGTCCCAACCCGTACTCCATAATCATTAACGGTATTCCGGCAGTCAATATGGCGAAGAAATATGGAATAAGAAAAGCTCCCCCACCGTTGGAATAGAGTACATACGGATATCTCCATATATTACCCAGCCCTACAGCTGAGCCAATGGCAGCAAGGATAAATCCGGCTTTTGACCCCCACTGATCCCTCTTTTGCGTCATTTTAATACACTCCTTATTAATATATTTTTTTCCCTAATTAAAATAAAAAAATCATTATAGCCACTTTTGTCTTCTAACAGTTTACTACCCTAAATATAGTGACTAGATAATAATAGCAAGGATGAAAAAATATTTCAATTGGATTATATTAATTGTTAGCAAGAAATAATTAACATAATATATTAATAGGAGAATTTTTGTAAAAAAAGAACTGCTTGAAATATATATTCAAGCAATTATTTTTTAACATTTTGACTTAACTCTATAACTGATCGGCGAATCTGACCAATTCCATATTAAACTTATCTTTTTCCTCAAAGAAAAGGCTGTGTCCGCTGTACTCAAAAGGTATGAGCCTTGAGTTTCTAATACTTTTTTTCATGGCTTCTGCCAGAGGAAATAGGCAAACACGGTCATGTATACCGTGAAGTATCAGGGTAGGAACCTTAATTTTGGGAAGGTCGTTAAAAAGGCTTTCGTCCCGGAAGGTTTTGGCACATTCTGCCGTCGCCCAGCTGGCCGCCTTAAAGCCAAGTTGGAAAAACCAGTCAGATAGAGCTTTGGTTATCGGTTTGTAAAAAAACATTGGTGCAGTATCCAGAAGCATTTGCGGACGGTTATCATATACACTTTGGATTATTTTTGTTATATCTTCTTTGAGAAGGCCGTAAGGAAAGTCGGGGCGCATAGTCAGACTTGGTGCAGCAGCAGCAAACAGTGCCAGTTTAGAAACACCATATCCTTTGAAGAGCGACATATAGCGTATAACAGTAGCACCTCCCATTGAGTGGCCTGCCAGAACGAAGTTTCTAAGCTTTAATGCATCAACTACACAACGGACATCTTCAGCCAACCTGTTGTAGTCATAACCCCAAAAAGGCTTACTTGAATTGCCGAAGCCTCTTGTATCCATACCAATACATCTATATCCCAGTTTCGGAAGCACATTGAATTGATATTCAAATGCCCGGTGACTTAAAGGCCAACCGTGTACAAAAAGAATCGCCTTTTTACCATAAGGATTAATATCATTTACATAAATATTTACATCCTGTTCTGTCTTAATGTTGTACTCCATAATTTTTTTCTCCAAATAATACAAGAAATCCTATAATATAATATTCAAAAGGCATTAATTGAGTGTGTTAAATAAAAATTTGCACTTGAGAACAAAATAACTAAGAGACAAATAAATAAAAACTTAAGCGGAGGTAAATATGAGTCTATTTCTTGGTAAAATACATTACTGGCTTTATAACAAAATTATTTGGTATGAAAAAATTGAGATGGATATTATAAAATGGGCTCAGGAAAAGGAATTGCCGGTAGGCACCTGGGTTCAGGATATAAACGAAAAACATGGCCCTCCTTTGGGCCCTGAGCCATTGGAACAATTGATTGATACCTCAAATATACACGGGTGGCTTCAGGAAAGAATAGAAAGTGCAGAATTAAGGCAGGCAGCTATTGTAACTCAGGTATTAAACAGGAGTATGGATTATAAGAAGGATTTGGCTGAGATTTATAAAAATCAGGGAAAAGCTGCCGCGGGAGATTATCAAGGGGATGTAGCTGTACCCGAGGAAGTATTTAATGCTTTGAACGATTACATTCTGGAGGGAATGCCCTGTGACCGTGTGAACGAAATAGTATCAAGCAGCGATAACGAATTTGTATGGAAGTCTGCAATATGCCTTCATACACCATATTGGAAAAAGGTTGAGGGAAATGTAAATAATTTTTATGAACTTAGGGAGGTTTGGGTAAAAGCATTTGTAGAAGAGTTAAACCCTGATTTTTTTTATGCAAGGTCCGCTGATAATACACACAGGATATCCCGTAAGTAGAAAGGAAGATAATATGGATTGCATTGATTTGATGGTAGATGAGCATAAAAATATTAAGCGTATGCTGAAGGTCATCCGAGAATATTGTTACAAGATTTTAAAGGGTGAACAGGTAGAGTATGAGGATTTTTTTACAATAATTGATTTTGTAAGAAATTATGCAGATGCCCACCACCATGGCAAAGAGGAAAAACTTCTTTTTGACAGGATGGAAAAGGAAATGGGGCCAGCCGCACAAAAGCTTGTAAGACATGGCATGCTGGTTGAACATGATCTCGGACGGCTTCATATGCAGGAACTTGAAGCTGCTGTAAAAAGGGTTCTGGAAGGTGATGATGAATCAAAGCTTGATATAATTGCCAACGCTGTTTCATATACTCACCTTCTTTACAGGCATATTGAAAAGGAAGACGGAGTAGTATACACATTTGCAAGAAAAAACCTGATTAAAGAAACAATGGACAAACTAAACTACGAATGTGAAAAGGCAGAAAACAAAGCACAGGAACAGCATTTACAGGAGAAATATCTGAAACTTATAGAAGAGTTTGAACAGAAGATATTATAGAAAAACCGGCTAATCGCCGGTTTTTCTTATTTGAACACTTTAAATCTTGATTCAATTGGCTGAAATTGCTTTTCATCAGGTGATACAGTTGGTTTTCCGAATGGCATCTGGGCAACAAGCCTCCAGTTCAAGGGGATTTTCCATTCAGCTCTGACGGCATCATCTATCAATGGGTTATAGTGCTGAAGAGAAACTCCTATACCTTCAATTTCTAAAGCAGTCCAAATTACATATTGCAGCATTCCGTTTGACTGCTCTGCCCAAACTGGGAAATTATCCTTATACAGTGCAAATTGCTGCTGTAGGGACTCGATAACTGAGTTATCCTCAAAAAACAAAACAGTACCATAACCACTTCTAAAAGAGTTGACTTTTTGCTCCGTTGCTGAAAAGTTTTCAGGCGGTACCACCTTACTTAGAGTATTCTTTGTTATGTCCCACAATTTATCATGGTTAGCTCCCAATAATAATACAACTCTGGCGCTTTGACTGTTAAAGGCTGAAGGTGTGTGGAGAACCGCATCTTTTATAATCTCCTGAATCCTTTCATCGGAAACAGGAATCTGCTTATCAATACCATAGTATGTGCGTCTGTCTTTTACTGCTGTGTAAAAATTCTTGGACAAAACAACATCCTCCCTTATTATTAAATTTGTTACAAATATATTAATATTTAATTTACCAACATTAACATACCAATAAACATATTTTTTACAATAATAAGGTAAATATTCGCCAATAAACTGCTTTTATTGTCTATCGGGATATATTCCTTCAGTTGCAATACAATAGACAGTATTTTGAACGGGCTCCGAGCCTGTCAAATTTGGCAAACAGAATGTAGTACTGCCATTGCCTCCAAATTGAATCCCAAGCAGTGAATATAAGGCAGTATTTGTTTGAACGTTTATAGTAGCACCGTTACAAACCGCCCATCCACGAGGGACATACGAAAACGGAAAGAGTTTTATCATACCTAAAATAGGACAATCCATTATAATAACCTCCCTGAAAATAAACTGTTTAATTGGGTGTAGGATACATGCCGGTCATTGCAATATAATAAGCCATAGGGCGTCTTGTCTGATATGCACTTGCTTTTAACAGATTTGGAACTGCGAAATTCTGACCGGGTGTACCGCCAAACTTATTTCCGATTAATGAGTATAATGCCTGATTCTGTGCAACCTGAAATATTGTCCCATCACACAACTGCCAATCGGTTGGAGCGAATCCTAAGGCAAAAAGCTGAATCTGACCTATGAAAGGAAAATCCATAATAATAGCCTCCCTGAGCCGCAGAACGGCTAAAATAAATTTAAAGTTGAAAATATTTAAACCAATCAACCTAATTCCGTGTAGGATAAAGACCTTCTATTGCTATGTAAAACTTTGTATTCGGTACAGGCTCTGTGCCTAATAAGTTAGGTAGGGCAAAGGTTGTTTGTCCGTCACCGCCATATGAAAAGCTCAGTAACGAAAACAGTGCTTGATTTTGTGCGATGTTTAATATTTGTCCATTGCATAAAAGCCATCCTCGCGGTACAAAGGTAAATGGGAAAAGTTCAATTTCACCTAACATTGTCTCCATATAAACACCTCTCGCTGATTAATATATAGTAATTATATAATAATGTGTAAAAATATGTCAATAGGATGTCATAAATAATGACAATTAGAAAAATTTTGATTGTAATTTTGATTAAGTTACAATATAATAATAATATCAATTAATGTAAAAAAATACAAATTTTAATATAGCGGGGAGGAAATACATATGGGTAATACCGCCTTAACCGGCCTTGTTTCAGCAACCAGTTACATAGCTCCTTTTGAGGCCAAAAGGGCAGTTGACGGGGTATTAAAGCCTGTCAACAGATGGGTTGGAGAAGTACCTTGTTCTCTTAGTTTTATACCAGATAAATTGTATTGTGTAAATCGATGGGTTGTAAATGGCATGCCTTCAGTGGGTTGGGACTCTCAGCAATACTATATGCTGACTTATTCTTTACAGGGCAGCAATGACAATTCTACATGGGTCACTCTAGATATAGTGGATAATACAAATACCAGTACGATATCGTACAGTTCAGACAGAACTTTTATCCCAACCAACGCCTATAAGCTTTATAGAGTTAATGTAACAAAAGGATTAAAATGTAATCCCAACATCGCTTCGATTTCCAATTTCCAATTGTTCTCTGTTGACCCAACAAGCCCATATCTATCAAGCTTGACGATAAACAGCGGTACACTTACACCTGCTTTTGTAAAAACCACATCTGCTTATACTGCTACAGTTGACTATGGAACAACCGGTATTGTAGTAACTCCTACAGCAGAAACTCCAACTGCCTACGGCCAGGATGCAATAATAAAAGTAAATGGAGTTGCAACCAGAAGTGGAACAGGTGCAACAGTGAACCTTGCAGTCGGTGTCAATACAATAAATATTGAAGTCACTTCGGCCGTTGGGTACCTAACCCAGAGCTACACGCTGACTGTCACAAGGCTTAACAGTAACAAACTCACGAGTCTTTCTGTCCTTAATGGAACCACAGTACTTCCGATAGTACCAACTTTTGATAAAAATACTTTCGGCTACACGGTAGAAGTTGATAGTACGGTTCAAAGCGTAATGTTAAATGCTACATGTGAAAACACCGCATCGACACTTACAATAAATGGGGGAGCTGCTGTAAGCGGTCAGCCATACGGGCCAATTGCATTGCAGACAACTGGTGATACAACAGTAAATGTCATAGTATCTACAGCAACAATGTCGCCACAGACGTATACGGTAACAATTAAGAGGAAAGAGGATTTGACTTTGAAGAGTTTGTTTGTTATAGGTGCTTCTCCACTAACTCTTACTCCTACTTTTAGCAGTAACTATTTTACATATACAGCTATCTCAGGTAGCGTAACCACTTTGAAGGTACAACCAACAGCAAATAATTCTGCAGGTGTTATAATCAAAGTAAATGGAGTAGAGACAGCTAGCGGTACAAAGGCTACTGTTAATGTTACACCGGGGCAGGTAAATCAAATAAAAGTTGATGTAATTTCAAAAATATCGGGTAATGTTGTTACATATATATGTAATGTAACAGTTAGTTAGTAAAGTAAAAATAAAAGCCACGCCTGAGGTGTTTAAAAGCCACGGGTGTGGCTTATTATAACTAGGAGGTTAAGTATGAATGGAGTAAGAAGAAAGCTGTTTTTGTTTTTTTGTATATTTTTTATATGTTCTATCTTAAACTGCAACACAGGGACCTTATATGCAGCAACACCAAGTGATGAGAGTTTTGAAACCCAGATACACGGAAGTGGATCACTTGATTATGGTGACTTAACTTTTTTTTCTGATATTGAAGTATATTCTGATGATATATCAGTAATAGGTGTCGACAATTACAAAATCTCAGAAACCGAAGGATTTAAGGGTAATGTTATAGTAAATAATTATAACAATGATTCAAGTGCCAAAAAGTTTACATTTAAATCAAAAGACGGAGGGCGTTTTAAGCTTGAATCCTTTTATGCATTGGTATGTGACAATAATGATAAAAATGGGATAAATTCTGTGACAACCACTTCCATAAACATTTATGGATATCGAGGAACAAATACAGTACCTGTGGCAAGTGTGGAAAATATTAATCTAAGCAGCTCTAATGTAACTATAGGTGATGTTACTTATACCCAAAAGAATAATGCAACCGACGAAGATTGGTTTGGCAAAATATATGGAGGAATTATTCAATTTGGGGATAACTGGTATGATATAGATACTGTTGTGATAACAACTTCAGATGACAGTAAACCACTTTATATCGCCCTTGATTCCCTTGATTTCTCAAACCTTACAGACCTTTCAATAGACAATATATCTGCTAATGAAGGACAAAATGCAACTTTTAAGGTAAATTTAACAAAGGCATACACAAATGATATAACTGTTGACTACTCAATCAATGCTCAAGCTGCAACAGAAGATGATTTAGGTACAACAGTCCTGAATGGCAAAGTAACTATTCCTGCCAATTCAACCTATGGGGAAATAGTAGTACCTATAAAGGATGATACAGACCACGAGAAGGCAGAAGACTTTAAAGTCACGATTTCAAATCCTAGTGTCGGGGGCATTATAAAAGGTGAGGCTACATGCACCATAAACGACAATGATGCCTCTCCAAAAGTAACATTGAGTATTGATAAAAGTAGTATAGGTGAGAATGGTGGTTCTGCAAAAATAACCGCTACTCTTTCAAATAAGACCTATGAAAATGTAACAGTTAATCTTGGTTTTACAGGTGCTATGGCCGGAACTGATTTTAACGCTCCGACCTCAATATCCATACCTGCAAACAGTTTATCCAATTCAGTTAACATAACTTCGCTGGACGATGATATCTATTCAGACGGAGATAAAAACGTAACTGTTGGAATAACCACTGTGGATAAAGGAGATATAGGTACATTTACTCCGCCTAAGCTGACAATTACTGATGACGAAACCGAGCCAAAAGTAAATTTAAGTATAACACCGGGCTCAATATCAGAAAACGGAATTGATGTGGCAAACGTAAAAGCTACCCTTACAAATAAATCAAGTAAGGACGTAACTGTAAAATTGACATTCTCAGGTGCTGTGAAAGATAAGGATTTTACAGTTTTAAGCGATACTATTAGAATTCCCGGCAAACAGACAGAAAGTTCGATACAAATTAAAGGAAATCCAAATAATAAATTCAATAATGCAAGGATACTTACAGTAAGTACCTCCGATTCCGATGTTACAAATGCAACTACGGGAACCGATAAATCAGTGGATTTAACAATTACTAACATTGATCCGAAGCCCAAGGTAACGGTGGAGCCTGTTGAGTTCAATGAAATAGATTCAGCTACCAAAAGGGCGGTATTTACGGTTTCACTGTCACAAGCCAGCGACGAAGATGTAACCGTAGATTATTCAACATCAGACGGGTCTGCAAAGAGTCCCAAAGACTATACAAGTGCTTCTGGAACGTTAACTATACCAAAAGACGAAACAAGCGGCACAATTGAAGTAGGTGTATTAAATGACACGTTGGATGAAGATGACGAAGATTTTTCACTTATGATAAATAATCCTGTGGGTGCAGATCTGGGAACTTCCTCTACCGCAAAATGTACTATAAAGGATGATGATGCTGCACCAGACATAGTTGTATCTAATGCTGAGGTAGATGAAGATGATTCGGGCATTAATACCAAACTAATATTCAATGTCAAACTTTCAGCAGAAAGCGGAAAAACAGTGACGGTAAATTACTCAACTGCTGATGGAACCGCTACTCAAGGAGTAGACTATACAGCTATTTCAAATGGAACTCTGACCTTTAATCCAGGTGGAACAGATACAAAACAAATTGAAGTGACTGTTTTAGGTGACGATATACAGGAGTCAAGTGAGACAGTTACACTTAATTTGACAGCTGCTAATGCCAACAAGCCGGATTATACTGCTACGGGTACAATTAAGGATAACGACAAGGCGACTATATCCATAAACGATGCATCGGTAACTGAAGGCCCTGCGAAAAATATTGTATTCAAGGTATCTCTCAGCAAGCCATGTTCACAAAGCATAACCGTCAATTATAGGACAAAAGACGGCAGTGCGAAAAAGGTAAGCGATTATGTTCAAAGTGAAGGTACTATTACTTTCGCAGAAAATGATATTTCTGAAAAGACTATAACCATTGACATAAATGATGATGAACTATATGAAGGAGTAGAATCCTTCGATGTTGAACTTTATGATTTATCAGAGCCATCCGTAGAAATGGGGAAGGCTACAGGAAAAGGAACTATAAATGACAATGAATCCATACCGCTAATATCCATTGAAAACATTGGTGAAGTAGAGGGTAATTCAGGTAAGACTATCGCTTCTTTTACAGTAACTCTTTCAACAGCCAGTGTAAATGATATATATGTAGACTATGTTACATTAGAGGGAACTGCAAAAGAAGGAAAAGACTATACAGCGGTGACAGGCAAACTGAAAATACCTGCCGGATTAAAAAGTGGAACAATCAATGTAGATATGGTAGGAGATTCATTATATGAGAATAATGAAACATTTTCATTAATTCTTTTAAATCCAGAAGGTGCAGAAATAAACTCTTCAAAGGGAACAGCGGTATGTACAATAAAAGACGATGACCTGGCACCTTCCTTAACATTTGGCGAAAGTAAGGTAAAAGTAGAAGAAGGAGATTCCGGAACTACGCAGATGGTGTTCAATGTAACGCTTTCCGCGGAGTGTGAAAAAACAGTTTCCGTCGATTATGCAACAGAAGACGGAACAGCGACAATTACTGATAACGATTACACTCCGTTGTCCGGCAAGTTGGAATTTGCTCCCGGTCAAATATCCAAGTCGATAACAGTAAATATTAACGGAGACAAAAACGGCGAGCTTAATGAAAATTTCTTTGTAATTTTGAAACCTGAAACCGGCGATATTAAGGCAGAAGGAATTATACAAGACGATGATAGAGCTTTTGTTAAGATGTTCAAAAAGAAAGATGGTACAGAGATTGCAAACGGTAATACCATTAAATTTGAAGATACAAAGACAGGCAAGGAAAGCGAATTGGAGTTTACAATATCAAATACCGGTAACAGTGAACTTGTAGAAGATGGAACAAATAAGTTTATATCAATAACAGGTGCTGATTTCACTTTAAAAAATGAACCCGTAAGTCCTATTGCCGGAAAAACTTCAATCACCTTCATCATAGTATTTAAGCCGTCTGCTGCTGGAGCCAAAACCGCCGAAATAACCATAACTGGCAAAGACGCAGTAAATAGTCCGTTTAAGTTTAAGGTGTCAGGAACCGGCACATCAGACAGCCAGACAGGCGGCGGTACAACTCCTGAAACACCGTTACCAAAAGAAACAATAGACATAAATGTAGGAGACCATTCTCTGAAAAATATCTCTGTTGACGTTCAGAATGAAAATAACACTAAAACCACCACTGTAAATGTGGATGAAACGGAAGTACAGAAAATCCTTAATGAAATGGAAAAAACTGATCCTGACAAGGAAAAGAAGGTAATTATCCCTGTTACTAATAATTCAGATAAAGTTGTCGGGGAGTTAAAGGCCAGTACTTTAAAGGCTATGGCAGATATGGACGCCATCATTGAAATCAAAACGGAAAATGTATCGTATAGCTTACCTGCCAACAATGTCAATATAGATGAGATAGTGGAAAAACTGGGCGGCAACCCTGAACTCAAAGACATTTTGGTTAAAGTCACAGTTACTAAAGCAACTAACGACAAATCAGATAAAATAAAAGATGCAGCAGAAAACAAAGGTTTTGAAGTAAAAGGCAAACCTGTCGAGTTTGAAATATCATTCAAAAATGCAGGCAGGGAAGTTACAGTTTCTTCTTTTAACAATTATGTTGCAAGAACTGTAGCGATACCGGAGGGAATTGACCCTAAGAAAATAACTACAGGTGTTGTGTGCAATCCTGACGGTTCATTCACACATGTGCCGACGGCAGTTAATGTAATCGACAACATCTATTATGCAAAGATAAACAGCCTTACTAACAGCACATATGCACTTATATACAATCCTTTGACATTTAAGGATGTGGAAAAACATTGGTCAAAGAATTACGTAAATGATGCAGGTTCAAGGCTCATAGTCAGCGGAACAGGAAATGGAAATTTCACTCCGGATAGAGCTGTTACAAGGGCTGAATTTGCAGTAATGATAGTAAAGGCTTTGGGTTTGAAGGGTTCTCAGTTTGCTGATAATTTCTCGGATGTGGGCAAGGATAATCCATATTATTCTTATATCTGTACTGCATACCAATATGGAATTATTACGGGTTATACTAACGGTAAATTCGGGCCAAATGATTTGATTACAAGGGAACAATCCATGACAATGATTTCAAAGGCCATGAAAATAGCAGGAATGGACACAGCACTGACAAATACCGATAATCTGAACAAAAATTTCTCCGATTCCGGTAATATCTCAAAATGGGCAAAAGACGGAGCAGCTATCTGCGTCAACAGCAGATTATTTGTCGGAAACAAAGGAAAGCTCAATCCTAAAAACAATGTTACAAGAGCTGAAAGTGCTACAGTAATTATAAAGCTTCTGAAAAATGCACATTTAATTTAAGTCTTTTACAAAAAAAGAGCTTCTGCAAAATTTGTTGTTTTGCAGAAGCTCTTTTAATTTTATATGTATGTTTAGAAATTAGGATATTACGGTAATCGGTTCACTCAAGTAAGATATTAATTCTCCGTTTTCATTGACTTGCCCAACAAAAAACCAATAGCTTCCAATTAAGGTATCGACTGTTGCAGTTGTATTTGTGGTTTCAAGACATTTTTCGAGTAGATCAGCTGAACCTTCGACTTTTCTGTATATTGCATATCTGGCTCCGGAGTTATTAGCTGCATCCCAACTTATTTCTATTTGCAAACCTGATCTGTTTGTTAAACGGAAGTTTTGCGGAGCGTTATATGGAGTCTCAACCAGAACAGAATTGCTTAGGTAGGATATCATGTCTCCATTTTCGTTTATCTGAGCTACAAAATAATTATAGTTCCCGAGTAGTGTATCAAGTGATGCAGTTGTATTTGTAGTTTCAAGACATTTTTCAAATGGATCTACTGAACCTGCAGGCCGTCTATAAATTGCATATCTAGCAACTCCAGGGTTATTAGCTGCATCCCAACTAAATTGTATCAGCAAACCTGATCTGTTTGTTATACGGAAGTTTTGCGGAGCGTTATATGGAGTCTCAACCAGAACAGAATTGCTTAGGTAAGATATCATTTCCCCGTTTTCGTCAATCTGAGCTACAAAATAATTATAGTTTCCGAGTAATGTATTAAGTGATGCAGTTGTATTTGTGGTTTCCAGACATTTTTCAAAAGGATCTACTGAATCTGCAAGCCGTCTATAAATTGCATATCTGGCTCCGGGTTTATTATTAGCTGCATCCCAACTAAATTGTATCAGCAAACCTGATCTATTTGTAATACGCAAATTTTCAGGAGTGGGGAAGGGTAGCGTATAAGTAAGGGGACTACCAAATTCTGAAATCCTGTTTCCATTTTCATCAATAGATGCAATAAAGTAATCATAACTCCCTGATATAGCCTGAACAGTCTCTGTTGTTTTATAAGTCTCCTGAATTTTTTCAGGTTCGGCTGTAGAGCCTGTTTCTCTTCTATATATTCCGTAATGTGAACCTGCTAAGGGGAGCCAAGTCAACTGCAATGACGGACCTGATGCATATACCATTCTCAAATCAAGACCAACCGCACCCAAAGCTTTTCTTACGGTATTTGTTTCAGAACTGTTTGCTCCATATATTGTATCTGACGATTGGAGAAGTGCTGCTGCAAATTGAGGGTATTTCATGTCATAAACCATGTTTCCGTCATTAATGGCATGATAAAATATTATTGCAAGCTTTTCCATCCCAATTGGAGCAACTGTAACATTTTTAAAAGTTCCGCCTAGTGCCATAAGACTTGCGGCTTTTGTAATAACACCACCGCCTTCATGTGGTTTGGGATATTTGAGAGAACGGTCATTTTCACATTCTAACATACGTCTTTTATATTCGCCGTAACTATCAATTACAGGATTGGCACAATCCCTGATAATATCTCCGGTATCTTCACCTATTGTCCAATCAGGTGTCCCCTCATTTGGAAGAAAGTATTCACATATTGTACCAAATACATCGGATATTCCCTCGTGTAAGGACAAACGCTCTGTTAAAGGGGGATTAAATTCAAAGTGTCCCTCATCGAAATCACCTAAACCTTCTGATGTAAGTATTCCATGAGTAAATTCATGTGCCATGGCATCCACCGCATATGAAACAGACTTACCTGCCGAACCTTTTCCGGCACCGATTCTTACCTTATTTACATATCCGTAGGCATTTAAAACATTACCGCTATCTTTTATAATTTCAACTGTGTATTCAGACCCGTTATCATCGTTTCCATTACGGTAAAAAGGTGCACCTTTAAAGAAATTTATAACATTTGTCATATTATAATGTGCATCTACTGCATCTTTCTGATAGTTTGTTCCGGTATCTGAATCAAAACAGTTATCCTGCTCGCTGTATATTCCATCTAATTCGTAGATAGTCTTTAAATTCTCAACGGTGTTTTTCAGATAGTATACATCATTATCCTTTACCATTTTTAACGGCTCTTTTATTGTTCCGGATTGACCAATACCTGAACCTACAGTAGGCTCCTCAAGACTTAATTCCTGATTGTTTTTTCCCAATATGGACAGATTACTTGCATAAATATAATATACATAACTCTTAAATGTCGGATTTCTGAATTCGATGTTTACCTTATATATGTAGTTGTATTTTCCATCTACCGGATATAGAATCAACTGGCTTTTAGGAACTTCAGTATACACCGGCTTAAATCCTAAATCACCCTCAATTACAGAAAAAATCGATTCTTGGGATACTTCGGCGGGCTTAACAGCTAAGGCCAGTCTATCAGCTATATTATATTCATAGTCTCCAATGATATACTCAATAACACCGTCAGAATTGATAAAATAGTTTCTGTCGCTATTTTGAACAGGTACATCGTTATAAGTTTGAATGGTTTTTACTACCGTCCTATTTAATGAATTTACAAATTGCTCAGTTACTTTAAACTGTATTGCTGGCAATTGATACTTTTGAGCTTCTTGAGCAATATACTGCTCAACTATTTGTTGTGGAGTTTTTTTAGACTCTGCTGTTAAATCTCCTGCTATAAACGAAGGAATAACTTCTTTTGATTCAATTGCTCCAATTTTGGCATTACCGTCAGCGTTTTCAGTGTTAGCGTAAACGGATGGAAAACTACTTGCAATAAGTGAAACAGATAGCAAAATAGCACTTAAAATTCTTTTTGCTGATATCATTTAATAAATACTCCTTTTAAAGTTTATAAATTTTCACCTGCCTGTCGTCACAGACAAATAGCGTTTTTTATCTTGCAAGATTGAAAACAATAATACCATTATTTACTGTTTATGTCAAAAAAGGCACTCAATCCCATGTAATAAAATTAATTTGCTATTTGCACAGATTGGGTATATACTTACAGTGTAGTTGAAAGAAGGTGGTAAATTGAATAATGAATCATTGTTGGTAACACCTAGTGTTATCGAAGAATGTTTGGGTGAATCCTTTGATGCTTCTGAAAAGAAACAACCTGAGCATGACAAAACCCAAAAAACATTGAAATAGCCTATAGCAAGAGGCTTTTTTTATTGCCCAAAATAATAAAATGAGCTGTGCACTAGTGAATAATTTGAACTAATGCGACAGCCCGGTTTTGCTTTTATATTTTATTTTGATTTTTTAGGACTACGTCTGTTAGGCGGTGTCGAACGATTAAATGACGATCCCCGTCCGCTTTTCTTTCTTGCATTGGATTTTTCTATATTGATGCGTTTTCCCTTTATAGTATAGTTCTTCATTGATTTCATAACTTCGGGAGCAAAATCCTTTGGAACCTCTACAAATGAATACCTGTCAAATATGTCTATTGCACCTACCAGCTTACCCGGAAGTCCGGTTGACGCCACAAGACTTTCAATTATATGCTTGGGCTGTATTTTGCTCTCGCTACCTATATTGATGAATAATCTGACCATATCCTTACTGCTGCCCGGTTCTACCGCATTGTCAATTTCATTAACCTCACTTGGCAGATTCCCGCTTTGTTCACCATACATTTTCAATAATGCAGCTGCAATATCAAGAGATGTTACAAAGTTTTCCCCCTGTTCTTCCGATTCATTATTGATTGTGTCAATGAAGCGTTCAATGTGGCTGACGAATTTGGAGATGCTTTCATCCTTTAGGTTTTCTTTTAAGGTTTTTAGGATGTTTAACATTTTCTTTTCTTCAACTTCATTGAGACTTGGGGGCTTCATAGGAACAATGGTGGATTTTGTATAACGCTGTATATCCCTAAGCTTGTACATTTCTCTTCCTGAAATAAATGTAAAGGCCTTTCCTGTTCTTCCGGCCCTTCCGGTTCGTCCAATTCTGTGAACATAATATTCTTCATCATTTGGAAGATCATAGTTGAATACTGCTTCAACGTCGTCAACATCTATACCCCTTGCAGCAACATCTGTTGCGATGAGTATATCAAAGTTACCTTTTCTGAAAAGAGACATGACTTTGTCACGGTGTTCCTGACGCATGTCGCCATGCAGAGCTTCGGCAGAAAAACCTCTGGACTGGAGGCTGGCTGTAAGTTCGTCAACTCTCTTTTTAGTATTACAGAATACAAGAGACAGTTTGATATCGTTGGTATCAATCAATCTTGACAAAACTTCAAGCTTTGCAGATTCTTTTACTTCAAGGTAATACTGCTCGATACTTGGAACGGTGAGTTCCTTGTGGGCTATCTTTATATGAACTGGATCTTTCTGATATTTTTTTGTAAGTTCCAGAATCTCTTTTGGCATTGTAGCAGAGAATAATATAGTCTGTCTGTCCTCTGGCACTTTCTCCAAAATAGTATCTATATCTTCTCTGAAACCCATGTTCAGCATTTCATCGGCTTCATCAAGAACTATCATTTTAAGGGCTTCCAGTTTAAGAGTTCTACGTCTCATATGGTCCATAACACGGCCCGGGGTTCCTATAATTATCTGTGGACGTTTCTTTAAAGCCATAATCTGTCTGTCAATTGGCTGTCCACCATACACGGGGAGAATCCTTATCCCATCCTTATATTTTAATACATTTCTCAATTCTTCGCAGGACTGTATAGCAAGCTCTCGTGTTGGACAAAGGACCAAAACCTGAATTGAATCAATCTGTGGATCTATTTTTTCCACTGCCGGTATTCCGAATGCACAGGTTTTTCCTGTTCCGGTCTGAGCCTGACCAATCAGATCATTGCCTTCCAAAATATATGGGATTGACTGGGACTGAATAGGGGTCGCCTCTTCAAAGCCCATATCCACAATTGCACGTTGTACCTCATCCGAGAGAGTTAAATCTTTAAAACTTAAATTTTCCATTTTTATTCCTTTACCTTAATAAATTTATATACTATTCAATAATAATTACTATTGCCAAGTTTTGCAATGATTATTTATCAATAAAGAGTAAAACTAAAATTATATTATAATAATGTTATAGGGAATTATGGTATTATATGAAAGAAAACACTAATGGCATTTATGCTTTATGCCGGAACGGAGCAATGTATGATGAAAAAATTTGCATTTGTATCTGATTTTGACGGAACACTCACTGACAGGGATTTTTATCACATAGTAATGGATAAATACTTAAAGGATTGGGCATGGAATTATTATGATGAATGGAAGAAAACCAAAAAGATAAATGTGGATTTTCTTAATAAAATGTTTGGCTCAATGGACAGAAGTGAAGAGGAAATATTGCAGGATATACTGGAGCTACCCCTTGATCCGTATGCTGTTAAATTTATTCAAATGGTGGAAAACAACGGGGGAGATTTTTTTATATTAAGTGCGGGAACATCATATTATATCAATAAACTTTTGGAGTATTTTAAAATAAAAAATGTTACGGTTATTTCAATGGAAGGAAGGTATCATAACAGGGGAATTGAGATAATGCCTGATCCAAAAAGCGAATTTTATTCGGAAATGTGGGGCATAGACAAGCAAAAGGTTGTCCGTTCATTGAAAGAAAAATATGTAAAGGTGTATTTTGCAGGTGACAGCGAGCCGGATATTGGTGCAGCAAAAGCAGCAGATTGTGCATTTGCAACAAGTTCCCTTAAAGATTGGCTTACAAAAGAAAAGGCTCCATATATAGCCTTTGAGCATTTTAATGAAATTGCAAAATATTTGGTCAGGGAAAAAATACTTACCGATTTTGAGTAAAGCTTATTTCTGGATGGAGGTACTTGAGTGATGACTGCTGTACACAGAATTGAAATTCCTTCAATACTTGAAGTTAGTAATAATATACTGGGAAGTGTGGGGGCATACATTGAAAGGGCTGGAATAAATAATGTTGTAATACTGTTTGGAGAAGGAATCCGTGATTTATTTGGTGAAAAGATTCTTGATTCCATAAAGTCAAGAAAATCTCTTACCGTTCTTGAAACTTATGACTATGATGATATAAAGCTTGAAAATCTCATGCCCAAGGCATTTTCCATACCTTCTAAAACTGATGCGGTTGTTGGAGTAGGTGGAGGAAAGGTACTTGATGCGGCTAAATATATGGCTTTTTTAAACAAGCTCCCATTTATAAGTATACCCACATCAACCTCAAACGACGGTTTTTCCAGCTCCGGCTGTTCTCTGATAATAAACGGCAGACGTACATCAGTGCACGCTTCGATGCCATTTGGAATAATTGTTGATTTAGAGGTTTTAAAAAATGCACCTATGAAATTTATATATTCAGGCCTTGGAGACATTATTTCTAAAATAACCGCCGTATACGACTGGTATTTTGAAGAAAAGAACAATGCTGCAAAAGTTGATGACTTTGCCGCAATGATGGCAAAAAAGTCTGTAAACAGTATTGTTAGAATGCCGTATACTCAGGTAACAGAAAACTTCTTTTTAAAGGAAATGGTGGACTCTCTGACAATGAGCGGAATTGCAATGCAGATAGCAGACAGCAGCGCACCTGCCAGCGGCAGTGAACATCTTATATCTCATGCATTGGATAAGCTTCTGGAAAATCCCCAGCTGCATGGAATCCAGGTGGGGATTGCTACCTATCTGATGAGCAGAGTTCAGGAACACAGATACCAGCGGGTAGAAAAATTCCTGACAGATACCGGTTTCTTTGATTTTGTTGAAACCTTAAAAATGAAAGCTGAGGACTTCGAAAAGGCAATTGACCTTTCACCGTCCATTAAGCCAAGCAGATACACTTATCTCCATGTGCCGGAAAACAGAGAAAAAGCAAAACAGCTGCTTAAAAGTGATGAAATACTTAAAAGGATACTTGTATAAATGAACTTTTTCGGATGCCTGCCTCACCGGCATCGCATCCGAATTAAAGTACATTTACAAATTCAGTCCACTGATAACCTGTTTCAAGGCCTGGGCGGATTTATTAAGTAATCCCGTTTCCTCGCTGCTTAGAGGAACATTTAAAATCCTTGAAACACCCTCCGAATTTACCTGGCTGGGAATACTGAGACATATGTCATTTAGACCGTATTCTCCTTCGAATAGGCTTGATACTGTCAATATGGAGTTTTCATTACGGACAATAGCCTCTACAATTCTTCTTACTGCAAGAGCAACGGCATAGTAGGTTGCATTTTTTCTGTCAATAATCTCATATGCTGCGTTTTTTACCTTGTCGAAAGTATCACGTTTGAAGCTTTCATTGTCACAGGATTTACACTCTTTGCAATAAACATCCATGGGTATCCCGGCTATGGATGCAAGACTCCAGGTAGGGACTTCAGTGTCTCCGTGTTCACCGATTATATATGCATGTACGTTTCTCGGGTCAACCCCCATATGTTCCCCAAGCATGTATTTGAAACGTGCAGTGTCCAAAACGGTTCCTGAGCCTATAACTCTGTTTTTAGGGAAGCCGGACAGCTTGTAGGTTACGTAGGTTAAAATATCCACCGGGTTTGTAACAACAAGCAGGATACAGTCTGTATTATATTTAACGATATTTCCAACTATGTCTTTGAAAATTTCAGTGTTTTTATTTACAAGGTCAATTCTTGTCTCACCCGGTTTCTGGTTTGCACCTCCGGTTATTACAACAATATCTGCACCTTTGCAGTCTTCATAATCCCCGTTATATATTCTGACAGGCCTGACAAATGGCATACCGTGATTCATATCCATTGCTTCGCCTTCAGCTTTTTTTGTGTTTTGGTCTATAAGTACAATTTCTGAAACCAGACCGCTTACCATTAATGTATAGGCAGTAGTTGAACCAACAAAGCCCGTACCCACAATTACTATTTTATTTATAGATTTATTTTTCATAATAAATATCCTTCACTTTCTTAGAGTATTTGCTTAGTATAAAATATACCCTTAATTTGTAAGTTATAACAAAACATTTTAAATGTAAAAATATATACTATTTTGTTGTAAAATCATAAATAATAATGTAAAATATTAATATAATATAACAAAAAGTGGAATAAAAAAGAATAAAGGAGATAAAACTTATGCAAATATTAATTAATCATCAATTGACAATTATCTCTTTTGCAACCTTGTTTCTTTTCTTTATCTATGCTAATTGTGTTTTGGAAAAAAGATCTGTAATCAGAAGACTGTATCTTTCAGCTGCGCTCTTGAATTTATTTCTCACATTATCAAATTTGTTACTAAAGATTTTACTCGAAAATTATACCATTCCATTGATAGTGATAAGAATAATACGGTGTATTAACTTTATAGTGTCTCCTCTTCTGGCTTATACATTTTTGCTGTTTATATGTAATTATTTCGCAAACCCATTCAGGATAAAGAAACAGGCAGGTCTGGTTTTTAATTTACTTTTTTTTGCAAATACTATTACCGCAATCATTGCTTTTAAAACCGATATGTTTATAAATAAATTGGGCTGGGGAGCCTACATTCTCCCATTCTCAATAAGTTTGATTCTGTTATTCTATAGTATTTATGTAATATTTAATAGAAGGAAGCTGCTCTTAAAGGTTGAGTACATTTACATTATGTCAGTAAGCCTAATGATTGTGGCTGTAACAGCCTTTCAGCTTATTTTAAATAAGACAGGCTATATTTGGTGCTTTAATTCACTTGTTCTTATATTTATGTTTATTATTATTCAGCAGGGGGAGCTGTACAAGGATTCCCTTACAGGGGCCAGAAACAGACAGGCATTAAAAAAATGCATTGATTGTTATGAAAGACGTAATTTAAGCCGATTGTCAGCGGTAATGATAGACCTTGACTATTTCAAAAGTATCAACGATTTATACGGGCATTCCGAGGGAGATTTTGCACTGAAGGCATTTGTAAAAATGCTACAAAGAGTCTATCTGAATTCGGGAATTGTTTTCCGCACTGGCGGTGATGAATTCCTTGTTCTTATTGATAATCGTTCAGAACCTCAGATTCATGACCTGATGAAGAAGGTTTCAGGGGTAGTAGAAAAATTTAATGCAGGTGGCAATAAGCCATACAGTATAAAGTACAGTTATGCCTTTGGAACATATAAAAGAACGGATAAAGGAGTCAACCAGTTTTTACATGAAATAGACCTTCAAATGTACAATAATAAAAACGGTAAAAAAAGAATTTTCGGTGAAGGCCTTCAATCAGGCATTTATGCAGGTATTCTATGATAGTTTTAAGTTGAAATTCAATCCTTTGTATTGTTTATATTTCAGGAAGTAGGTATAATCTTGGTATACACTACATTTAAGGAGGGTCCATATGATAGAATGGAGGGACGAATTCATTCTTGGAATCGAGAAAATCGATGAACAGCATAAAAAGTTATTTCAGATTGCTTCAGAAATTTATGCTGTCATGAAAAATCAGCTTATTACGGACAAATATGATGAAATTGTGCACCTTATTACGGAACTAAAAGATTACACAGTTTTTCACTTTACTTACGAAGAAGAATATATGCATAGTATAGGATACCGAAAGCTGCTCTCCCATAAAGTTGAACACCATGACTTTATTGAAAAAATCAATAATACGGACTATAGCAGGATAGATAAGGACCAGAATCAGTACTTAATGGAATTGCTTGATTTTACGGTAGAATGGATTGCAAACCATATAATGAAAACAGATAGAGCTTACACAATCAAATAAAATTTCTTTAAGGTACATTCCAAGGTGGATGTACTTTTTATTTATAAAAAAGAAATGGTATACCGATTCTGTTTATAAAATATATTAGGTGGTATATATGGGATATATTTACATGTAAGCAGAGGAGGATATAGTATGAAAATAGTAGTAATCGGATGTACGCATGCAGGGACGGCAGCAATTAATAATATGGTAAAACTTTACCCCGGTTCGGAAATAACGGTTTATGAAAAGAATGATAATATTTCTTTCCTTTCATGCGGTATAGCCCTTTATGTTGGCGGTGTGGTAAAGGATCCCGAAAGTTTGTTTTATTCATCACCCGAAAAGTTAAAGGAGATGGGCATAACAACCCGGATGCGTCATGAGGTAATGGATATAGATATTGATAAAAAAACCTTGTTGGTAAAAAACATGGAAACGGGCAGTAGCTTTGAGGACAATTATGACAAACTGATAATTTCTTCGGGTTCATGGCCAATTATTCCTGATATTGAAGGTATTCAGCTGGAAGGAGTTCTTCCGGCAAAAAATTATAACCATTCAAAAGAAATAGTAAGTAAGGAAAAATCCGCTCAGAGCATTGTAGTGGTAGGAGCAGGATATATCGGTGTAGAACTGGCAGAGGCCTTTGCCATAAAAGGGAAAAAGGTTACCTTGATAGACACCGAAAAAAGAATACTAAGCAAGTATTTTGACAAAGAGTTTACGGATGTTGCGGAAGAAAAGATGAAAGCAAAAGGTATTACGCTAGCCTTGGGTGAGACTGTAACAAATTTCATCGGAAACAAAAATAAAATTAAAAAGGTTAAAACGGATAAAGCAGAGTATGATGCTGACCTTGCTGTTCTTTGTATTGGTTTTCGGCCAAGCACAGGATTATTTAAAGACAAGCTTGAGATGCTGCCTAACGGGGCCATAATAGTAGATGAGTATATGCAGACAAGCAGAAAGGATGTCTTTGCTGCCGGAGACTGTTGTGCATCCATGTATAATCCTATCGGAATACATAAATATATACCTCTTGCAACAAATGCTGTCAGAATGGGCACACTTGCAGCACTAAACCTTGAACAGCCTACAGTAAAGTATTTGGGTACACAAGGAACGTCAGCAATAAAAATATACGAACTTAATTATGCTGCAACCGGCTTGACTCAAAGTGCAGCAGACTTTCATAATATTGATATAAAATCAGTTACAATCAGAGAGAATTACCGTCCCGAATTTATGCCGGATTATGAAGAGGTATTATTGAAAGTAGTATTTGATGCCAAAACAAGAGAGATTCTCGGAGCCCAGATTCTGTCAAAGGCGGATTTAACCCAGTCTGCTAATACATTGTCTTTAGCAATTCAAAAGAAAGTGACTATTGATGAGCTGGCACTTACAGACTTTTTCTTCCAACCTCATTACAACAAGCCGTGGAATTTTCTTAATACCGCAGGGCTTCAAGCTAAGGACATTTAGACATTGGTTTAAAAAAAAGCAGGCTGTCTTTTAAAGACAGTCTTTTTTTGACTATAATTAAAGTTGATATGAAAAAATTTTTATGTTATTCTAAAATGAATTTGTTTTAATACTTTTTAGATGGAGTTAAATATGGAAAACACGGAGAAACAATATAAAAACAAGGGATTAATCCTTGTAAACATTGTATTATTGACTTTTATGGCATGTCTTGACAGTAGCATTGTAAATGTTGCACTGCCTGTAATGGCAGATAAATTTTCAGTTGGAATGGGTTCTATTTCAACAATCGTATCAACGTATTTGATTGCTATTTCTGCAACTGTGCTGATTTTCGGAAGGCTGGGAGACATTAAGGGGAAAGTAAAAATATTTAAAACAGGTATTATTGTATTTACACTAGGCTCGTTATTGTGTGCCGTTTCGCCCTCCTTAAATATACTTGTATTATCAAGAATTATTCAGGCTATAGGCGCAGCAGCTTTTATGGCAACAAACCAAGGAATAGTTACAAGGGCGTTCCCGGTGAATGAAAGAGGCAGAGCACTTGGTATTACAGGTTCCTTTGTAGCACTTGGTACTCTTGTAGGACCTCCGCTGGGTGGTTTCATTGTTGACGTAGCAAGCTGGCAATATATATTCCTGATAAATATACCTATTGGTATTTTCGCATTCATTATGGGCTTGAAGGTGCTTCCTAAAGACGAGCAGAGCAGTGAATCAAAGTTTGATATAAAGGGTGCGATCCTTTTTCTTATAAGTATAATATCACTCTTTGCCGCATTGCTGTCGGGTGAGCAGATAGGTTTCCTCAAACCAATTATTCTGGCAAGTTTTGCAGTGGCAATTATATCATTTATATTATTTATTAAAATGGAAGGAAGAGTTGAAAGTCCCCTTCTGCAACTGAACATTTTTAAAAATAAGCTTTTTTCACTAAGCATTTTGTGCGGTTTTTTGCTTTTTGTATGTATGAACTGCTCAAACATTATAATGCCATTCTATTTTCAGGATATTATAAAAATGTCACCTTGGTTAACGGGAATATATCTTATGTCATATCCTCTGATACTTCTGGTGGTATCACCAGTTAGCGGATTTTTGTCAGATAAAATAGGTTCTGAAATGCTTACCTTTGTGGGACTGGCGATTTTTAGTGCAGGCTGTTTCTTAATGGCTACTATTAATCAGACTTTTAGTCCTGTAAAAATTATATTGTTTATTTCGTTGATGGCTATAGGAAACGGTATGTTCCAATCACCTAATAATTCGCTAATTATGTCAACTGTACCAAGAAGCCGTTTAGGGATTGCAGGCAGTATTAATGCACTTGTCAGAAACCTTGGTCTGGTAATCGGTGTATCTGTATCGACACTGGTGCTTTACGGAATGATGAGTTTTAAGCTTGGTTATAAAGTAACGAATTTTGTTGAAGGAAAAGAAGCAGAATTCATTTTTGGAATGAGTTTCGCTTATATTTTCATTGGAGCACTTTCCTTGGTTGCAGCAACTCTGACCGCAGTCAGACTATACAGAATCAAGAAAAATGCTAAGTCCAATGACAATTATACTGATGAACAGGATTATGATATAGGAGATATGGAAGCAAAGTAATTTAAAGCTTTAATATTTTAAGCAGATCTGCAGGCTTCTTGAAAAAGAAGTCTGCATTTATATTTTCAGCATTATTTGAGCCCCAAAGAGCCAATGCAAACTTTACTCCGGCTTTTTTTGCACATTCTCTGTCAAATACCGTGTCACCGATATACAACGTTTCGGAAGGAACAGCATTCAGCTTGTCCATGGCAAGCAACAAGGGATCCGGATTTGGTTTATGCAGGGTAGTATCATCAGATGCTACAATAGTTTTAAAATATTTAGTGAATTGCTGCAGACAGCTGTCAACTTCGATTTCATACTGACACCTTGAGGTTACAACACCCATTGGGATATTTAACTCTTTAAGGTTTTCCATTATTTCAGGTATTCCCTCAAAGGCAGTACATTTTTTAAAGCCTTCTATAAGGTACTTGTAGTAATCTTTTAAAGCCGCATCAATATCAGTAAAACCATATCTCTCAAGAGAAACAGGAGTAGGAACACCATAGCCTTTTAAGAGTTCTTCATTGGTAAAATATCTGCCGTGTTTTTTGAAAATAATACTCTGGTATGCATAGTATACTGCTTCTTCGGTATCAATCATTGTTCCGTCAATATCAAATATTATGTAGTTAAACATTTTTGCCCTCCCGGTTATCTGTCTCGATTATACAAGGTATTATAACACCAAAGGAGACATTGTTACCAGTTATGCTTACAATTATAGAATTTTGTCAAATAAAATATAACAAAAAAGCATATACCAACGGACAATATTACATCAAATACCATAAAGTTGTCGGGTATAATGATACTGACTATTCTCATTGCTGCAAAACCGGCAAGTCCGCATATGGCAAGTACAACCCCCCTTGGTAGTGAAAATCTGATCTCACAGGACTTACGTATTTCTAATAAATTTAGAATCAGAGCTGTCAAGGATGTAACGGCAAGTGAGATTCCTATGCCGTATATGTTGATTGAGGGAATACCGGTTAAAATGAAGACAAGCACAAGATTTTCAACGGAAACAATAATGGAATTTTTAAGATTTACATTCTGTTTTCCAAGTCCGTTAAGTATCCCGAAAGAGGCGGAAGCCACGTAGCTTACAAAATTACATACACCGGCCACCATAACCATTTTGCCTAAATCATTTCTTCCGTAAAAGAACAAGCCCAGTTTTCCAGGAATACATATTGAAACAATCAATGTTCCCAACCCTATCATACAGGATATTCGGAGAACCTGTGAAATCCTTTTTTCGGTACCCCACATGTCTTTTTTATTTAGGCTGAGAGACATATCCGGAATTAGTACAGTCATCATGGAGCCTACAATTATAAAGGGAAGGTTTACTGTTGTAAGAGCCATACCCATAAATTTGCCTATTTGCTGTAAAGCTACATCATAGCTTACTCCGGCACTCATTAATCTCCTCGGAAGAATCAGGGTTGAAGCTGTGGTTAGGATCGATGAAATAAAACCGTTCAGGCACAGCGGACAGGATATAACGAGAACATCCGCCAGCAATTGCAGAGGGTTCTGTATCTTAACACCTGAGGGTTTCAGTTTGCGTGATACAAGCTTAAATCCTGTTAATAGAAGCAGCATGCTGATGAATTCTCCTATTGCAAGGGCAAAATACGCTATTGTAACGGTATTTTTTATATCATTGAGCTGTAGCAGAGCTATTGTTGCCAGAAGTATCGAAATTCTTATGCATTTTTCAAGAATATCTATCCCGGCCGGGATAGTGAATTTCTCGAATCCGTAAAAAAAGCCTTTAAATATAGCGGACATTGGGACAAATATCAGCGCCGGGCATATAATTCTCACAGCGCTTAAAGCACGGATATCTTTTATGATATATTTACTGATAAACGGTGCATTGAAAAATACCAGTACGGCTACGGCGATGCTCCACAGCCCCAGAAAGCATATAGCTGCTTTTACACTTCGATGAAGATTCCTATAATCCTTTTTACTGTTATATACCGCACAGGTTTTAGAAATTGCGGTTATAAGACCATCTGTTGTAAGACAAAGCAGCAGGGAATAGACCGGCATAATAAGCCCATATAGCCCAAGTCCTTCAGCTCCGAGTTTTTTTGAAAGAACTATTGAAAATGTAAATCCGATAAAGCCTGTTACCAAGTTTGATAATGTAAGTATTGCTGAGTTTTTATAAAATTTATCAAGTCCCATTAAATAAACCTCGTATTTGCTGTGTTAATTAAAGGTTATTCAAATGGCGACCTCATTATTCCATCATAAGAAGGCATAAAAAAAGAGGCTTCACAATTTAAAACCTCATTTTTTAGTAAGAAAATATATAAAAACAAATTGAGCAATAATTATCAGTGGGATGATCGTCATAAAATACCAATGACGGGTTTTATGCTTGAAAGTAAGTAATCCTATATATACACCGATACTTCCGCCTAGAATGGAAAGAAGAAAAAATGACCTTTCAGGTATTCTCCACAACCTGTTTTTTGCTTTATATTTATCCAGTGAAACCAATGCAAAACCTATTATATTTAAGATAATTACTATTGTAATAAAGTATTTATGCATATAAGCACCTCGTAATTTTTAAACTACACTAAGAGAGTATTATATTTTATATCATACATTATTATACAATTAAAGTGTATATTTTGTTCTATAAAATCTTAAAAATAAGTCAGCACTCCCAATACTGATAAGCCGTAAGGATGGGAGATGCCTCACAAGAACATATAACATTTGGAAAGAAATGTATATTTTTTCTATGCTGATTTGAAAAATGTATTTAGTTTATATATAATAAAGAAAAACTTATTGACTGGAGCAAGAGCTTATGGATTTTAGTTCGCTTTCGGTAGTATTTAGAATAGTATTGGTTGTTTTAATTTTTATAATAATTTTATATGCATTAAAAATAATATCCAAAGATTTAAAAAGAGGCAAACCCGGAAAAAACCTCGGATGGAAGCTGAGAATAGAATATTCTGCTGATAAGAGCAGTCTTGAAGACGGAGAAATTGTCCCAATCGGCAGTAAGCTCACCATTGGAAGAAACAAAAATAATCAAATGGTTTTACCTTCGAGAGCTGTTTCCAACTTCCACGCAAAAATTTATTTTGAGGACGGCAGGTACATGTTGGAGGACCTGGACTCCACAAACGGCACTTTTGTAAACGGCAACAGGGTAGATAAGAAAAGTTTGCAGCCGGGTGACGAAATCAGAATCTCAGAGACGGTTTTTACCGTAACAGACGACGATTAAAACTGTCCGGTATATTAGGAGAACCAAATGACTAAAAAGTTAAGGATGTTTCAATTTTTAATATATGTATTTCTATTTTTCGGATTTCTGAACCTTGGTGTGTTAAAAAAGCCCTTTGACCCAAAGGCAGGAATATTTTTCGGTATATTGGTTGTAATTATAGCGTTGACTACATGGATACTTAAAAGATTTTATCCCATGGGAGACAGAATAATATTCCTTTTATCTATGCTGCTATGTTCAATAGGAATAATTATGCTCTATAGGCTCAATATCAAGCTTGCTACAAAGCAGCTGGGATGGCTTTTATTGGGTATTTTAGCTTTTCTTTTTGTAGTACTTTTCCTTAAAAGAGGACTTAGTCAATTTGCCCGGTTAAAATACGTCTTTCTGGCAGGAACGATAATGTTCATGTCTATGGCAACCTTTATAGGATATGAAATACTGGGTGCTAAAAACTGGGTTAGAATCGGTCCCATGAGCTTTCAGCCTTCGGAATTCGGAAAAATATTTCTGATACTATACCTTGCAAGTGCCCTTTCAAATGTAAATACCAGAAAAAAACTTATAGAACCCGGCATAGTCATTTCAATATCGCTGGGCTTCATGGTAATTCAGAGGGACTTAGGAACTGCACTTATTATATTTGCAGTAGCTGTTACAATGGTGTATCTTGCAACCTCCAAAAAACTGTATGTATTAGTTTCACTGGGACTGTTTGCATCGGGTGGGGCAGCAAGTTATGCGATGTTTGATCATATAAAAAGAAGGATAATGATATGGCATAATCCTTGGCCCTATGTCTATAACGAGAGCTACCAACTGGTGCAGTCCATGTATGCTATTGCTACGGGAGGACTGTTCGGGAGAGGTTTGGGAATGGGTCATCCGGGTTATGTTGCAGTTAATGAATCGGACTTTATTTTCTCTGTAATATGCGAAGAAATGGGCCTGTTAATGGGTTTTGCCATATTGATCCTGCATTTTCTGCTTTTCTACCGTTCAATAAGAAGTGCGATACATGCAGAAAATAATTTTTCAAAGCTTCTCACCGCAGGACTCAGCGTAATGATTGCAACCCAAACTTTAGTTATTGTGGGGGGAGTAACAGGTTTTATACCGTTGACGGGAATAACACTTCCCTTTGTCAGCAGCGGAGGAACTTCCTTATTAATCAGTTTTCTTTCTTTAAGTATTATTCAGAAAGTTTCGGAAGGTGAAGACTGAATGGCAATGGAGGCTTAATTAGCGTATGGATAATTTAACTAATAATATAAAACGTATAATGATAATTTTTCTGGTTGTATTTTTTGTTCTCATAAGTTATCTGGCTTACTTTACCCTTGTTAAGGGCCCTGAAATAGTTACAAGGCCTGATAACAGAAGAATGTGGGATATCAGAAACAAGGTTGTAAGGGGAACCATATACGACAGAAACGGAAAGGAACTTTCCGTCAGTGAGAAAAAGTCCAACAGCAGCGATTACAAAAGGGTATATAACGGCGGTGCAGTCACAGCTCATACATTGGGATATTATGACCCACAGTATGGGATAACAGGCTTGGAAAACCTGTATGACAGCTATTTGTCCAGCAATATATCGGCATCCCTGCTGGCGTGGATTGGAAACGGATTCAAAGAGGTTAATAAAAAAGGTGATGACGTTTACAGTACTCTTGACTACCAACTTCAAAAAACGGCCTATGATGCCCTTGGTTCATCCAAGGGGTCTGTAGTGGTACTCAAGGTTGATACCGGAGAAATACTTGCAATAGTATCGAAACCTTCATACGATCCTAACAACCTTAACAAGAATTGGGAAACACTTGTGAAAAGTAAAAACGTTCCACTGCTTAACAGGTCAGTTTCAGGGCTGTACCCACCGGGTTCAACCTTCAAGGTCGTAACGGCAGTAAGTGCTTTGGAGAATATAGAAGGTATAAAAAATGAGACCTTTAACGACAAAGGTAAGCTGAATCTTGGTGGAGGATATTCTCTCAGCAATGACCATGGGGAAGTTCTGGGTAAAATAAATCTTGAAACGGCTTTAGTAAAATCAAGTAATGTCTTTTTCGGAAACTTGGGTATAAGGCTGGAAAATGATTTATATAAAACGGCACAGGATTTCAGATTCAATAAAGATACACCTTCTGATGGCATTATAATTGATAAAAGCAGATTTCCAAAGTATAAGACTTATGAGAAGGGTAATATGGCGCAAAGCGGAATAGGGCAGGCAGAAGTACTTGCTACCCCGATACAAATGGCTCTTATAGCTCAAACAATTGCCAATGACGGAGTTATGCTGAAGCCTACATTAGTTAACAAAATTACCGATTACAACGGAAATACAATACAGAGTCTTAAATCGTCAGAGGTAGAACAGGTTACATCTGCGGAATATGCAAGTGATATAAGAAAGTATATGAGAGAGGTTGTATCAAAGGGAACAGGTACAAGGGCGCAGGTCAGTGGGATTCAGGTTGGCGGAAAAACGGGAACCGCTCAGCACATTGAAAGCAAAACCCCTCACAGCTGGTTTATCGGCTTTGCACCCTATAAAAATCCTCAGATAGCAATAGCAGTAATAGTTGAAGAAGGGGGCTACGGAGGAGTTGCAGCTGCCAGAATTTCACAGAAGGTTATGAGCAGGTATTTTCATAAATAAGTAGATCAGAATAATACCTCTTTCTAAACAGAACAAGAGGCAGGCTTATTGAAAGAGCCTGCCTCTTGTTGAACAAATTTTGCATCATAGTTTAAATACTAACATCAAAATTACTACCCAAACCCGGATTTACGCTAAGCTCCATCATTTTCGTCAAATTCGCACCTGTCTGGTTCATACTGTTCATCGCCAGCTTAGCAACGGCAATATTAACATTTTGGGCTAATGAAGCCTGAGACATTGAAATTGAAACAGCTGCAACATCCATTTCAAAACACTCCTCTCATAAACAGTCATGCATATTTTATTCGTATAATATTAAATATATTTTACATCTTTAATATCAAAAGTTCAAATTTTCTGTATTTATGCAAAAGAACTGTATCCTTGACTGCTTTAATAACAAAAAGTATAATAATTTCCATGAAGGGTGGCTTATACACCCGGCTATTTTATAAAAAACAAAAGGTAAGGAAGACATGAATATATTCATCAACAGAGATTATTTCCTTTTTGATGGTGCCATGGGTACCTACTATTCATCAAAGAATAAAAACAATACTCCCTGTGAATTTGCTAATATTAGTGAAAGAGAAAATATTTTAAATATTCATTTAGAGTACATACAAGCCGGTGTAAATGCCATTAAAACAAATACATTTGGTGCAAACCGTTTTTCACTGGGTTGTCAACAGTCGGAGGTTGACAGAATTATAAAATCGGGATATGACATTGCCGTACAGGCTTGTTCAGGACAAGAGGTAGCGGTTTTTGCAGATATTGGCCCGATACCTGACGGAAAAGGAGCCAATCCCGAAGAAGAATATAAAAAAATCGTTGATATTTTCATGGAATGCGGGGCAAAAAACTTTTTGTTTGAAACCTTTTCAAGTACTGATATCTTGACGGGGGTTGCAGCCTACATACGTTTACGTTTGCCTGATGCGGTTATTATTACTTCTTTCGCAGTTTATCCCGACGGCTACTCAAAAGAAGGACTTTTTTATATTGATATAATGGAAAAAATGTATGCCAGCGGTCTTGTAGATGCGGTTGGGCTTAACTGTATCAGTGGCCCTGCTCATATGTACCGTCTAATTAAAAAAGCGGATATCAGGGGTAAAAATATTATTATAATGCCCAATTCGGGATATCCGGGCACAGAGAGAGGCAGAACCGTTTATTATGACAATTCCGAGTACTATGCCGAAAAACTTCTGGATATAATGAAGTTGGGAGTTAAAATTCTTGGTGGCTGTTGCGGAACCACACCACGTCATATAGCTGCTGCTGCAAAGTTATTAACCAGCCCACAACCTGTCGAATCCAACACAGATATAAGCACTCATATGGAGATATGCGACCTTGAATATGAAAATATTCTGGACAGACTTGTTAAGAATAAAAAGCCTATACTGGTAGAAGTGGACCCTCCCTTTGATACTAATTGGGAGTACATGCTCAGGGATACGCTCATTCTTAAACAGGCAGGGGCAGATATTATTACTATTGCTGATTCACCTCTTGCAAAAGCAAGGGCAGAAAGTACCATTATGGCTGCAAAAATACAGCGGGAAGTAGCTATACCCGTTATGCCCCATATAACCTGCAGGGATAAAAATCTTCTGGGGATAAAGGCATCACTTTTGGGTGTGCATATAGAAGGAATACGGAACGTGCTTGTTATTACAGGCGACCCTATTGCAAATATCGAAAGTAGCAGGATAAAAGGAGTTTTCAGTTTTAATTCTTCCAATCTTGCAAATTATATTAAAAGCTTAAATAGTAATGTTTTTTGCGGACAGGACATTAAAATAGCCGGAGCTTTAAATGTAAATGCAGTAAATTTTAGTGCCGAGTTAAAAAAGGCTTTTACTAAAATCGAAAACGGCATCAGCTGTTTTCTTACTCAGGCAATTTATACAAAAGGTGCGGTTGAAAATTTGCAAAAAGCGGTTGAAGCCCTGAACGTACCCATATTCGCAGGATTTATGCCTATAGTGAGCTACAAAAATGCTCAGTTTATAAATAATGAGGTTCCGGGAATAGATATAGATATCGAAACAATAGAAAAATTCCGGGATAGAAGCCGTGAAGAATCAGAAAAGTTGGGAATGGAGATTACAATGGATATTGTTGAGGAAATTTATCCTCATGTCTCCGGCTTTTATCTTATGACTCCGCTTAAAAGAACGGGTGTAATATGTGAATTGATAAAAAAAATTAAGGAGATATAAAAATGATAATAGTTGGAGAGAAGTTAAACAGTTCCATACCTAAAATGTTTGAAAAAATGAAAGCCAAGGACACCGAAGCTATCAGGCAAATAGCTATAAGTCAACAGGAGGCAGGGGCAAGATATCTTGATATTAACACAGCAATATTCAGAGAAGATGAGTTCGAAATGCTAAAATATATTCTGGATATTGTTCTGGAAAATACAGACTGTGGAATCATGCTTGATTCACCCTCGCCTGTTGTAATAGAAAAGGCCCTGCCTCTTTTATCGGGCAGGGATATAATAATAAACTCCGTAACTCTTCAGGACAGAATAAATGATCTGCTCCCGTTGGCTAAGAGTTACAAGACAGGGGTTGTAGGGCTGCCTATCGATTCCGAAGGTATTCCCAAAACGGTGGAAAAAAGAGTGGAAAACTCACTTAAGTTAATTGAAATAATGAACAAGGAAGGAATTAAAAATACCGACATATACATTGACGCCCTTGCAGAAGCGGTAGCTGTGGAGAGTGAAGCGTCAGCCATAACAATAAGAACAATAGAAGGGGTCCGGAAAGCTCATTCTGATGTTCACCTTATTTGCGGAGTTTCAAATGTTTCCTTCGGACTTCCTAAAAGGACAGATATCAATTCTGTTTTCCTTTCAGCTGCAATTTTTGCGGGACTTGACAGCGGTATTGTGGACATAACCAATGAACAGATTAAAAGTACTATTTATACTGCTGAAATGATAGCAGGCCTTGACGAATATTGTATGGAATACTTGGGTTATATTAGAAGTAAATAATAAAAAAATAGTTGCAGAATAAACGTAGCATATATGATAAAATATTTTATAAAATTCATAAAAAATCCGGGAGAAGGTAGCATAGTGAAAAGCAAACCATTATACGAAGTAAGAAAAATATCAAATCTTAAAGACATGATAGAGCAAAGTGCAAGCCTGTACGGCTCCAAGCCTGCTTTTCTGGTTAAACAAAAAGGAAACTCTGTATATACTCCGATTACTTTTAAAAAGTACAAGGACGATATTGATGCACTTGGAACTGCACTTATGAGTCTGGGATTGAAAGACAAAAAGATTGCCTTGATTGGTGAAAACAGATATGAGTGGGCCACTACTTATTTAGGTGTGTGTAATGGTACAGGCATTATTGTGCCCTTGGATAAGGAGTTGCCGCAAAACGAGATTGAAAACTGTCTTTTACGAAGCCATGCGGATGCTATAATTTTTTCAGGTTCTGTGTCAAAAAACATATTGAGTATTCTAAAGAATATCACTACCTGTAAATATTATATAAACATGGATATTGATGAGGATGCAGACGGACAGATGTCATATGGCCGATTACTTGAAAAGGGATATGACCTTATAAGGAATGGAAACAGAGATTTTCTGGATGCTGTTATAGACAATGAGAAAATGAATATCTTGTTGTTTACATCAGGTACAACTGACAAGTCAAAGGCTGTTATGCTGTCTCACAGGAATATTGCAGAAAACCTGATGGCTATGTGTTCTATGCTTTATATAGATGAAAAGGATGTTTTTCTTTCTGTTTTACCTGCACATCATACATACGAATGTACCTGTGGCTTCCTGTGTCAGATGTACAGGGGATGTACGGTTGCATTTTGCGAAGGTCTCCGCCATATTGTCAAAAATCTCAGCGAATCAAAGTGTACGGTAATGAATGGTGTACCGTTGGTTTTTGAGTCTATATATAAACAATTGATGCATCAGGTTTCCAAAAAGCCTGGAGGGGCAAAAAAATTAAAGTTTGGAATTAAGCTCAGCAATGCTCTTAGTAAGTTGGGAATTGATGTGAGGAGGAAGCTTTTTGCAGAAATTCATCAAGCATTGGGAGGACATTTGAGACTGTTCATCAGCGGAGCAGCTGCTATTGACCCGGAAGTATCAAAGGGTTTCAGAAATATTGGAATACAGCTTGTTCAGGGATATGGTCTTACAGAGTGTGCACCTATTGTGGGTTTAAACAGAGACTGCTGGTTTAAGGATGATGCTGCAGGATTACCTTTGCCCGGATTAAAGGTGGTAATAGATAAACCGAATGCCGAGGGAGTAGGAGAAATAAAGGTTTCCGGGCCAAGCGTAATGCTGGGCTACTACGAGAACAAAGAGGCTACGGATGAAGTAATAAGAGACGACTGGTTTTATACGGGAGATATGGGATATCTGGATTCCGACGGATTTATTCATATTACCGGCAGAATGAAAAATGTAATCATAACAAAAAACGGTAAAAACGTTTATCCTGAAGAAATTGAAACGCTCCTTAACAGAAGTGACTATATAAAGGAATCTCTGGTTTTTGGAAAAAATGATAATGATGATGTAGTTGTATGTGCCCAGATTGTGCCTGAAAGAGAAAAGATTGAAGAGGACTTTAAAAACGGTGTACTTGGCAGCAGTGATGCTGAAGCTGTTATAAACCAAGAAATTAAACGGATTAATAAGGAACTGGTAACATATAAATATGTAAAAGAGTTTACTCTCAGGGATACAGAGTTTGAGAAAACTACAACTAAAAAAATAAAGAGGTATCAGGAGCTGAATAAAGGTGAGTAATATAATAGAAACAGCAATAAGTGATGCTGTAAAAATGGTTCGTGAGGCGGGAGAACTTTTGCTGCAAAGTATGGATGACAAGAAAGTCATTACAAAGAATGGTACGGCTAATTTTGTTACTGAAATAGATTTGAAGGTTCAGGAGATACTATTCGGTAAGTTGATTAAATTACTTCCTGAGAGTAATATAATTGCTGAGGAAACGGCAGATAATAAATTTACCCTAGAAAAATACACATGGATACTTGACCCAGTTGACGGAACTACAAACCTGATGTACGGGTATAAATGTTCTGCCATAGCTCTTGGATTGGTGGTGGATGGTATTCCCTATGCAGGAATAGTATATAATCCTTTTTTAAATGAAATGTATACGGCTCAAAAGGGTAAGGGAGCATTCATAAATGATAAGAAAATCGGGGTAACTTCAAACGGGAGTCTTTCAGACAGTCTTTTGTCCTTCGGAACTTCACCCTACGACAGAGGAAAGGCGGATGAGACGTTCAGAATAACTAAGAAAGTGTTTGGAAAATGCAGAGATATCCGAAGGAGCGGTTCTGCTGCTCTTGATATATGTAATGTAGCTGCCGGACGTACTGATGGGTATTTTGAAATGGAATTACAGCCTTGGGATTATGCAGGAGCATCCATAATTCTGAAAGAGGCAGGCGGTAGTATAACCGATTGGCAGGGCAAGGATTTAACCTATATTTCAAAAAGCCCCGCAATTGCTACAAATGGGCTTATACATAAGGAATTAATAGAAGCGATGAAATAGATATATAACATGAAGATTACACCGGGTCAAAAATTGGCCCGGTGTTTTTTCGGTGCTGAAAAATTTATATAGCCCTTAATGCAATACAGGTAGGGTGATAAAAAATCACCCTACCTGTATTGGAAAAAATTCACTATTATATTGAATATAAAGGTTACCAAAGTTAACTTTGAACAAGTTTAAACTTGAATCCTGTGATTTACTCCGGGGATATCAGGATTATAAACAGCCTAAAGCAGAAGAATTTCGCGAGCTTCTGCCGGGGCAGAAAAACAAAGGGGGTGAAAATATGAGGAAACTTGGTAAGAAGCTAAATCAGGTTGAAAGAAGTGTTGAGGCGTATACGTCTTGCGGATGCGGGTGTTACTGTAATGAAGAGCCAAATTATAGTTATGGAACTTACATGTCACAATATACTTATACGCTCGCTTACTACAATAGATAGTTTGTGAGTTTTAGTCTATTTATAAATATATATGATATAACCGAAACGTACAACGTTTCGGTTATATCATATAATTCTGAAATTTGGGGTATAAATGACATTTTAAAATATAAATATTCAAGGAGGGGTCCACATGGAGAGGGATACACCTTTTATTCACCTTTTTAAAACTCCCGGAGGGTATTACATATATGATATTAATACTAATCGTATTATTAAAACACAGGAATCAGTGTATAATTATTTAAGTTTAAATAGGGGTAATGAAATTAACATTGGAGAAAGTTCAGGAAATAATGAATATGATATTTTAATAGATAAGATGAAAGAGAAGGGCCTTCTTTCTTCAAATAAGGTAAAAGAGATAATTCACCCGGAGGATTCTTTACTTGAGCAAAATCTTGCCAGTAAAATAAAAATGATAACTCTGCAGGTGACACAGCAATGCAATCTGAGATGTGAATACTGTGCATATTCTGGAGACTATGTGAATAGGGGACATGCTAATGCCCGTATGAGCTTTGAAACGGCAAAAAAGGGAATAGATTTTTTAATAAGTCATTCCAAGGATGTGGATATGGTTAATGTAGGGTTTTATGGTGGAGAACCCCTTCTTGAATTTGAGTTGATAAAAAAATGTGTAAACTATACATTAGATAATTATGGAGGCAAAAAAATTACCTTTGGTATGACCACTAACGGTACCCTTTTTACCAAAGAAATATTGGACTTCCTTAGTATGCATGATTTCCTTATCATTATAAGTCTTGATGGTCCGAAGGAGATCCATGATCTGAACAGGAAATTTGCAGCCGGCGGTTGTGGAACCTTTGACAAAGTAAATAAAAACCTTGAAATCTTTAGAGAAAGCTATCCCGAGTATTTTAAAAAAGTCAGATTTAACGTTGTTATGGACAGAAAGAATGATTTTTCGTGTATGAATGAATTCTTTAACTCAGATGATATTTTTACTGATTTAACCTTAAATACGTCTGATATATCTGTAAATTATTTAAAAAAGCAATACCAATCTTCAGATACCTTTGATATTAAATTCAAATATGAAGTCTTTAAACTATATCTTAATAAGGTTGGTAAGCTTGATAAGAGGATCGTCTCAAAGCTTGTCACTGGTACATATAATAGGGTTAAAACAAGTTTTTCTAAAGAACGACTATACACAAAAAAATTACCAGACAAAACACATCATAGCGGACCATGTGTTCCAGGTGCTCAGAGACTTTTTATGGATGTAAATGGAAACTTTTATCCTTGCGAGAGGGTAAGTGAAAGCTCTGAAGTAATGCGAATCGGGCATGTCGATATGGGGTTTGATTATGAAAAAATCCGTAAAATACTGAATATAGGAAAAATAACCGAAAAAAGCTGCATTAACTGCTGGGCTTTCAGGTTTTGTACTTTATGTGCAGCCAGTGCTGATGATATGGAGGGCTTATCCGCTGAAATGAAATCAAAACACTGTAATGCTGTCAGAGCTACACAGGAGGAAGCCTTGAAGGACTACTGCACGCTTATTGAATTCGGTCACAGCTTTGAAGAGAATAATAGTTATTATGTATTGGAGGGATAGCATGAAAAATCAAAAAGTACTTATATATCCATATGACTCTGGTTTTACCCCTTTATTAAGGCATAAACAATTTTTAGATAGCTTTGAAATAACATCTCTGGTATCGCCCGGAGGTTGGGGACTTACGGGTAGGGATGCCGGAGATGCGGACAAAAGCGGTCGTATAGGCATAAATGTCACTGCCGACTTTGATGAGGCATTGGAGCTATGTGATATCGTTATGATTGTAGATTCAGAAAAGTATCTGGACTTCCAAAAGTATATGATGCCAAAAGTATTTTCAGCAGTGGATCATGGAAAAGATATAATAATTACCACACAATTAAGAGATGCAGATTTTAATACAATATCAAAAAAGTGTAAGGAGGCAGGAGTTAACTTTAAATATTTTAATTATCCGGAAGAGCATAGGAAATTTCCCGTAATAAATGTTGAAAACGAATTCCTTTACAACATCAATACTCCTGTTGTTTTTGTTCTTGGGATTGGCGAAAGGACAAGCAAGTTTGAGATTCAGCTTTCTCTTAGGGAGAAGTTTTGCAATGAGGGCTACAGGGTAAGTCAGATAGGAACAAGAGGGTATTGTGAATTACTGGGGTTTCATTCTTTCCCTGAATTCATGTTTAACGGTACATTTCCGGAGACAAATAAGATTGTATTCTTTAACCATCTGATTAAAAAAATAGAGGATGAGGAGCATCCGGATGTAATTATTATAGGAATTCCGGGAGGAATCATGCCTTTTAATAATAGACTTACAAACAAATTTGGTATTCTTGCCTACGAAGTTTCCCAGGCTCTACCATCCGATAGTGCCATATTCAGCTGTCATTACGCGGAGTATGATAATAACTACTTTAAAGGTCTGTCAGATTTGGTTAAATATAAGCTTGGCTTTGAGGTAAGCTGCTACAACATTTCAAATGTAATGTTTGATTGGACGAATTCAAAGCAAGAAAATAAAATCATATATACAACTCTCGATTCCACATTCATTGGTGAAAAAATAATAAAGTATGCTGAATCAGATTTACCTGTTTTTAATGCACAGAATACTGATAGCGCTGGGAATATGTCTGAACATATTATTAATAAGCTTGCTGATTATGGTAATGCTCAATGCGTATGAGGGAGGGCACGATAAAATGAATACTGAGGTTATAAAGGAGAAATTATTAAAAATATTTGAGAGCAGGTTTGATATGAACCTGACAGAGCGATGGGAAGATATGCAGGAGGAGCATTTTCTGGGTAGTAAAATGAGGCTGGCTCCCAGAGATTTGCTATATCTGCATTGTGATATTGAAAAGGAATTTGATATAAAGATATCTCAGGAACATATTATTAGCGAAAAATTCAGCAGTCTAAACAATATTGTTTATATGATTAGTAATGAGTTAAAAGAAAAAGAATCCGAAGTAGAAGGAAAAAAGGTATCCTAACAATAAATTGTTAATCGTTATGAGATTATATTCTTTTTGCTGAAAATTAATATCCAATTGATGCATTCAGGAAGCAGTTGTTCTGCTTCTTTTTGTTTTTTAAAAACTGGCTATATTTGGTTAATATATGATATAATGTAAAAAATTGTATTTCAATAATATAAGAAACATAGGAGCATTCATTATGAATAAAATCAGAACGATGCTTGTTGAAGACGATATTGATTGGGTAACCGCAATTGAGGATTATTTGCTGGCAAAGGATGATATTTATCTGGAGGCAACAGCTAATGACAGGGAAAGTGCCATAAAAACTGCGACCATGATTCACCCGGATGTTATAGTAATGGATATTAACCTCAGTGGAAATAAATGCGACGGGATTTATGCAGCGGCTGAAATTATTGCAGAAATAGATACCAAGATTCTTATGCTGACATGTCTCAGTGAAGAGGAAATTGTGCTCAATTCGTTTACAGCGGGGGCAATAAATTTTTTGTCCAAGGAAAATTACACGCATCTGGCAGATGCAATCCGTTCTGCCAAAGTCGGCAATTCTCCTTATGAAGTGCTTTTAAAGGAGTATTCAAGATTAAAAGAAGAAGAACAGCTCAAACCCTTAACAGGTTCTGAAAAAGAGGTATTCCACCTTTTAGAAAACGGTTATTCAAGAAGCAAAATTCAAAACGAATTGTACAAGTCTGAAAATACTATAAAGACTCAGATAAAGAGCATATTGAAAAAGATGGGCGTAAATAGAGTAGGACAGGCAATAAAAAAGGTACATCAAAAGGGTTTCATCTGAGTACAGATATTTCCAAGGAGGGTAAATATGCATATTATAGCCACTATAATCGTCTGGGGCCTTTCAACACTGATATTAGTTGCAGGTTCAAAATACCGGCCTCTCAGATGGATATGCCTGCTTGGATATATTTTAGGTGGAGGGGTTCTGGGAAGATTCTTGAATAATATTAGCAGTAGCAGTTTAGTGGTTACAAGTATCTACAAACTATTATCATCACTTTTCCTGTCGGTATCCTATTGTTTTGTACCATATTTTTTAATAATGTTCAGCAGGAGTTATTCAGGACAGTTTTTGGTCCGGCATCCTGTGGGTAAAATAATATGCGAGATGGCATTGCTTATTCCTCCCACGATAACTATTTTATCGTTCGGATTAATCAATCCTTCATATGAATACCATATCTTTCTTATATTCTGGGTGACTCCATATTTTATTATAGCAAACTATATTTTAATAAAGTCATTTTTTAATGAAAAGGTTCCTGCCATCAAACGTCAAAAACTTTCTACATGTGTTACAGTTTTTGTAGGATCAGTATACGGGTATATTTCCTGCCATCTATTTCCCGTCCTGAGAGTCAAATTAGGTCATGCTGAACGTAATCCTTTTGTTATATTTGCCTTGCTTATCGCATTTGTGATTCTTAGTTCACGTTACGGGATACTGGGTGTCAAGCTGAATTTTGAAAAATACGATCCTTTTAACAGTATCATGATGCTATCCTCGGGAACCTTGATTTTGAGCCATACTTTGAAAAACGAATTAAGTAAAATATCCATGTGTGCGCAGAATATTAAGACAATTCCGAAAAATGATATTAACAGAATAGAAAAGAATGCGGATATAATACTAGACTCAAGTCAGTATGTCCTTGATATGGTAAAAAAGATTAAAGACCACGTTGCCGAGATAAGGCTTGAAAAAAATATGGGAAACATTGCCTCGTTAATTGAGGATTCCCTTGGTATGGTAAAACCTTTTACTGATGTAAAAAATATACGTATCATAAAGAACTATTCCAGGGATACAAGCATATCAATGGACAGAAAAAATGTAAAAGAGGTACTTGTAAATATATTTATGAACTCAGTCGAAGCCTCAAAGCTGGGAGATAGCTTATCAATATGCGTTTATATAGACGGTAGATATTACACAATAGCTGTAACGGATACGGGTGAAGGTATTGAAAATGAGAATTTGCATAAGGTAGTTCAACCATTTTTTACAACTAAAAAAGGGGAGTCCAATTTCGGGCTAGGGTTATCCTTCTGCTATAATGTCATGCAAAAGCATAATGGGCTAATGGAGATTCAAAGTAAGCCGGGAGCCGGAACAACGATATATTTGAAATTTCCTTATCATTAACAATTATGTTATGGAATTTTTAAACAGGGATTGGTATCATATTCAGTAAAGGCTATTTGATAGCCGCAGATTATGGAGGCTGACGATGAGAACACCGGAAGAAAAGTACAAAAAAAGAGTAGATGTTTATAAAAGAAAGCTTGAATTATACACCGCAAGAAGCAGTAATACAGGTAATTACAAGCTGTTAGTATTTTTTGCGGGTTTGATAGGGGTTGCAGTTTTCTTTTTCTTAAAGCTATATATACTAATGGCTGCAATAGCATTGCTTTTTGGGGGATTGTTCGTTTATCTTTCTGCGATTCACAACACATTTATAAAAAATAAAAACTACTTTAATGCAATGTATCAGATAAACCAAATGTGCCTGAAAAGAGTTAAAGGTGAGTGGAATGAGTTCCTTGATGAAGGTGAAGAATTTGTAAATCCTCAGAACAATTACACCTATGATCTTGATATATTTGGGAAAGGCTCCCTTTTCCAGATGCTGAATATGACAGCAACATACTCCGGAAGGCAGAAGCTGGCCGAAATGCTTCAAAACCCACTTGAGAAAAAGGAAGATATATATATAAGGCAGGAAGCCTTACAGGAGTTGGCCAAAAAGCTAATTTTCAGACACAGGCTATTTTCAAACGGCTTAACCCTTAACAAGAACACAATACTGACTGACAATAACGACAGTGATAGAAAAAGAAAGAAAACTCTTCTGGATACTATGAACAAGTTGGATGATGTTTACTCATGGGCAAAGGAAGAAAAAAGCCTGTATACATCGCCTAAATTTAAGCTATTTATATTCGGACTTCCTGTTCTTTCATTCTGCATGCTTATACTTGGTATATTAAAAATTGTGCCGGTTTATGTACCGATAGTGCTTTATCTTTTACAGTTCATTATGATTGGGTTCAGAGCGGAAAACAGAAATAAGAGCTTTGAGTTGGTAGAAAAGTACTCCGACACACTTAAAATATATAAAAGCATATTGAAGAAATTTGAAACCGAGAAGTTTTCAAGTACTTATATAAATAACTTAAAAAACAGATTGAAGGATGATTACGGAAATCCTGCATGGAAACAGATTGAAAAACTATCAAAGATATGGGAGCTTATTGCAAACAGGTACAACCTGATGCATATCTTTGTAAATACTGCCGTGCTATGGGATTTTCACTGCCTGGCAGCTCTTGAAAACTGGAAAAAAAGCGGAGGTAAACATGTTGAAAGGTGGTTTGACACAATCGGAGAGGTTGAAGCCTTATGCAGCCTATCCTTGATGTGCCATGATAATCCTGAATACATAATGCCCCATATATGTGAGGAAAATACCCCTCGGATAGAAGCTTTACATCTAGGACACCCGTTACTGACAAAGGCCAGAGAATGCAATGATATAATAATAAATTCAAAAGAACCAATACTACTTATAACCGGTTCTAATATGTCAGGCAAAAGTACATTTTTAAGGACTGTAGGTATGAGCCTTGTATTGTCGTATCTTGGCCTGCCAATCTGTGCAGAATCTTTTACCTGCCCTGTAATGAAGGTATATGCATGTATGAGAACCAGTGACAATCTAGGACAAAGTGTTTCCTCATTCTATGCCGAATTGCTGAGAGTAAAAATGATTGTTGAAGCAGTAGAAAGGGGAGAAAAGGTATTCTTTCTTCTGGATGAAATTTTTAAGGGAACAAACTCAGCAGACAGACATACCGGTGCTAAAATGCTAATAAACCAGTTAGATAAAAAAGGGGCCTGGGGACTTGTTTCTACCCACGATCTTGAACTTGCAGATATGGAAAATGAGAGTAAAGGTCGTATAAGAAACTACCACTTTAAAGAGTATTACAAAGATAATCAGATATACTTTGATTATAAGCTAAGAAAAGGTGTATCAGATACAAGAAACGCTATTTATCTAATGAAAATGGCCGGAGTTAATATAGAATAGTATAAACCAAGTAACGTAAAAGGACTGCAAAGCTTATGCAGTCCTTTAATACTCTTCTTCCTGAATATCAAAAACAAAATTACAATTGTCACATCTGAAAACCAACAGTGAGCCAAAATTATCACTTTCGGTTTTCTCAACATGAATCAAACCGCCGCAATCACATTTCTTTGGATAGCCTTCCATGCAGGTGCAGCATTTGCAATGGTGTGAATTAGAATTCTTATAGCCCGTTGTTTTAAAGTCAGACATTTCCATCACTCCCGTTATGTTATGTATTAATTTTAATACATAATAGACCATATGTAAAGAATTCTTAGGGTATACAAAAATTATTTTCAATTTGTAATAAAATTCTGTGAAAAAAATATCAAACTTTGATTGACAATACAAATTACAGTAATTACAATATTAATGGATATATTGATAGTGCGTATTAAAGATACGGTAAAAGATTTTAAATTGTATACAATGTACTTATAGGGTTGGTACTTTGTTCCTTATTTGTCATTAGGGCAAGGGGAGAATTAATTTTATATGAGGGGTCGTTATGGCCCGCGGGAGGGCAAAAAATGGAGAAGGTTAAGGAGATATTGAATCGCTACGGCAATTCAAAAGACAATCTTATTCAAGTGATGTTAGAACTGCAAAATATGTCGGGGACAAATTCCCTGCCCCATGAATGGGTTGTATTTGTAGCAGAAGCAATGGATATGCCTGTTAGTAGGGTATATAGTGTAATTACTTTTTATTCTATGTTTGGCACCGAGCCTAGAGGCAGGTATCTGGTTGAAGTCTGTAAAAGCGGACCATGTCATGTTTCCGGTGCAAAAAATGTATTGAAGCTTCTTGAAGAAAAACTTGGCTTAAAACCGGGTGAGACGACTGGGGACGGAGTTTTTACATTGATTCAGTCAAGCTGTTTTGGTGCATGTGACGTAGCTCCTGCTATCAAGATAGGTGAAAAAGTTTATGGTAATCTCACATCTGAGAAGTTGTCAGAGATAGTAGACTCTTACAGGGAGGGCCAACATAATGGATAAGGTACTAAGCGCAAGATTTGGGAAAATCAAACCCGACAGCATTGAAGAATATATTCAGGCCGGTGGATATGAAGGCTTGAAAAAAACAATGTCAATGGAACACCTTGACGCAATAGAAGAAATAAAGAAAGCAAACCTTTTTGGAAGAGGCGGAGCTGCCTATCCTACCGGAATTAAGTGGGAGCAGGCATATGCAATTCAAAGAGGACCTAAATACATGGTCTGTAATGCCGATGAAGGTGAACCCGGTACATTTAAGGATAAACATATATTGTCTGAAGACCCGTTTGAACTAATTGAAGGTATGACCATAGGTGCGTATATAATGGGCGCTAAGGAAGGATATATCTATATCAGAGGCGAATATGCCGCTATTCAGAAAATCGTGAAAAGTGCTATAGAAAATGCAAAAAAAGCAGGATATTTGGGTAAGAATATTTTAGGTAGAGAAGGGTTTGATTTTGAATTAAAGGTTGTTTCAGGTGCAGGTGCATATGTTTGCGGTGAAAATACCGCTTTGGTTGAATCAATCGAAGGTAAGACAGGAAGACCAAGACAAAAGCCGCCTTATATCAAGAACTGCGGTTTGTATCAAATGCCGACAATACTGAACAACGTTGAGACATATTCATGTATTCCATGGATAATAAAGGATGGCGGAGAGAAATTCAGTTCAATGGGAACTGAGTTCAGCGGCGGAACAAAATTAATGTGCTTGTCAGGTAATGTTAACAACAGAGGAGTTTACGAAATACCTTTCGGAACAACTTTGAGAGAACTTATATTCAAACTGGGCGGAGGAATGAAAGATGGACGCAAACTGAAATTTGTTCACCTTGGCGGTTCGTCAGGAAGTTGTTTCCCAGAAAGCATGGTTGACACAAAGATATGCTATTATGATTTGAAAAAAGCAGGTTTTTCATTGGGTTCAGGTGCAGTACTTGTAGTAGATGACACTCATTGTGCAGTAGATTACCTGAAAACAGTTATGGAGTTCTTTGAGGAGGAATCCTGCGGAAAATGTACACCTTGTAGAGAAGGAAATCACAGATTGGTTGAAATTCTCGACAAGATGACAGAAGGAACTGCAACCATGGCTGATTTTAATAAAATGAAGAGTCTTGCACAAACTATGAAGACAACAAGTTTCTGCGGATTGGGACAAAGTGCTCCAATGCCATTGATAACACTGGTTAAATATTTTGAAGAAGAATTTTTGGAGCATATCAACGGAAAATGTAGAGCCGGAGTGTGCAGCATGTCTGGAAAGGCAGGTAAATAATTATGGATATGATTAATTTAAAAATAGACGGATTTGATGTTTCTGTTCCAAAGAACACTACAATTCTTGAAGCTGCAAAACAGCTGAATATAGATATTCCGACTTTATGTTTCATGAAGGGTGTAAACGAGCCCGGTTCATGCAGGGTTTGTGTCGTTGAGGTTGAAGGTTGGAGAGGTCTTCATCCTGCATGTGTAACTAAGGTATCTGAGGGTATCGTTGTAAAAACTGCTACAAGCACAGTACGGGAAGCAAGAAAGAACATACTTGAGCTGATTATGGCAAACCATAACAGAGAATGTCTTTCATGTCCAAGAAACTTGAAGTGTGAGCTTCAGACACTATGCAATGACAACGGAATAGATGCAATTCCTTATGAGGGAAAGGTTGACAAGGGATGTCTTGATACTTCCGGCCCTATCGTAAGAGATCCTAACAAGTGCGTTCTTTGCGGAAGATGTGTAAGTGTCTGTTCAAAGATACAGGACGTAAGCGCTATCGACTTTGCTTTCCGTGGAGCACATATGACAGTTACAACTGCATATGAAGAAGGTCTTGCAAGTCAGGAATGTATAAACTGCGGCCAGTGTATCAAGATATGTCCTGTTGGAGCATTACAGGAGAGAGACGATACTGAAAAGGTATGGAAGGCTCTCGAAAATCCTGAACTTCACGTTGTTGTTCAGACTGCTCCAGCTGTCAGAGTTGCTCTTGGTGAAGAATTCGGATTCGCACCGGGAACAAATGTTGAGGGTAAAATGGTTACAGCACTTAGAAGATTGGGCTTCAACAAGGTATTTGATACCAACTTCAGTGCCGACCTGACAATAATAGAAGAAGGCAACGAGCTTATAGACAGAATTAAAAACGGTGGAAAACTCCCATTGATTACATCCTGTTCACCCGGATGGATTAAATACTGTGAGCATAACTACCATGATTTTATAGAAAATCTTTCATCCTGCAAATCACCGCAACAAATGTTCGGTGCAATTGCTAAATCCTACTATCCTGTTAAGGCTGATGTTGACCCTAAGAGCGTATTTGTTGTATCAGTAATGCCATGTACTGCAAAGAAGTATGAAGCAGACAGGGAAGAAATGAGCGTTGACGGACTAAAGGATATTGATGCGGTTATTACTACAAGAGAACTTGCAAAAATGATAAGACAGGCAGGAATCAAATTTGCAGAACTGGAAAACAGTAAGCAGGATAGTATCCTTGGAACATACTCCGGTGCAGGAACCATATTCGGTAATACCGGAGGAGTTATGGAAGCTGCTCTTCGTACAGTAGCTGACAAGCTTACGGGAAAATCACTTGATTGCATTGAGTACACTGCCGTAAGAGGTTTGGATGGAATCAAGGAAGCTACTGTAAATATCGCAGATATGGAGATAAAGGTAGCTGTTGCAAACGGTACAGGAAATGCATCAAAGCTTCTTGATAAAATAAGAGCAGGTGAAGCAAACTATCACTTCATAGAAGTAATGGGTTGCGAAGGCGGATGTATCAATGGTGGTGGACAGCCAATCATCAAGGATAAATCAACTACAGATGCTGTTAAAACTGCAAGAATCAAGGGCCTTTATGATATAGATGCATCATGTGAAAAGAGAAAGTCACATGAAAACCCTGAGATACAGAAATTATACTCAGAGTACCTTGGAGAAGCGGGCGGACACAAGGCTCACAAGCTGCTTCACACACATTATACAGCAAGATAATTTATTTAAATAGAAAAGACGCTGTTGGTTTATTCCGACAGCGTCTTTTTAAATGCAAAGTATTTATTTAGTTTTAGTCTCCAAAACTGACTTTTTAATGTTCCCTTTGGATATGCGTTTTTGGGTTTCCAAGTTTTGTGTATCAGCAAAATATTCTACACCATCTGATTTTGTACTTTTATTTTTTCCCATATAGCAATAACCTCCCTGACTGATATTGATGTACAGCTTTATTGTTTGGTCATTTTACTATTACTATTCATACCCGTTCTTATAGCTTTATAAATTTGAATGACAACCAGCGGAACTAATGCCAGAAGAACAATTATTCCCAGATTTTGCAACACATCTGGATTGATTGTAAAGAGGCTTTGGAGCAATGGAACCCAAAGTACCAATCCCAGCAATGCAACTCCTATAAGCAAAGCACCCCAGAGAAATTTATTTGAAAAAATTCCGACTTTATATATTGGGTACTTGGAGCGGCAGTTGAAGCCATGAATCATTCGTGATAAGGCCAGAACAGCAAAAGCCATGGTGCTTGCAAGGGTGGCATCACCTTTGCTTAACCCGTAGTAAAACGCTGCAAGAGTACTGGCGGCAATAACCGCACCTTCGAAAAGAACATGGAACAGAAAGCCTTTGTTTAACAGAGGTTCGTTAATATCACGAGGTTTGGAATTCAGCACATCTTTTCTGTAAGGCTCCAACCCAAGGGCTATAGCGGGCATTGAATCTGTAAGGAGGTTTATAAACAATAAATGCATTGCTGTAAAGGGTAGTGGAAGTGCCAGAATGGACGTATACAGAACAGCAAGTATTCCGGCTGTATTTCCTGAAAGCAAGAACTTTATGGAATTTTTAATATTTGTATAAATGCTTCGTCCGTTTGATACTGCCTTAACAATAGTAGCGAAATTGTCGTCTACAAGAATCATGGATGCTGCATCCTTTGCTACCTCAGTACCGACTTTTCCCATCGCTACACCAATGTCTGCCTGTTTCAGGGCAGGAGCATCATTTACTCCGTCTCCGGTCATTGCAACAACGTTTCCCTTGTCCTGCCATGCCTTAACTATTCTTATTTTGTGTTCAGGGGAGACACGGGCATAAACAGAAATATCTTCAACATTATTTCTCAATTCTTCATCTGACATCTTTTCAACTTCAGTACCTTCTACAGCTCTTCCGTTTTCTGCCATTATACCGATTTGTCTGGCTATTGCAGAGGCTGTGATTTTGTGGTCACCCGTTATCATTACAGGTTTAATTCCGGCTTTAATACAGTCAGCAACTGCAAGCTTTGATTCCTCACGGGGAGGATCAATCATTGCAATTAAACCCACAAAAGTAAGATACCTTTCGTCTTCAATAGAAATATTTGTCTGAGAATCAAACTTTTTATATGCAAAGGCAAGGACTCTTAAACCTTCGTTGGAAAAGTCCCTGTTTATCCCTTCTAACATTTCTATATCATTCTGGGATATGGGCCTTTCTCCATTTTCTTCGGCAATATTACTTACTCTGCTGAGGATAATATCGGGAGCACCCTTTGTAAACATCATGTACTGTCCTTCAATGTTATGAAAAGTACTCATAAGCTTTCTGTCTGAATCAAAAGGGACTTCAGAAAGTCTTGGGTATTCCTTGCGAAGGTCTTCTTCTTCATAGCCGTAATTATTTGCAAGCTTAATAAAAGCCAGCTCAGTGGGGTCGCCAACGCCCTTATCTCCTGTTATAGTGGCATCGCTTGCCAAAGCACTCATCTTTACAATAGTTCTTTGAAGAGTATCCTCCATTGAAAGGCCGCTGGATTCCAGAATCTTTGAACCAACGAATACCTTTTCTGCAACCATTTTGTTTTGTGTCAGTGTACCTGTTTTGTCGGAGCAAATTACAGAAACGCTTCCAAGGCTTTCTACAGAGTGAAGTTTTCTTATAATTGCATTTTCTTTGGCCATTTTCTGCGTACCTATTGCAAGCACAATAGTAACAATGGAACTCAGTGCCTCAGGTATGGCAGCAACAGCCAGTGCTATTGCAAACATGAAGGAATCAATAATTGAGTAGCCTCTTAAAACATTTGTTGCAAAAATTATTCCGCAAAGTATAAGTATGGCAACGGCAAGCTTTTTACCGAATTTATCGAGACTTATCTGAAGTGGAGTTTCCTTGCTTTGAGCCGATTCCATTAAATGTGCGATTTTGCCAAGCTCTGTTGACATTCCGATATCTGTTACTGCCACAACGGCCCTACCGTAAGTAATAAGGCTGCCTGTAAACACCATGTTCTTTCTGTCACCAATAGCAATATCGGTGTCTTTGATAACTTCCGATTCTTTTAGTACACTCTCAGATTCTCCTGTAAGAGAGCTTTCATTAACCTGAAGACTGTAATTTTCTAGGATTCTTCCGTCTGCGCTTACATAGTCGCCTGCTTCAAGAAGAAGTATATCTCCTACCAAAACTTCACGGGACGGTATTTCAATTTTTTCACTATTCCTTACGACCTTGGCTATGGGAGATGAAAGTGTTTTTAAGCTGTCAAGGGATTTTTCGGCCTTAAAATGCTGTACCGTGCCTAAAATGGAGTTAAGTATGGTTACTGCAAAGATTACTATAGCACTTTCATAATCTTTGAGAAACAGAGAAATAATACCCGCAATAAGAAGGATTATTACCAGAAAATCTTTAAACTGACTAAAAAAAACTTTAAAGAATCCTGCTTTATTCTCAGCTTTTAGTTCGTTAAATCCGTATTGGCCTCTAAGTCGGTCTAATTCTTTATCGGATATTCCTTCCATACTGGTGTTAAGTTTTTTCAAAACTTCATCAGTCGACAGGTTGTAGTAATTATTCATAAGCTCCCCCTTTGATATTTTTACTAATTATAAATAGGTTAAGCAAAATTGTCCATATATATAATTAATTTCTGCTATTTAAATGGATTGTATTCTAAAGAAATTGGCAAAATTAAGATATAGATAATATGGAAAATTTAACAAATGTATGATACAAAGGTTACAACATTTTTAACAAAAAGAAATATAATTATTTTTATCAGTCTGATATAATAAGTAGGATATGATGAGTTGCCAAATGTGGCCAAAATAGTAATTTAAAATGGAGATAGAAAATGAGCAGAAAAAGAGGAAGAAATGTTAATAAGCTGCTTCCCGCGTTAGTTGTTGCTTTATTTGCTTTATTAGTAGCTATGATAGCAATATACCTGGTTTATATCGGGAAGCTTCCACCAAAAGGTTCAAATAAAACACCGCAGACAGCCACCGAGACAACTGCAACTGCGACTGTATCGGTTTCTACAGGGACTGCCACTGGAAATACTCCTACTGAGGAAACAGATAAAGCCCAGCAACCGGCTGAAAGCACCAACCCTGTTGATCTTCTGATTTCATGGAAGAACCCGGCAAGCTTTATATCCAAGGCTGCAATGGGGGACGGTTCAATAAAGAAAACATTTAAGGACGGAAATATAAGATACTGGAGACTTGTAAGCAACAAGGTAACATCAGGCTACAATCCGTCTTACAACCTTGCATTTGGTTCTCCTGAAATGTACTCGGAACTTGAAGGTGTTACCACATTCAGAGGAAATAACTATAGGACAGCTCCTTCATGGGGAAAAGCTGATGTTAAGGAAAAAAAGCTTGAGATAGTGTGGACACATGACATTGGAGCTGTTTCGGGAGTAGGAAGCTACTGGCCGGGCGCAGGCTGGACAGGACAACCGCTTCTGGCTCACTGGTCGCAGGATGTTCGAAAAGTAATGAACATAAATAATGCTTTAAAGGACAAGGATCTTGTTGAAGTAATTTATCCGGTATTTGACGGACATGTATATTTCCTTGACATGGAGACAGGAAAAGAATCCAGACCCAGAATGAATATAGGGTTTACCGTTAAAGGAACAGGTATGGTTGACCCGAGGGGCTACCCGTTATTCTATACAGGACAGGGACTAAACGAGAATGACGGCAGAAAAGGTACTTTCAAATACAGGATATTTGATTTGATTCACCAAAAGGAGATATTTTCAATGCCGGGAAATGACCCCGTTGCATTCAGGCAGTGGGGAGCTAACGATTCCTCTGCGCTGCTGAACAGGTACACCGATACACTTATTGACTGTGGTGAAAATGGTCTCGTTTACAAGGCAAAGCTTAATACAAAGTTTAATAAGGAAGCAGGAACAATTTCAATTAATCCTACAATAACAAAATACCGTTACAAGAGTAGCTACAGCTCCGAACAGGGAATAGAAAACTCACCTGCAGTTTACAGGAACCTCATGTATTTTGCTGATAACGGAGGAACGATACAATGCTTGGACATCAATAAACTTGAACCTGTTTGGATTTATAGGTCAGGTGATGACACCGACAGTTCCATTACTTTGGAAGAAACTGACGAAGGAGTATTCCTATACACTGCAAATGAGATTGACAAACGAGGAAAATCCGGAGCCAAAGCAAACTGCAACATAAGAAAGATTAATGCCATGACTGGAGAGCTTGTATGGCAGAAGGACTATTCCTGTGTTTATCAGAATTATATAAACGGAGGAGCGTTGGCAACTCCGGTGTTAGGGAAAAATGATATAAGCGATATTGTCATATTCAATGTAGCACTGACAGGCTCTACAAGTGACGGAACCCTTGTTGCACTGGATAAGAAGACAGGTAAAGAGGTTTGGAAAAGACAGTTGGACGCATACAGTTGGAGTTCTCCTGTAGATTTTATGTCCAAAGACGGAAAGACCTATATGCTGCTTTGTGACTTTAAAGGATATATGCATTTGATAGACCCGAAAACAGGTGAGGATTTGGATAAAATCTCAGTTGGAGGGAATGTTGAGGCATCACCGTCAGTATACAATGATATGGCGGTAGTAGGTACCTATGCAAAGAAAATATACGGAGTAAAAATCAAGTAAAATTATCAGGGAGTAAATTGAGAATGACTAGATATAAAAGAAGAAGGGCAACCAACAGACTTAAAGTAATACTGACTATTTTAATACTATCATTGATAACAACAGGTGTCATGATTGGATTAAGCAAAATGAGTAATTCGGGAAAATTAGGAAATAGTAAAGCTTCCTATGCTGTAAATACTAATGCAAGCGGAAGTCAGAACGAGGTTGAAGAAACTGAGCCCGAGCCTGTAGCTGACCCGATGCCTACAGAAATAACAGACCAAAGCAAGTTGAAGACCTCATGGACTACAGAATCAACTTTTGACGGTGCAAAGGCTTTTGCAGAATATGCATTTGATAATGTTTTAAAAAACGGAACTAAAATGCAAAGCTGGATATTCAGAAACAATACCCCTTTGAAAGAATATACAGTAAAAAACAAGAATAAAATCAGCTTTGGTTCGTCTGATACATATTCAGACCTTGAAGGTATAACAACGTTCAGAGGAAACAATTATAGAGATAATGCATCATTTGGAACACGTACTGTAAGTCAGAAAAAGCTTGAGATAGTGTGGAAAAAAACCGGACTTGGGGCTATCTCAGGTGAAGGCAGCTTTTGGCCGGGAACAGGCTGGACAGGGCAACCCCTTATTGTTCATTGGTCTGAAGACGTGAGAAAGCTGATGAATATTAACAGTGATATGAAGTCTAAGGATCTTGTAGAGGTTATATACCCTACATTGGATGGGAACATATATTTCCTTGACCTTGAAACAGGTAAGCCCACCAGAAATCCTATAAAAATAGGTTATCCAATAAAAGGAACAGGCATGATTGACCCAAGAGGCTATCCGATTCTTTACACTGGAATGGGGATAAATGACAACGGTGGAAAATATAGCGAATACAAATACAGAATTTTTAATCTTCTGAACCAGAAGGAAATGTACTCCATATTCGGCAGAGATCAGGTTGCATTCAGAGGTTGGGGGGCCAACGATTCTTCTGCAATCTTGGATAAAAAGACAGACACACTTCTTGACTGCGGTGAAAACGGACTTGTATACAAGGTCAAAATGAATACAAAATTCGATAAGGCAGCGGGAACCCTTTCAGTAGCACCGCAAATAACTAAGTACCGTTACAGAAGTCCTTATAATGACGAACAGGGTATAGAAAATTCACCCGCAGTTTATAAAAACTATATGTATTTCTGTGATAACGGCGGTACACTACAATGCCTTGACTTGAATACCATGAAGCCTGTATGGATATATGAAACAGGTGATGATACCGACAGTTCGATTGTAATAGAAGAAACAAAGGACGGGGTATTCTTATATACTGCAAATCAGGTTGACAAGCGTGGTGAAAACGGTAAAAACAAGTTTGCTGATTGCAATATAAGAAAAATAAATGCAAAAACAGGTGAGCTTGTCTGGCAGAAAGATTACAAGTGCGTTTACAACTACTATATAAACGGCGGTTCACTGGGAACTCCTGTACTTGGTAAAGACGATATAAGCGATATGGTGATATTCAATGTTTGCTTTACTGGTTCCAATACTGACGGAAACATGATTGCTCTTGATAAAAAGACCGGTGAGGAAATATGGAACAAAAAGCTGACTGCATATAGTTGGTGTTCTCCCGTTGACTTCAAAAGCTCTGATGGCAAAACCTATTTGGTTTATACTGATTATGCTGGGTACATGCGTCTGGTTGATCCTATGGACGGAAAAACCCTTGACTCGGTATCTTTAGAGGGAAATGTTGAATCCTCCCCTGCCATTTACAATGATACTATCGTTGTAGGAAGCTATGCAAAAAAGATATTTGGAATAAAGGTAAAATAATAACGTACTAAATAATTGCTTGGATTTATAGCATCTCCTTGTAAAATGCTGATCCAGGCAATTATGTTAATTGAGGGATGCAAAGGAATACTGCTGTTTCAGACTTATACGTCTTTAATATCGTATAATTATAAATACTATAAATAATTAAGGAAAAGTTAATAAATTTTGTCTATAAAATGTTACACAAATATATTATAATTAGGTAAATTTAGTAAATCAGAGGCATGAAAACTCAAAAGAAAACAAATGAGGGAGATATTTTGGAGATGAAAATTTTGAAAGAATTATTAGGCTGGGTGGGAACAATACTGGGGTCTGTGGTTTTGGCATTGATAGTTATAATTTTTATATTTCAGCCAACCAGCGTAGACGGACATTCAATGGATAATACTTTGCATGATAAGGAAAAAATAATAATTAATAAGACTCAGAATATATTCCACAGTAAACCAAAATACGGAGACATCGTTATAATTGACAGCAGAGTAGACAGAAAAAGAACCTTTTGGGACAACGTTATAGATCCTCTCAAATACAATATACTTGTATCAAGGTTTACTGATAATACTCAGCAGGTATTCTGGGTTAAGAGAGTTATAGGTAAGGCCGGAGACGAATTGCAGTTTAAGGACGGAAAAGTTATCCGTAACGGTATACCGCTTGAAGAACCATACATAAGAGAGCCAATGCTTTATCAATCGGAAAATACAATAAAGGTTCCCGATAATGCCGTATTTGTAATGGGGGACAACAGAAATGAAAGTAAGGACAGCAGAATCATAGGCCCTGTACCCCTTGACCATGTAGTGGGTAAATATTTATTCAAACTAGGCTAATACATAACAAAACTTGGAGGACTTATGAACCCGCTTTCGATATACAAAAAGAACTATCATGTTGATTATGGCGATGCAGATTATTTTAATAGACTAAAACTCAGTTATCTTTTTAACTACTTTCAGAATATTGCAGGCCTCCATTCCGAGAGTGCAAACCTTGGTATAGGTAAATTACAAAATGAATATGGTGTGGCGTGGGTAATGATTCGAATGATGCTGGATATTAACAGGATGCCCGGTATTAATGAAGATATTTCAATTGAGACATGGCCGGTATCACCTAAGAAAATGATGATAGAAAGAAATTTTATCGTGAGGGATATGAACGGCAATATTCTTGTCAGTGCAATTTCAAGCTGGGTTATACTGGATTTGCAGAAGCGTCAGATGGTTAAAATTGATTCCATGATTCCGCCACAGCATCCGGAATTCCTAGAATCAAAAGCAATAGACAGAAAATTTGAAAAGTTGAAACCGACAGGAGAGTTGCATTCAGTTTACAAAAAACTTGTAGGTTTCAGTGACCTTGATATTAACGGTCACGTAAATAATGCAAAATACATAGACTATTTATTAGACTGTTTTTCCATAGATAAGCACGGAAAGTATAGTGTCAAATCGATTCAGATAAATTATGTAAACGAAGCAGTTGCAGGAGATACTATTTCCTTGTACAAGGATACTTCGGAGATAGACGGCAGCAACAAGAAAGTGTATATTGAAGGAATAAATGAAACGGACGGTAAGGTTCATTTTCAAGCATACATTCAGGTGCAATAAGACAGTACAAATATAACTAGTAAATTACTTTTAAATCCGGGGAGGTCGTTTATATGAATAATTCAAAGAAACTAAAAACTATTTTGGCTGTTCTTTTTTGCTTTATAGTAATTTTAGTAATTTTGCTTGTATATGTTGTAGGTCAGTCAAAGGAACCTTCAGTATCTTCAAGTACGGCATCTAATTCATCAACAACTGCATCACAAACTACTGTGTCACAACCTACCGCATCACAAACAACTTCAGTTACTGAAACAATGGAACTCAAACTTTATTATTATGATGCTGATGATTATGACAAACCAAAGGAAATCCGTAATATCACTATTGATAAAAAATTGTATGATGATGATTTAACATCTGCAATAAATAATGTTTTGTCTTCTACCGACATAAAAATAAACAAGGCCGTTTTGGATGGAAAGAATATTACCATTGATTTGCCCAAAGAGACTGTGAAAAAGTTTAATTCGGGGAGCGCAGGAGGTATAACCCATACCAACATACTTGCAATGACAGTACTGAATCTTCCGGGGGTTGAACAAATGCAGGTTACTATGGACGGAGAAGCAGGTATTGAGTCTGATCATTTCAGCTTTAACGGTACTTTTATTAGACCTGAGGAGGGTAAAAAGTACACTTTCAACCCGTCAGATAATCCGGGAAAGACTTTGGAATTTTAGTTATGAAAAATAAATATTTACAGTCATTTTTGTACATATTGGCTGCCGTAGGTATAATGGACACTATAATTATTGCAAAAAGAAGCGGCGGCATGGATATGGGAATTTTGCTTCCTGCTATTGGAGGCGCTTGTATAATAATATGGGCATTATTTAAAAAAACAGGATTATACATGCGACGACCAAGCTTTTACAGTAAACTTGTAAAAGTATTTACAGGACTTTTCCTCATTTGGTTGGTTTCTTTTATTATAATAACAGCTGTCATAATAACCTCGGCCATGTCCGACAAGGATCAGAGGGTTGACAGCGTAATAGTATTAGGTGCGGGGCTTAAAGGCGAAACACCAACTCTGGTTTTGAAGAAGCGACTTGATTATACCTTAGATTATTACAAACTTAATCCTGATGTAAAGATAATTGTATCAGGGGGACAGGGTATAGGAGAAACCATAACGGAAGCCGAGGGAATGAAAAGGTATCTGGTTAAGCATAATATACCAGAAAATGTAATTTTGAAAGAAGAGCGTTCTACCAGTACATATGAAAACATGTTGTATTCTAAAAAAACATATGAAAATACTATTGGAAAGCCTCTTGATAAAGTAATGATCGTAACCAATGATTTTCATATGTTCAGAGCAAAAATACTTGCAAAAAGGGCCGGACTAAAACCATACGGAATCAGTTCCGGCACTCCATGGTATATATATCCTAATGTCTGTTTAAGAGAATACTTTGCATTGTTCAAGTCTCTTATTTTAGACAGATAAGATAAAATTAACACTTTCATTTGCAGAAAGATTGACTAAAACGGAGTTTTCTTTCCTTTCAACATATTTGTCTGCCGTAAAAGCTTCACTTATCCGAATACGGCAGACTCCGTTTTGTCCTGCCGTTATCTTTGCACGGATTAGATGATGGTTCTGCCATGAAATATCTACAGTGTAGTTTCCTCTGGCTTTAATGCCGGTTACACTACCGTTTTTCCAATTATCCGGCAACGCAGGCAGCAGGTGCAGTTCTCCTTTATGGCTTTGTAACAGCATCTCTATAATACCTGTTGTAAAGCCAAAATTACCGTCTATTTGAAATGGAGGGTGTGCATCAAAAAGGTTGGGATAAACGGAACGGGTTAAAAGTTGATTAACAAAACGGTAGGCATTATTCCCGTCACCCAGCCTGGCGTAAAGACATATAAGCCAAGCACAGCTCCAGCCTGTATGACCTCCTCCGTTTGCAAGTCGTTGTTCCAGAGATTTACGGCAGGCCTCTGCAAGTTCGGGTGTGTGCAATGGGCTTATAACACTGCCTGGATAAAGTCCAAAAAGATGGGACATATGCCGATGGCCCGGTTCTTCTTCAACATATTCATCAAGCCACTCCAACAGCTGTCCTTTACTGCCTATTTGAAATGGAGGCAACTTGCAAAGCCTTTGGGCAAGTAAGCCGGAAAGGTATGAATCAATTTTTAGAATTGACTGTGCCTCGATACAGCTTTCGAAAAGCTCTCGGATAATGGCCAAATCCATAGTTGAACCTTTTGTGATTGAACATATTCTGCCGTCTGCATCTATAAATGCATTTTCAGGTGAAGTGGACGGGTTTGTGAGAAAATACCCATTATCATCAGGCTTCAAATAATCAAGCAAAAACAAAACCGCTTCTCGCATAATATAATAGTAATCTTTTAAAAAATCCGTATCACAGCTGAATCTGTAATGTTCCATTATATGAATAGACAGCCACGCACCGCCCATAGGCCAAAAACCCCATCTTGCCTGACCTGACACGCTAGAGGCCATTCTCCATAAATCAGTGTTATGATGCAGTACAAAACCCCTGCACCCGTAATGTACAAGTGATATCTCAGAGCCTGCCTTTGAAACGTCTTTTAGCAGGTCAAACAGCGGAATATGACACTCGGGAAGGTTTGCAGTCTCAGCAGGCCAATAGTTCATCTCAGTATTAATATTGGTAGTGTAATTAGAGGACCAAGGTGCTGTCAGTTCCTTATTCCAAATTCCTTGAAGATTAGCCGCTTGTGTGCCTGGACGAGAACAGGCTATAAGCAGATACCTGCCATAGGCAAACAGCAGTGAATCCAGTGAAGGATCGTGATGTCCTGCTGCATATGCAGCCAGCCTTTTATCTGTGGGCATCGGCGACTGCGTGCCAAGGTCAAGACATACACGTTCAAATAATGCAGCGTGGTCAGCTTTATGGCGGGATAAAAGTTCATTCCAACTATAGCCTACTGTATTATCCAATATTCTCATGCATTTGGTTAAAGGGTCGTTTCCTGAACTACCGGGCATTTTATCAAATCCCTCAAAATTTGTAGTCGAAGAGAGTATCAGGAGAACTTCATCCGCAGCGGTGACTGAAATCCGGTCTGCGTCAACAATTAGGGAGCCGCCCTTTACATTTGCCCTCATTCCAACTGAAAAGCGAATACTGCGACTGTATTCTTCATGGTCATAGATTAAATGTTTATCTGCTTCCACGTAATCCGGAATCATGCAGGATGGACAGTCCCCGGTCATTATCAGGGTATTGTTCATCTTTGCAATCTGATAACGAAGTTGAGAATCAAGTGTTATGTTAAACGTTAATGCACCGGATTTATCTGCAGTTATATGAACTGCCATTACGTCGTCTGGATAGGAACATATAACCTCACGGCAATAATTAACGCCGCCGGAGGTATACCGAGTTTCGCATACTGCTGTATTAAGGGAGAGTGAACGGTTGTAGCCCTTAGCATCCCCTGACAGCTCATAGGTCAGTAATAACCTGCCAAGAGGGAGATATGACTGTGAATAACCTGTTAGGATATTTTCTTCTATAAGTTTCTGTGCCTCATAATTTTTGCCTTGATTCACAAGACGCTGTACTTTAGGTAAAACAGGCAGGATGTTCTTGTTAATATGCTGTCCGGGTAATCCGGACCATAGAGTATCGTTGTTTAAATCAATACATTCCTGTGAAATACCGCCGTGTACCATTCCACCAAGACGACCATTACCGATAGGCAGTGCCTCTTCCCAAATACGGGCGGGGGATTTATACCATAACATATAGTCCAATAGATTCCCTCCTTATAAAAATAATAGTATATATAGTCCTGTAAAAAGGAAAAGGGTGCTTACCCGCATCACCGAAGGCTGCACCCTTTTCCCAAGGAGAGGATTATAAAAATGCACAGTTTTTCAAAATTTATTTGCCGCTTTCTGCTGCCTGCTTTCTAGCCGCAGAAAGCTCCGCTAATTGCTGTTTATCCCATTCTACAACAGTGTCAAAACCTTCTCCCTTGACCTTCTCGGTCATCTGTTTCAGAAGGGAATTAAACTCACTGTCACTCTTTGCATATACCATTTTCCAGGAATAGTCACGGATATCCATTTTGACAACGTCCTGAGTTGACTGAATGTCAGAAGGAAGAATAGGAGCAACATAATCGGTGCCGGGAGATACTGAAACATGGTTGTTCTTCACAAGCCAGTCTTTTGGAGACAGAGCACCATCCACGGCTGCACTCCAGTTTTTCTGTAGGGCACTTGTGTTGGATGACAGGGTTGATGACCAAAGCTTGTAATAGTATGGCTCTTTGGTATTAGGATTAATGGCGTTTGCTGCCAAGCCGTCAAAGCCGACTTTACACTCCCCAGTCTGCCAATCGCTGCCACCAAACTCACTAGATACTTCAACTGCAATGGATGGCATACATTTTCTACCAAAATCAGTTAATGTTGGCTTGCCATTTTCCATTTTCCATGCAAGACCTTCGGGGCCGTTCTTTATAACCATTTCTCCTTCAGGAGAGTAGTACCAGTTTAGAAAATCCATGGCACGTTCGGGGTTTTTGCAGGATTTGCCTAATGCCACGAGGTAAGTACTGCCGTTTGGAGTAAATCCATTTGACCAGATTTTCTCATCAGCTATAGGAACAAGAGCAAAGCCTGTACCCTTTGATATGTTTTCAGCATTATTAAAATTGTTAGGACCAAGCCAACTGAACTGTGAGTAGAGAACCTGACCGTTTGAATACTTTTTGGTAATATCATCCCAGGTCTGATTAATTGAGTCGGGGTCCAGGAGACCATCACGGTATGCCTGGTTGTAAACTTTCAAAGCTTTTACATAGTAACCGTTGGGGTCAATAATGCTCTGATACTCGGTAGCCATATTATTTGTCAGAAGGAAACCACCAAAGGGAGCTTCCTCATACCCGTAAAGCTCTGCAATCATTTTACCGAACATCATCATACAGCCATCCCAATCCTTAAACAGTGAAAAAGCATACTGTTTCTGACCGTTTGAGTTGGTGGGGTGCTTTTGTGCCATTGCCTTTAACATCGGATATACATCATCGAAGGTATTTAGCTTAGGAGAACCGATTTCCTGATAGTAATCATAACGGGTATATACACCAAATGTAAGATCAGAGTCCTCGGAAGGAGTATTAGGTGACTCTGTAGAAACATTATTAGGGATTGCATAATCACCATATTTATCGGAAACACGCTTGATGGCACCTGAAAAATTCTTAACAATGTTACTACCGTGCTTTGCCAGCAGATCGTTATCCGATAATTTCATTAGAAGCCCGGCTTTAAGGGAATCAGTGAACTTGGTGTCCATGGCACCGTATACCACAATATCACCAAGGTCGCCGGAAGCAGAACGTGTCTGAAAAGACTGGTCTGAATTTCCATCTGTCTGAGCTGAGATAATGTTTAGCTTGAGATTAAATTTGTCTTTGAGTACCTTTCCGAACCATCCTATCTGTTCGCCTTGGAAATTTCCGGTCAGAGTATAGACATCAAGTGTCACCGTATCCTTATACGGATTGTTGCCGGAACCGGATGCGGAACTGCCAGAACCGGATGAGGAACTGCTGTTGCCGCCCGGTTTAGTACAGGCCGCCATACTTACGGTAACACCGAGGATAATGGCAGCGGTTAGGGATTTAATAAGCCACTTTTTCATACATAAACCTCCATTAAATTATTGTATTAGTAAAGCAGTGTTTTTTTATGTGCCGTTACACTGCCGTGTATGGCACGGATAAACTATACAACAGAATTAACCCTTAACGGCACCTATAATTATACCACCCACAAAATACCGTTGGAAAAAGGGATATACAAACAAAATCGGAAGAATTACAACAACCGAAACAGTCATCCTGACGGATTGTGCCGTTTGCGAACCTGCAAGGTTTGATACCGATTGACCAATTCCCGCTCCGCTGTTTCTCATAATACTGGCAAGAGAGCTTGCCTGATTAAGGTAGCGGTACAGAATAAACTGCAAGGTATACAGATGGCTGTCTGTCATCAATAACAGGGTGTCAGTAAAAGAATTCCATTGACCCACTGCGGCAAAAATGGCAACCGTTGCAAGAATGGGAACACAGAGGGGCCAGACAACTTTAAGAAATATGGTAAAGTATCCGGCTCCATCTATCTGTGCCGCTTCCTGAAGTGCCTGCGGGGTATTCTCAATATAAGTTTTTACAAGGATAACATTAAACGGTGCTACAATAGCCGGCAGAATATAAGCAAAAAAATTATTACGCAGACCAAGATTAAGCATTGTAATGAACCATGGAATCAGGCCTGCATTGAAGTACATTGTAACAATAACAAAACGGTACCAGAATTTGCGGCCCCACATTTCTTTTTTTGTGAACAGGTATCCCAAAAAAGCTGAGGCAAATACTGTTAGTGCGGCACCGATTATTGTACGAGCTACTGATACAAACAAAGCATCCGTAAGCCCGTTTAGCTTCAAAATTTTCACGTAGTTGTCAAAATGAATTTTTTGAGGAAGTATTAATACTGCCATTTTTGAGCTTATTTCATTAGCTGTAAGGGTATTTATAATCAAAAAATAAAAAGGATATATACAAGCGATAGTTAAAACTGCAAATACCAAATATGTAATTATATAAAACAAAATGTCTCCAAAAGTATAATGTTCTTTCTTTTTTATTATGGGTAACATGGTTGTTTTCCTCCTTTATTAACCTGTCAGACAATAGTTTCGCCACGTAGAAGTTTAGATACGCCGTTAACCGTAAACAGCAGTGCTATGCTGACGATAGACTTGAGCATACTGACAGCAGTTGCAAGAGGGAAATTCATACTGCCAACACCTATGTTATAAACATAGAGGTCAAGAACCTGAATATGTGCTTTGTTCATTGCATTCTGGAATACGTAATACTGGTCTAGGCCATTATTAAGAAAATTAGCAACTGACAGCATGAGCAGAACGAAGAAGGTTGGCAACAGCGACGGAACAGTGATATTCCACATCATACGGAAGCGTCCTGCTCCATCGACCTTGGCTGCTTCATAAAGTTCCTGATCAATGCCTGCTATTGCGGCAAGGTACATAATGGCACTCCAGCCGAGAGTTTTCCACAAACTCCATAAAGTCATTGTAAGCCATGTATGGTTATCGCTTGCAAGAAAGTTTATCGGAGAAGAAATAAGGTGCATATTCATTAGTATCTTGTTTACCACGCCGTCACCGGTTGAAAAGAACACATAGGCAACAGAGTAAACAAGTACCCAGCTGATAAAGTTGGGCAGTGTAGTCAACACTTGTACTATTCGTTTAAACCAGCCTCTCTTGATTTCGTTTAGAAAAACGGCAAAGGTAAGTGGAAGAACGGAGGTTAACAGGTTTAGCCCGCTGATGGCAAAAGTATTGCGAAGAACATCACCGATTGCATTTCTGTAAGCAGAATTCGTAACAATTGAAGTAATCCATTTGAGTCCAACAAAATCACACTGATACAGCTTGAATGGAGGACGATAATCAAACATTGAATAAATCCATCCGTATAAAGGTAAGTAGGAAAATGTAAAACAAAGAATCAAAAAAGGTAAAGCCATGAAAAACAGTTTAAATCTATCCCGGTGCTTATTCTTTTTATATTTAACGTAAGTGGTGCTGCCAGACGGATTGGACATTAAGCTTCCCTCCAAATGTTTTTGGGTTTAGTAATATTTTACAAAAATATTGTATCTTGCCCATTAAAATTTGTATATCCTAAAAAAATAGTCAAAAACACTGTAAAATTTATAGGTGAGTATACTTTTTCAAAAAGTTCTAGAATTATTACAGTGTTTTTAATGTGATTTTTTACGTTTTAAATATACACATGGGACTGTATAATTGAGAATAAGAAGAATAAAATAGCCGGATAAACTTTTCAGGAGGTCTTTATACCATGAAATTTCTTAATGGATATTGGATGAGCAAGGAAGGATATTCCCTACATTACCCGTCCAAGGCATACCGTATTGAGAACTGCGGGGACAGATTACGTATTTTTGCACCCTGTAACCCGATTAATCACAGAGGAGATACTTTAGGCGGCCCTGCACTGACTATTGAGTTGAGTTCTCCGGCGGTTGATATAATTCATGTAAGAGCATATCACTATAAAGGAGTAAAAAAAGCCGAGCCTTATTTTGAGCTTAATTCTCCCGGAAGCTCCCCGACAATCATTGAAGATAATGATGCAGTGTGGTTTGAAAGCGGAAGTATTAAGGCTCGTATTGATAAAAACAGCTTTATTATAGAATATTATCGTGGTGGTGAACGTCTGACCGGGAGTGGTTGGAGGCACCTTGCATACATAAAGCACGAAAGCGGTCAAACCTATATGAGGGAACAGCTTGATCTTGAAGTGGGAGAGTGTGTATATGGTTTGGGAGAGCGTTTTACACCCTTTGTAAAGAATGGCCAAACGGTTGATATTTGGAATCAGGACGGAGGTACTTGTACCGAGCAATCCTATAAAAATATTCCATTTTACATATCAAACCGAGGGTATGGAGTTTTTGTAAACGATCCGGGTCTTGTCTCATTTGAAATTTGCAGTGAAGTAGTATCCCGTTCACAATTTTCCGTTGAAGGCGAATCCTTGGACTATTTTGTAATTGGAGGTTCAGACTGTAAGGAAGTGATTTCAAACTATACTGCTCTTACAGGACGTCCTTCTATGCCTCCGGCATGGTCATTCGGACTATGGCTTTCCACTTCGTTTACAACTGACTACGATGAAGAAACCGTCACAAGCTTTATTAATGGAATGAGTCAGCGACGTATTCCATTATCCGTATTCCACTTTGATTGCTTTTGGATGAAAGAGTTCAACTGGTGTGATTTCATTTGGGACAAAGATGTTTTTCCTAACCCCAAAAAGATGTTATCCAATCTGAAGGAAAAGGGCCTGCATATCTGTGTCTGGATTAATTCATATGTCTCACAGGAGTCTGTTCTGTTTGATGAAGGGATGGAAAAGGGCTATTTCATACATAAAAAGGACGGCAGTGTTTGGCAGTGGGATATGTGGCAGCCGGGAATGGCCATCGTTGATTTTACAAATCCTGAGGCGTGTAAGTGGTTTTCTAAAAAGCTGCTTAACCTTGTGGATATGGGTGTAGATTGTTTTAAAACTGATTTCGGAGAACGTATTCCTACAGAGGATGTTGTATATTACGACGGTTCAGACCCTAAGAAGATGCATAACTTCTACACTTACCTTTATAACAGGACAGTGTTTGATACTTTGAAATCAGCGGGTAAAGAGGCGGTAGTATTTGCAAGGTCGGCTACAGCAGGTAGCCAGAAGTTCCCTGTTCACTGGGGTGGGGATTGTACTGCTGACTTTTCCTCTATGGCTGAAAGTTTGCGAGGAGGTCTGTCATTAGGCTTGTGCGGATTTGGTTTCTGGAGTCATGACATCGGAGGCTTCGAGCATACTGCCACAGCTGATGTTTATAAACGGTGGCTGGCCTTTGGTATGTTGTCATCTCATTCTCGTCTTCATGGCAGTACCAGCTACCGTGTACCATGGTTATACGACGAAGAGGCAGTGGATGTACTGCGCTTTTTTGCGAAGCTGAAATGCCGTCTCATGCCGTATATATACAAAACTGCGGTTCAGGCCGCGCAGCAAGGATTGCCCTCAGTTCGAGCAATGTTTCTTGAGTTTCAGGATGACCCTGCGTGTACTACCCTTGACCGTCAATATATGTTGGGTGATTCCCTGTTGGTGGCACCTGTATTTACGGTTTCGGGACTAGTGGACTATTATTTACCTAAGGGTGAGTGGTATAACCTTCTGACAGGTGAAATTGTTACAGGAGGCAGTTATCGCAGGGAAAAGCACAATTACATGAGTCTGCCCGTATATGTCCGTCCCGGCAGCCTTCTGGCTACAGGCTGCAACGAAGAAGAAACGGTCTATGAATATGCACAGGATGTTCGCTTGCTGCTGACGCCTCTTTGCGACGGTGCTTATGCAAATACTTCTGTATACGAGAAGGATGGAAAAGAAGCACTTAATGTCACCGCAACCCGTAAAGGGAGTGAAATCACTGTAATAGCAGGGGGAGACGGAAAGCCGTGGAGTTTAAAACTTTGCGGTATTAAAGTATCTGCGTGTACAGGAGGAACTATTGTAAGGGAACAGGACGGGGAGATATTTATACCAACAGCTTTTGTCGGCAGATATACGATTGAAATTCTGGAATAACGGCAGGACAAAATTACAATTTTGGAGTGAATATAATGCAATTTAGCGGGATAGATGAAAAAATAGAGGAACTACTGTCCATGATGACTTTAGAGGAAAAGGCGGGCATGTGTCACGGCAATGGGTTATTCCGCACAGGCGGAGTACCGAGGCTGGGGATTCCTCCCCTTGTGTTTTCTGACGGGCCAATGGGCATACGCAATGAGTTTGCTGATAATCAATGGGAAACGATAGGAGGTAATTGGGATTTTGTTACATACCTGCCTGCCTGCACGGCTCTTGCCGCAACCTTTAACAGAACCCTCACGGAGAGGGTAGGAGAGGTACTGGGCTGCGAGGCACGAGGTCGTGGTAAGGACGTTATCCTTGCACCGGGTGTGAATATTATCCGTACACCTTTATGCGGTAGGAATTATGAATACTTCAGTGAAGACCCGGTGTTGACAGCAGAACTTGCATCAGCCTTTATAAAAGGTGTACAGCGCTTTGACGTGGCAGCTTGCGTCAAGCATTTTGCTGCCAATAATCAGGAAACAGAACGTCTTACCGTCAGTGCTGAGGTGGATGAACGTACACTTAGGGAGCTGTACTTTCCTGCATTTGAAGCAGCAGTAAGATCAGGAGTTCTTACAGTTATGACTGCATATAACAGGCTCAACGGTACATTTTGTAGTCACAGCCGTGAGTTGATTACGGAAATCCTCCGTAAGGAATGGAAGTTCGACGGTGTTGTGGTTTCGGATTGGGGAGCAGTACACGATACAGAGGCTCCTGCAGAAGCCGGCCTTGACATTGAAATGAACGTAACCTCTGATTTTGAGGACTACTTTTTTGCAACACCTCTTATAAATGCTGTTCAAAACGGAAAAATCTCTGAAAGTATTCTTAATGAAAAGGTACGAAGAATTCTAAAATTGATGTTCAGACTGAATATGTTCTCTAAAGACCGAAAACGAGGTGGCTTCAATCTGCCTCAGCACCAACAGACAGTACTTGAAGCAGCTAAGGAGAGTTTTGTTCTGTTAAAAAATGACAAAGGGGTACTCCCTCTTAATGCAGACAGAATAAAAACAGTTGCCGTTATTGGTAATAACGCAGACAAAAAACATTCCACCGGCGGAGATAGTGCGGCGGTCAAGGCACTATATGAGGTTACACCTCTATCCGGCATAGTGATGAGATTGGCAGGGGGAGTAAAAGTATCATATTATCCGGGTTGCCTTGATGAGACATATTCTAAGCATGAATTTCACATACCTTCTAATGCTGATGAGAAAACCCGTGCTGAAATTGAGGAAAAGGCCAGAGTTGCCCAAGAGGAATATAAAAATGTTAAAATACGCCTTGAGAACGAGGCAATTCAGGCAGCACGGACTGCCGATGCAGTTATTTTCATTGGTGGTACCGGGCACGAGCAGGAATCGGAAGGTCGTGACAGGGCAGATATGACTTTGCCGTACGAACAGGATAAGCTTCTGAAAAGCATTCTTGTCGTAAACCCAAACACAGTAGTAGTAATCTTAAGCGGTTCCCCGCTTGATATGAGCAGATGGATAAACAATGCGCCAACCGTTATGCAGGGATTTTTTTCAGGTATGCACAGTGGAACGGCGTTGGCGGAAGTTTTATTCGGAGATTATAATCCAAGCGGACATCTCCCTTTCACAATTCCTGTGAAAGAGGAGGATACAGGAGTTAAGGCACTGGGTGAATATCCCGGAGGCGAGAAGGTTTGTTACACAGAGGGCCTCTTTGTAGGATACCGTTATCACGATACATACAATGTCCCTCCGCTTTTTCCGTTTGGTCACGGTTTGTCCTATTCTACTTTTTCATTGGCGAAGGGGACATTAAGACAGATTTCCGGCTCCTGCAAGGAGTATGAAATAAACGTTGAGATAACCAATATCGGGGCTAGGGCAGGCGCACAGTCAGTCCAGCTATATGTAGAGCCATCGAGGAAAGCCGGCTCTCCTATACGTACTCTGCAAGGTTTTGAAAAGATATACCTGAATCCAGGTGAAACCAAAACCATTACATTTAAACTTGATGAACGAACTTTCTCGGAATTCTGTATTAGTACAGGATGGGTTTTGGTTCCGGGGGACTATACAATATACATTGGTACTTCATCCCGTAATCTTCCCATAGCTATGACTCTTATACTCTGATATGTATAGAAATAGGTTTGTATGTGGTTTACAATATTGTTATAATAAACCTATAATATAAGAAATTATCAGTGTCGGCGAGGGTGGAATAAATATCGTGTTCATCAAGCGTTTGAAAGAAGGTTGGAACAATATTCGGATACGCAAAAAAATGATCGGTATCTACGTAATCTCCGTGCTGTTGCCGGTATTTTTCGTGAGCCTGTATTTAACCTACAGCATGTCAAATCTTGTTTACTCACGTATGGTTAACGAGGCCAAAACAGATACCCTTCGAGTGAGGGACCGTGTTAACGAGCTGTTATATCTTATGACCAACATATCTGACAAAATCTATTTTGACAAGCAGCTCAAAAACATTATTTCAACTAAATACGGCAGTTTTTTAGAGTCTATAGATGCATGGAAAAATTACCCTGCACTAAAGGAATATACACAGTACTACAGCCAAATAGAGGCTATTACCCTGTACGTAGATAATAGTACCATATGTGAGAACAGTTTTTTTGTTAAAACCACAGAGGCTATTAGAAAAGAGGCTTGGTACAAGGCTGCGGTTCGAAGTGGTGGTAACATGATATGGCAGTGCTTTTATAACAGCGATAACAATTCCTATTATCTTGCGTTGGTACGTCGTATTCGCATTGACGATAGTGGGAATTATGCAGTTATGGTAATGAGGGTAAGCTACAGTTATCTGACCTCTGTTATTCAGAATGAAAAGACAACCATGCTTATGACTGTTGATAATGACCGTATCGTGCTGGCAGATGACCGTAAAAAGCTGGGTACAAAAATCGATATAAAGGGTTTGACTGCCGTTTCGGGTGACAGAGAGCAAATTCTAAAAGATGTAACCTATGAAAACCGAAAAGTATTTATTGTCTGTGACTCCTTTCTTCCTCAGAAAACCCGCAGTACCATACAGATTATCAATATAACACCTACCAGTGACATAACACGTCAGGTGTTTGCTACATATATAACAGGAATTGCAATCGCACTCATCAGCCTTGTAGTACCTGTATTGCTTATGGTGTTATTTACCGGAAGCTTTTCAGAGCGTATTTTATTTATAAGAACTCAGATTCACAGGGCGGCGTCCGGGGATCTGGATATTTCCCCAGGTATCAGCGGTAGCGATGAGATTGCGGAACTGTACACAGATCTGATTAAAATGATTGGTGATATGAAAAAGCTTTTACAGGAAAATTATGAACACAAGCTCCAACAGCAAAAGCTTCTGACAAAACAGAATGAGGCGCAATTCAAGATGCTGGCAAGTCAGATTAATCCTCATTTTTTGTTTAATACTCTTGAAAGTATACGGATGAAGGCTTATGTCTGCGGGCAACGTGAAATTGCCACTGTAATAAAACTTTTGGGGAAATCTATGCGAAGTCTGCTGGAGCTTGATGACAATCCTCAGCCTTTAAAAAGTGAGTTGGATTTTGTTCGTAATTATTTGGAAATTCAGAAGTTCCGTTTTGCTGACCGGGTAGATTATACCATTGATGTTCAGGACGGTATTGATGAGAAAATTCTAAAGGTACTACCCTTGTTGATACAGCCTATTGTTGAAAATGCTTTTGTACACGGACTGGAGCAAAAGGAGGGAAGTGGAAAAATTGACATTATCGTTAATAGGCAGTATGAAAATGTACTGGTAACGGTAAAGGATAATGGTCTTGGAATGGAAACGGAAAAGCTGGAGGAGGTTCACCGTAAGATTAAGGAAGCAGGTGGAAAGACAGGGAAAAGCATTGGACTTTCAAATGTCAATCAGCGTATCAAGCTTTATTACGGTGAAGCCTATGGAATCAGGGTAGACAGCAGTCCCGGAACAGGAACAACTGTATGGATTTCTTTTCCGGAACAGCCTGTAAAAAACCAAAATATCTTAGGAAAGGAATGGTAAGCCGAATGCTCAAGGTTTTAATCATTGACGATGAGCCGGCAGTGAGGGCTGGACTAAAGGCTATCATTGATTGGGACAGCCTTGGTTACGAGATAGCCGGCGAAGCAGCGGACGGACATGAGGGCCTTCGTATGCTGCTTGAACTTAACCCGGACCTATGTATTACCGATATCAAGATGCCGGGGCTGTATGGAACTGAAATGCTTGAAAAGGCAAGGGAAGGGGGATTTGACGGCAAGGTTATTATTTTGACAGGTTATTCCGATTTTGAATATGCCCGCAGTGCCATAAAATCCGGTGTTTCCTCTTTTCAGCTAAAACCTATAGAGGAAGACGATTTGCAAGAGGCCATTGTTAAGGTACGCAAAACAATTCTAGCTGAAAAGGAAAAGCTTGAAAGTATTCAATCCAGTATGAATCTTATTTATGAAAAGCAGCTTACAGACCTTATTTGTGGTAAGCTGACTACGGACTCAGTAAACCCTAGTGAGCTTAAACTATATGATAATGTTTACCGTGTTGCTGTCATAAAAGCAGTACAGTCTGATATAGAAATACCGACTCTTTTTGATTCTGAAAAAGAGATACGGTTTATCTATATCGATGATTTATGGGTTGTTCTGCTGCAGGGAGGAGGTATTACACGCTTCTCCGTGCTTATGAGAGATATTTTCCGAAAGGTTCCTGATTTATTTGTTTCTATAGGTCGGCCATGCAGTACGGCGGATGAACTCCATCTTTCTTATACAGACGCAAAAAAGATACAACAGCATAGTTTCTATTACCAGCAATCGGGGAACCTTGTCTTATGGGATGACGTATATGGGGATTTTTCAGACGGAGTCAACCTTGATTCTATTGACATAAAGGAATATATTGAGGCTTTTTACGATTATATTGAAATAGGGCAAGAGGAATTGCTGCAAAAGAAAATGCGGAGCTTCGAGTCGGAATACCATAGGCTTAATCTGCATCCTGACCGGTTTGCGGGAGTACTATCCAATATTTTTATCCGAGTTCGGGATATGTTGTCTCAAAACTACCACAACCTTATAATTCCGGATGACGGACGAATAATTCATGATATATACAGAAAACAGAGCTTGCACGAAATTACAGATTATATATTAAGTGAATTTCTATGCTTTATGAAGCAGATAGGAAATAACTCCCGAGACAATATAGTAAAGAGACTTTGTATGTATATTGAGGCTAACTATTCCAAGGATTTGAAGCTGGAATCTCTTGCTAAGATTTTTTGCTATAACAGCTCTTATCTTGGTAGAATTTTCAGAAGCGGAACAGGCGAGAGCTTTAATTCCTATCTTGATCATGTCCGAATTCGCAAGGCAAAAGAAATGCTTGCGGAAGGGAAGTACAAGGTTTATGAAATTTCTTATATGGTAGGATACAAGAATATAGACTATTTTTATAGGAAGTTTAAATACTATGTGGGACGAAAACCCAGGGATTATTGGGGCGAAATGCCGGACTTGACTACAAGGATTGAAAAGGAGAGTTAAGGGATGGATAAATATATGCCTATTTGCAACAAGTTTCCTCATATCCTCCACGGTGGAGATTACAACCCGGAGCAGTGGTTGGAGACGCCAAAGATAATAGATGAGGATTTTCGTCTTATGAAGCTTGCCCACTGTAATGCAATGACGGTTGGAATTTTTTCGTGGATGGCACTGGAGCCGGAAGAGGGCAAGTATAATTTTGGTTGGCTGGACAGTATTATGGATAGGCTTGCCCAAAACGGAATGGCTGCTATTCTGGCTACTCCTAGCGGTGCAAAACCCAACTGGATGTCGCAAAAATACCCGGAAATATTGCGTACTCAGGCCGACAGGTTAAAGGATTTACATGGAGGACGTCATAACCATTGTTTTACCTCACCAATTTACCGTAAAAAGGTAAGCCGGATAAATCGTATGTTGGCGGAACGTTATGCAAAGCATCCCGCACTAATTTTATGGCATATCTCAAATGAATACAGTGGGGAATGTCATTGTCCGTTATGTCAGGAAGCATTTCGCAGTTTTCTTCGAAACAAGTATGCTGGTGACCTTGAAAAGCTCAACCATGAGTGGTGGACGGGCTTCTGGGCACACCGGTATACAGATTGGTCACAAATTGAGTCGCCATCTCCACGGGGTGAGAATGAGACTCATGGACTTATTCTGGATTGGAAGAGGTTTGTCTCACACCAGACAATTGACTTTTTTAAAAACGAAATAAAACCCTTACGGGAATTAACACCGGACGTTCCTGTTACTACAAATATGATGGGAACCTTTCCGGGTATAGAATACAGGGAACTTGCAAAAGAGCTGGATGTGGTTTCCTGGGATAGTTATCCCACCTGGCACACCACGGAGCAACCGGATTGGAAAATCGGTGTACGAACTTCCTTTATCCATGACCTTAACAGGTCTCTCAAACAGGGTAAACCATTTATGATGATGGAAAGTACACCAAGTACTGTTAACTGGCAAAAGGTAAACAAGCTAAAGCGCCCCGGCATGCATATGCTATCGTCATTGCAGGCATTGGCCCATGGCAGTGACACAGTTCAGTACTTTCAGTGGCGAAAATCACGGGGGAGCTTTGAAAAATTCCATGGTGCGGTGGTAGATCATGTGGGACATGAGAACACTCGTGTGTTCAGGGATGTTTCACAGGTGGGGCAAGCACTTGAAAAACTGGATGAACTTGTGGGAACTACGGTTCATCCGCAGGTTGCTATAATATTTGATTGGGAAAACCGATGGGCCATAGAGGAAGCACAGGCACTTGCTCGTGACAGGATACAGTATGAGGAAACCTGTATATTACATTATACAGCCTTTTGGATGCAAGGGGTAACCGTAGACATTATAGGTGCCAGAGAAGATTTCTCACAGTACAAGCTTGTTATTGCACCTATGCTCTATATGACCCATCCCGGCGTCGGAGAGCGTATTGAGGCTTTTGTTAGGGAGGGAGGAACCTTTGTTACCACCTATTGGAGCGGAATTGTAAATGAGAATGACCTATGTCATTTGGGGGGATTCCCGGGGCCGCTGCGTACAGTCACGGGTATTTGGAGCGAGGAAATAGATGCTCTGCACCCGGATGAAAACAATAGTCTTTTAATTAGTAAAAACTCTCTGGGCCTTTCCGGCTCTTATAGAGTTCAGGACTTCTGTGAGTTAATCCACGCAGAATCTGCACAGGTTCTGGCTGTGTATGGTGACGATTTTTACCAAGGGCGGCCGGCTCTTACGGTTAACCGTTTTGGAAAAGGAGATGCCTACTACATGGCAGCCCGTACAGGAGAAGATTTCCTTGATAATTTTTACAATACCCTTATGGAAAAGTTATCACTTACACGTACAATGGAAGCGAAGCTGCCAAGGGGAGTAACAGCCCAACATCGTACTGATGGACAAAACCGCTACATATTTATAATGAATTTCAATGCAAAAAAGGAAGAGATTTCTCTTACCGGGATTTACACAGATATGCTTACCGGGGAAGAACGGCAAGGAGTTATAGAACTTGATCCCTTTGACGTAAAAGTCCTAAAGCTATAAGATTATAAAAAGGGGTTGTGACAAAACAGAAAGTTTTTTTGTTTTAACACCGGTACTCCCGTATAAAATTATATCAATGATTGCTTCTAAGATATTTGCAAGAGTTTCTAGCGGCTCATCTTTGGATATTTTACCGTCGCTCACATTCATCGTCCATGATTCATGGTTTCGCTAAAACTTACATCGTATAGGTTTTCCGGTAAAATATCCGTGTTCAACCATAAACAACTGCAAATATCTTTAACCAAGCTTCCATTGATACAATTTATACTCGCGTACAGGTGTTTATTTATAATAAAACTACTTTATATTTGGCAAGTTCTGTAAACTCTTATTTGCGGATTCCGGAGAAAATTCTATATCATCAATGAGTCCGTTAAAATAGTTTTCATATGCTGCGAAATCAAAATATCCGTGTCCGCTGAGACAGAACAGAATAACCTTTTCCTCGCCGGATTCCTTTGCCAGAATAGCTTCATCCATTGCCGCCCTTATAGCATGTGCTGATTCGGGAGCAGGAACTATTCCTTCGGTCCTTGCAAAGGATACTGCCGCTTCAAAAACGGATTTCTGACCGTATGCTTTTGCTTCAATTATTCCGTCATGATACAACTGGCTGACAATGGCGGAATCGCCGTGATATCTCAACCCGCCTGCATGTATACCTGATGGAATAAAATCATGTCCTAAAGTATACATTTTGGTTATTGGAGCTGCTTTTGCGGTATCTCCATAATCATATGCAAATACACCCTTTGTCAAAGTGGGACATGCTGATGGTTCAACGGCTACAGCCCTAAGGTTGCGTCCATTGAGCTTATCCTGCAAAAATGGGAAAGTCAGACCGGCAAAATTGCTACCGCCTCCGCAACACGCAAAAATTACGTCGGGATATTCATCCAAATACTCCATTTGCTTTTTCGCTTCGATTCCGATTATGGTCTGATGCAGACATACGTGGTTTAAAACACTTCCCAGTGCATAGTTGGTATCAGCATGTGTCGCTGCATCCTCAACTGCTTCACTTATTGCGATTCCAAGACTACCTGAGCAATCAGGGTCTCTTTCCAAAATGCTTCTTCCGCTGTTTGTCAGTGTGCTGGGACTTGCTACAACATTTGCACCAAAGGTTTTCATAAATGAACGTCGGTACGGTTTTTGCTGATAGCTGACATTGACCATGTAAACTGAACATTCCAATCCAAATTGGCTTGTTGCAAGGCTTAAGGCACTGCCCCATTGACCGGCACCTGTTTCCGTTGCAAGTCTTTTTATGCCTGCCAGTTTATTATAATATACCTGTGGGATTGCGGTATTAAGCTTATGGCTTCCCGTAGCATTTGTTCCTTCATATTTATAGTAAATTCTTGCAGGAGTATCCAACAGTTTTTCAAGAGCTTTTGCCCTGTAAAGAGGACTTGGCCTAAACTGGCAGTACCTTTGACGAACCTCGTCAGGGATATCTATGTAACGCTCGGAGGACATTTCCTGTTTGATTACTTCATCCGGAAAAATAGCCTTCATATCGTCTGGCTTAATAATATCAAGTGTTGCTGGGTTGTGATAGGGTGCAGGCTTATTCGGCATGTCTGCAACTATGTTGTACCACTGCTTTGGAATATCGTTTTCGGACAGAATTACCTTACTGATCTCATCTCTTCTCATCTTAACCTCCATATCCTTTAAGGTGTAAAGGATTTCTTCACTAGTCTAATAATATTTTACTTGAATTGGATTATAAGTCAATAAAATAATTTGTATACATATGGATTAAATGTTTGTCTAAAAGAATATAAATTTATTATACTGGAAAGTAGGACAAGGAGGTTTTTATATGTTCAGATATTTTTTTACTTACATAGACAATATACCCTCAAGGTTTCACAATTCTCTGTTTTCTGTACAACATCTTCTTGCTGTGGGTATGGTAGCTTGCATGTGGTGTATTATGACTGTCCTGTTCAAAGATAAAAGCGAGGAAAAAAAGTGGAGGTTGCTTGTACTGGCCAGTTTGTTACTGCCCTTAACAGAATGTGCACAGATACTTTGGTACAACGCTGTAGGGCAGTTTTCCTGGGGGTATACGTTACCCCTTCACTTGTGCAGCCTTATGTGTATTATACTTCCTATAATGACTATTACCAGAAGCAGATTGCTGATGGAGTATTCGTATGCTATGGGACTGGCACCGGCTTTATTAACACTTTTTACTCCTGACGTATATTATTATCCGTCCTTTTCATTTATATATATACAAAGTATGTTGGTTCACGGAATCATTTGCTTTATCCCAATATTCATGGTTTTTGGCATGGGCTTCAGACCGGATATACGGAGCCTTCCAAAAACAGTTGCAATGTTGGTAGCTTTTGCCTTGATGGTTACCCCTGTTAATATAGCTACAAACGGGAATTACTTTTTTTTAAAGTATCCGGCACCGGGTTCACCTATGGAATTTTTTGCAAAGTACGTGGGAAGTCCTTGGTACCTTATACCTACGCTTCTTCTTGGCTGCCTTCTTTGGATTATTTTATATATGCCTTTTGTTTTATTAAAAAGACAACAAAAGTATTCACAGAACCATACTAACAGGGATAAAGCCCGAATTTTATTTTAACCTGTCTAGAGGTTTCATGGCAGGACCTTCAACCACTGTCCCGTCATAGCTGTATCTGGAAGCATGACAGGGACAATCCCAGGTTTTTTCGGCTGAATTCCAGTTAACTTCACAACCCAGATGCTTACATGTTGTATCTATTATAAAAACATTACCGTCATTGTCCATGTAGGCTCCGGCTTTTTTGCCGTGGTACTTTACTGCTTTGCCTTCACCCGGCTGTAATGTAAATTCTATAGGTGGCGATTCCAGTTTTCCTGAAACCAGATTGTCAACAACATCTGCATTTTCTTTTATAAAGTTCTTGGCAGAGCTGACAGGAGTGAACCTTGAGGGGGTAAATATATTTTCAACTTCGCTTTTCCCATTGGCAATAATATCACGTATTATCATAGCTGATACATGACTGGTTGTCATACCCCATTTCTGGAACCCTGTGGCTACAAAGATATTCATTTTCTTACCCGTGATATGCCCTATAAATGGTATTTCGTTCATTACGGTATAATCCTGGGCCGACCAGCGATAAGGCACATCTGTAGCGTGAAAATCAGTTTCTGCAAAGTTTATAAGATTTGTATAATGTTCTTTCTCATTTTTGTCTTCGCCCGTTTTATGGTGTTCTCCACTGAGAATAAGCAGTTGATTTCCGTCTTCTGCCGGTTGGGTCCTTATAGACCTTGTAGGTTCTTCATAGGAGATATACATTCCATACGGAACTATTACAGGTGATTTTACCGCAAGTGCATAGGAGCGCTCAGCGTACATTCTCGCAGAATAGAATCCCCACCCGTCGTAAAAGGGGAAGTGACTTGCTACTATTACCTTGTCTGATTTTATACTGAATCCGCTTCGGGTAGATGTTGTACATTCACGGTCTTCATGGATGTCAAGGGCTACCGTGTTCTCAAAAATGTGACCGCCATTTTTTACAAATATATCTGCAAGTGATAAAAGATACTTACGGGGATGAAACTGTGCCTGATTATCAAAGCATACTGCCCCCTGAACAGCAAAGGGAAGAGGCAGGGAGGCTTCAAATCTTGCAGGAAGACCAATAGATTTCGCTGCATTTACCTCCTCCTCGATAACGTTTATATATTGTTCTTCTTTTGTATATACAAAGTTTGGCTGTCGGCTGAAGTCACATTGTATATCGTTTTCTTTTATTATATCTTCAATCATTGATATGGCTTTTTCATTGATCTCTCCATACTTTGCCGCACCTTCTTCTCCCAACTGCTTTATCAGTTTTGCATATTTTACGCTGTGGAGAGAAGTTATCTTTGCTGTGGTGTGCCCCGAAGTGGAATGGACAATTCTGTTGGCATCTATTATAACAACATCCAAGCCTTCCTTCTGAAGCAAATATGCTGTTGCTATCCCGGTTATTCCGCCTCCTACAACCAGAATATCGGTTTTAATATTTTCATTCAACTCCGGATATTCAGTTTTGGGTGTTGACCCAATCCAATAAGATTCTACCGGCCTTGAAAATGCTTTTTCAATAAGATTCTGTGGCATATATTTTGTCTCCTTGATTCAACTAAGTTTCATTTAATTTACATTGTTAGAATATCCAGATTTTTTAAAGAAATTCACATTAAGAGGTTCTATTTTGTTTAATTTAACCTTGACAGGTCAATATTTTCATAAGGCTTGATTTTTAAAAGAAAGGAGAATTTATGGCTTATTCAGACCTCCATGAATTTATAGAAAAACTAGAAGAAAAAGCACTTATTAAAAGAATAAAGTCAGCAGCTGATGCTGAGCTCGAAATAACGGAAATAACAGATAGAGTGGTAAAGAGCGGTGGTCCGGCTCTTCTATTTGAAAAGGTGAAAGACTCAAAATTTCCATTACTTATAAATACTTTCGGTAGCTATGAAAGGTTGAACCTCGCACTTGGTGTTAAAAATATTGAGGAGGTTGCGGGGAAAATAGGAGATTTTATAGATGCGGCAAATTATGCGGGGTTTATAAAAACCGTAAAAGCGGTTCCGTCTTTATTGCAGCTGACATCTGTTTTTCCAATAAAGCTTCCTACAAAAGGAAAATGCCAGCAGATAATTGATTACAGTCCCGATTTGGGAAAGCTTCCAATACTTAAATGCTGGCCCGGGGATGGAGGCAGATTTATCACTTTGCCTGTGGTTATAACCAAAGACCCTGAAACAGGCATACAAAACATGGGTATGTACCGTATGCAGGTGTATGATGACCAAACTACGGGAATGCACTGGCACCTCCACAAGGACGGCAGGAATATATATGACAAGTACCGCAATACCGGAGGAATAATGCCTGTGTCTGTGGCTATAGGCTGTGACCCGGTGGTTATTTATTCTGCAACCGCTCCCCTTCCCCAATATATAGATGAAATATTATTTGCGGGGTTTCTAAGAAAAAAGCCCGTATCCTTGGTTAAGTCTATAACAAATAATATTTATGTCCCGGCAAATGCTGATTTCATTCTGGAAGGGTATGTGGATACAAGTGAGGGACTTCGTATTGAGGGCCCTTTTGGAGATCATACAGGGTATTATTCTCTTGCTGATGTGTATCCGGTTTTTCATTTGACATGTATGACCTACAGGGAGGATGCTATTTATCCTGCTACTGTTGTGGGCAAACCTCCCATGGAGGACTGTTACCTTGGTAAGGCAACTGAAAAACTGTTTCTTCCTTTATTAAGAATCCAATTCCCGGAGATTATTGATATGAATTTTCCTCTTGAGGGTGTATTTCATAACTGCGTTATTGTTTCAATAAAAAAGAGGTTTCCGGGACATGCTAAAAAGGTAATGAACTCAATTTGGGGTTCAGGGCAGATGATGTACACAAAAATGGTTATAGTTGTGGATGAATCTGTAAATCCTCATGATTTATCAACGGTTGCATGGAAGGTTTTCAACAATATTGACGGCAGGAGGGATATAGTATTGTCTGACGGCCCTCTTGATGCACTGGATCATGCCTCTGATCAAAGACATTATGGATGCAGGATAGGTATTGACGCTACCATAAAATTTCCGGAGGAAGGCTATAGCCGTATCTGGCCCGATGAAATAGCCATGTCAGAGGATATAAAGGCATTGGTTACAAAAAGGTGGAAGGAATACGGTTTTTAAATAAAGGAGGAAATATGCTTGCTTCAAAAGTAATAAGAAAAATATCTGACTATGGAACCCTAGTAATGTTTTCTCACTCCATATTTTCTTTATCCTTTGCAATTATTTCCATGCTGCTGGCTTCAAATGGGTTTCCAAGTGCCTGGAAAGTATTCTGGATATTGATGGCATTCATGGGTGCCAGAACAGGTGCCAATGCCATTAACAGGGCTATAGATGCAGAAATTGATAAGCTTAACCCAAGAACTTCAGTAAGACAGATTCCACAGGGACAGGTTAGCAAGGGTGAAGCCTATGGGCTGGCGGCGGCTTCTTTTGCAATAATGCTTGTTTCTGCGGCCATGTTGAACATGCTTTGCCTTATTCTGGCACCTCTTGCTCTTGTATTTATGACAGGCTACTCCTATACAAAAAGGTTTACATGGCTCTGTCATATTATTTTAGGGATTACAACAGCTGCGGCTCCGGTGGGTGCATGGATTGCCGTAACAGGGAACTTATCTGTAACTCCGTTGATAATGGGTGTTGCAAATACTTTATGGGTAGCTGGCTTTGACATAATATACGGTATACAGGACTATGAGTTTGATAAGGCTAACAACCTTCGATCAATTCCTGTGAAATTCGGTATACGCAGGGCACTCCATATATCAAGTGCCTTCCATCTCATATCCTGTATCTTCCTGCTTGTTTTAGGGATAATCAGCAGTCAGCTTGGAACAATATATTTTTCGGGACTATTGATAATAACAGTACTTTTCGCTATAGAACATTCACTTGTCGCCAATGTTAGAAAACCTGATGATACAGGAGACGAGGTATATTCATTTACCGCATATTCATTAAATCAGATTATAAGCATTGTATTTTTAACAGCCTCATTGTTGGAAACACTAATTTAGATTATTCATTTGAGTACATTATAAAAGCATCTTATGTAAAAGAATGGACTTGTCATAAATGTTAATGTAAACTAATTTTACTAACCTTTTTTAGAAAACTTTGTAAGACAAATTCTTATTATTATCGTATAGTTTTACAAATTAAGGATTAGAAAATAATAAAAGGAGATCAGAGTGATGAAAAAAGTTGTTTCGTACATGCTGTCATTTGTTTTAATTTTGAGCCTATTTCTCAATGCTGCACCCTGTGTAAGTGCTGCTCAAACGGAACTCAAGGCATTGCCGGAGGTAGGGCAGGTAGTGTCCGGCTTCAAGGTTCAGGAAGTTGGGAATATGGAAATAATCGACAGTAAAACTGTTTTATTTGAGCATGCAAAAACAGGTGCAAAGCTTATTTTTATACAAAATAAGGATACCAACAGGGCTTTTGATATTTCATTCAAAACACCTGCCTTCAATGATACGGGAGTAAATCATGTGCTGGAGCATATAACCGTATCCGGCTCACAGAAATATCCTATGAAAAACGTTCTATTTACAATTTTAAATCAGACATATTCTACTTTTATAAATGCATTTACCGCTCAAAACTTTACTACATATCCTGTCTCTTCACTGAGTGAGGATCAGCTTTTAAAGTTGACAGAGGTTTATCTGGATTGTGTTTATCATCCCTCAGTATATAACGACAAGAATATTTTCAAAAGGGAAGCCTGGAGATATGAAATGGCAGACAGCAAGGCGGACCTAAATATAAGCGGTACGGTATATAATGAAATGAAGGGTGCTTTGGGGAATATATCTACTGCTGCCTCATACAACGGTATGAAAACACTTTTTCCCAACAGTACGCAATCCACTGTATCCGGAGGTGACCCTGATAAGGTAAAGGATTTGGTATATGAGGATGTAATTAAAACCCATAACACTTACTACCATCCTTCCAATTCACTTATGGTTCTCTACGGAAATGTGGATTATCAAAGCTTTCTTAAAATGATTGATGATAGTTACCTTTCAAAGTATGATAAAAAAGATATTAAGATCGATGAGTTAAAGCTGGAGCCATTTAAGAAAACAATTGAAAAAACTTTTAAATATCCGGTGGCTGCCGGTACCGATACTAAAAATGCCTCCCAGATTGATTATTGTTTTCCTCTTGTAAATATGTCCGATGAAGATTTACTGGGAATAGCTGTGTTAAGTGAACTTATTGGAAGCGACACATCGCCATTAAAACAGGAATTCAGGGATAAAAAACTCGGAGGAGATATTGTAATAAATTACAACACCGGATTATCAATACCCGTTTTGAGTTTCTCGGCTCAAAATACTGATGAAAGTAAAAAAGCTGATATTAAAGCACTTATTGATAAATACCTGAATAGTATTGTAAAGTCGGGCTTTAAGTCGGCTGATGTTGATGCTGTACTTGCCGGTGAATTAAGGGGAGTATCAAATATCACCGAAACTCCCAATCTGGGCGTAAATTTATCTACACAGATGGGCAGCTTCTGGGCCAATTTCGACAGCATTGATTTTTACAATAATATGCTCAAGAATATTAAGTCTATTTCTGCTAAGTCTGGCAAAAGATATTTTGAAGCTCTTACAGAAAAATTCCTTTTAAAAAATAAAAACACCGCCCTGGTTACTACTGTTCCTGAGGCAGGACTTTCAGAAAAGCAGGCAGCAGAACAGAAAAAGTATTTGTCTGACTTAAAGGCGTCAATGAGCCAACAGCAAATAGATACAATTATAAATGAAACAAAAACCTACAACGAGTGGAACAGCAGGGAAGATAATAAAGATGTAGTTAAAAGTATTCAGGCTGTGAAGATTTCGGATTTACCGGAGGAAGTTAAAAATTATAATATTAAAGAATCTAAATCAGACGGAGTAAGATTGATATCTGCAGAAGCAAATGTTGGGGAGACGGAATCCACCAGCCTTTATTTCGATACTTCATCTGTTCCTGCGGATAAGCTACATTATTTAAAGCTATATACGGAATTATTAGGAAATCTTGATACCAAAAACAGTAAAAAGGCTGAGTTGGGTAATCTCAAGACAAGATATATCAACGGAGTATCATTCAATTTATCTGTTGTAACTGACAAAACTTATAAAAAATACTCTCCTGTTTTAAATGTTTCCTGGTCCGGTATAATAGGGGATTATGACAAGCAGCTTGAGGTTGTCAAAGACATCATTTTAAATACACAGGTTAATAAAAGTACTGATATTTTGAATATAGTCAAGTCCCGGATATCAGAAATAAAAACTCAATATACAAGCAACCCTTTAAGTATACAGGTAATGAGAAGCAGATCATATTTCAATGAAGCATATAACTATCTGAATTATGCTTCTGCTATTGATTATTATAATTTCCTTACAAAATTGGAAAAAGAATTTTCCAAAAATCCTAAAGGGGTCTTGAAAGAGCTGGATAATGTTAAAGCCTTGGTTACAAACAAAAAGAATTTAATAGTAACTTTTACGGGAAATAAAAACAGTATTAGCAAATTTGAAACTTCAATAAAGAAGTTTACCCTCGGAATACCATCAAAGGATATTGCAAAACAGGATTATTCAAAACTTCCTAAGCCTGCAAAAAGTGAGGGTATATCTGTAGACGGCTCTGTACAATATAATATGCTTTATGCAACATATGAAAAAATGGGAACTGTATTTAACGGAAAATATATTCCAATAGGTTCAGTAATAAACGAAAACTACATTACTCCAAAGATAAGATTCGGTTATGGTGCGTATGACAACATAGTTGAGTTCGGTGATGAAGGCTTTATGCTTGCATCCTACCGTGACCCAAATATTAAGGAAACCTTTGAGGTATACAACGGATTGCCGGAATTTATTAAGAATATTAATCTTACACAGGAACAGCTGGATAGTTATATCTTAAAGTCCTTCAGCAATTACACTGTGTCTTCCGGAGAAATATCAGGTGCCAATACTGCACTTGGTTACTATCTGATGGGTATTAAATCAGAGGATATCTTACAGATATTGAAAGAAATTAAATCTGTTACCGTCAATGATGTCAAGGATACGGCTTCCATGATTGAAAACATGCTTAAAAGCGGAACATATTCTACGGCAGGAAGTAAGGAAAAACTTAGTGAAAACAAGGAGCTTTATGATAATATAGTAGCCTTGGAGCAGGGACAGGATACCAAAACTAGTACTATTACAAGAGGCCAATTCTTTGAACTGGTTCTTGCAGGTGCTCCAAACCCTCTTGAAATCGCTAAGCAGCAGGGATTGATAACACCAGATAAAAAGGGAAACTACTATGAAAATAGAAAACTGACAAGAGAAGAACTTGCGGTGTTTATATGTAAAATAGCAGCTTTAAGCGGTGTACAGCTTCCGACTGCAAAGCCTGAGATCGCAGACATTAATTCGGTTGCATCATGGTCAAAAAATGCAGTTAATGCTTTGGTCGGGTTTGATGTTATAAAGCTGGATGACAAGGGCAATTTTAATCCGAAAGGAGAAGTAACGTCTGACTTTGTCACTACTGTTTTAAATAACCTTAATCAGAAGCTGGCAGCAAAATAGTCTATTTATATGCAGCAGCACGAAACCCCCGATTACTACAGCAACAATGGCTGTAGTAATCGGGGGTTTTATTATTCATAAAAAAGATAAATGTGTAATATAGTGCTTTTATGGAGGTTGAAACATATGCGAAATAAATTGATTTTAAAAATTCTTTGTGCAGCATTAGCCTTTTTATCTATTATTGCTGCCTGTGGATGTAAAAATGAAAAGGGCCAAGAAGGCGGAGAACACTTGAAAATAGGCCTTACGCCGGCAGTTGATGCTATACCCTACATAATCGCCCGGGACAAGGGTATTTTTCATAAATATGGGTTAAGCGTAGATATGGAGGTGTTCAAAAGTGCCGGAGAAAGGGACGCGGCATTTCAAAGCTCGAACATTGACGGTGTTTTATGTGACATGGTAGCTGTCTGCCTTTACCAAAACGCAGGATTTAAAGTGAAAATAACAGGAGTTACAGACGGAGATTTTATACTCTTGGCAAGTAAGCAATCTGGCATAAAAAGCATAAAAGAAGTAAAAGGACACCGGGTTGCAATATCTGAAAATACCATAATTGAGTACGCACTGGATAAAATTATGAATAAAAACGGTATCGGTATTGATGAAGTTGAAAAAGTGGCAGTGCCTTCCATCCCGGTTCGTCTGGAGATGCTACAGCATAACCAGGTTCAGCTTGCTTTGCTTCCCGAGCCTTTTTCTTCAATGGCAATTAAACAAGGTGCCGTTGTACTGGATTCTGCTTATAGAAACAGTATTTACAGCAATGTAATTGCCTTTAAAGATACTACAATTAAAGAAAAAACATCAGTAATTAAAAAATTGAATGAAGCCTATAATGAATCTGTCAAATATCTAAAGGAAAATCCAATAGAAGAGTATCAAGACGAAATAATTAAATTTATTGGATACCCAAAGGATATGAAGGGAAGTATTGTACTGCCGGATTACAGAAAAGCCGGACTTCCTGCTGATAGCGAATTGAAATCTACTATAGAGTGGGCTGAAAGGGAACACTTGCTGAATAAAAAGATTACAGAAAATGATTTGAAGGAAAAGCTTAAATAAATTTCATAAATGCTATTGTAAACTGGAAGCACATATGGTAATATATGGTTATAAAATTTTATTTTTTAGTAGGCAACGATGCCAATTCTGTATTTTAATCAGAATTGGCATTTTTTATATTTATATATAACCAATACTTGGCAATGACGCCGGTTTCCGTGAGGAAATCCGGTGTTTTTTATTTTTATCAATAGATTAAGGAGATGAGTTTTTATGAAAAAAATCGAAATGATTATCAGACCCGAAAAGCTGGAAGATGTGAAGGAAATATTAAATGAATCACAAATATTCGGTATGACGGTGTTAATGGTTTCAGGCTGCGGGCATCAAAAGGGAAGAAAAGAAATATACAGAGGCGCCGAGATTACAATAAATCTTCTTCCTAAAGTAATGGTTCAAACTGTTGTCCACGATGATGCAGTCGAGAAAATAATACAAAAGGTTACAGAGAGGGTTAAAACAGGTAACGTAGGCGATGGAAAGATTTTTGTGTATAACGTTGAAGAAGCTGTGAAAATAAGAACAAGTGAGAGTGGTGAAGATGCAATATAAAAAAGCTTTTATTATTTTACTGACCGCATTGTCAGCAGGTATATGCCTCTCAGGTATATTTTTCATTTTTTACAGCTGGATAAACGATATAACCTTCAAAGTAATAAACACAAATGTCTCCGGGATATTATTCGGCGTGGCTGTTGTATATCTGGGGTTCAGATACCTGCTTTCGGTTTTAAAACTAAAAAAAGAGCTATATAAGGAAACTTCAGTATTTTCATGGAGCAATTTCAGAAAACAAAAGACTGCGAGATAAGCAAACAGTTTATATATTAAAATTCAGAATGAAATGGGGGATAACGATGAAAAGAGTTGCAAAAATATTAAGTTTTATTTCAGTAGTTGCTATACTTACACTATTTATTTCAACTGTTGTTATGGCAGCAGGGGACCCTACAGGTGCTTCATATACATCTGTAACAGGTAAGGAAACCCTTTCGGATGTTGCCAACGCTGCAAGCAGAGCTCAATACAGTGCTAACTTTGTTTGGATTATGATTACCGGATTTATGGTCTTTTTCTTCCAGTGTGGATTTGCAATGGTTGAAACAGGCTTTTGCCGAAGTAAAAATGCCGCTCATACGATAACAATGAACTTAATGGTTTTTCTTGTCGGTGCGGTGGGGTATTTTCTGGTAGGCTTCGCATTACAGTTCGGAGGCTCCGGAGGAGCCGCTGGCTTGGGAACAGGCGGATCAGTTTTAAATGGCATGGTTTCAATCCCCGGTTTTGGAGGAATCTTAGGGTATAAGGGATTCTTCCTGCAGAGCGGAGGAACCTATGATGCAGGGATATACGCTTTATTCTTCTTCCAAATGGTGTTTATGGACACTACTTGTACTATTCCAACTGGAGCAGTTGCAGAAAGAGTAAAATATTCGGCTGTTGTAATAGCTTCCTTCTTCATATCAATGATATATTATCCCTTGTTTGGAAACTGGGTATGGGGCGGAGGGTGGATGGCTACCCTTGGCAAAAACTTTGGCTTAGGTCATGGGGTTGTTGATTTTGCCGGATCTGCAGTAGTCCACTCTATGGGTGGTATGATGGCTATTGCGGCGGCTATAGTCATAGGGCCTAGAATAGGAAAGTTCAAAAAAGATGGTACCGCAAGAGCATTTCCAGGACACCATATACCCATGGCGGTGGTAGGGACGATTATTCTGTTCTTTTGCTGGTTTTCCTTCAATGCCGGTTCGACCCTTAATGCCGGAGATTTCAGACTGGCGGTTGTTGCTACAAACACTATGATAGCCGGGGCTATAGGGGGGCTGGTTGCAATGTTTTATATGTGGGGTAAATACGGAAAACCTGACCCTTCCATGACTTGTAACGGAGCACTTGCAGGTCTGGTGGCAATTACTGCCCCATGTGCATTTGTTAATGCCATATCTTCTTTTATAATAGGTGCGCTGGCCGGAATACTGGTTTGTATTTCTGTTGCTTTTGTAGAAAACAAGCTGAAGCTTGATGACCCGGTGGGAGCTATTTCAGTTCATGCTGTAAACGGTGTATTTGGAGTTCTATGTGTGGGGCTATTTTCAGACGGGAGTTATGGTGACGGTATTAACGGTGTAGCAGGGGGAGTAAAAGGCTTATTCTACGGAGACGCTTCACAGCTGGTTGCACAGCTGATAGCAGTAGGAGTTCTTATAGTGTGGGGCTTCGGAGGCTCATATGTATTCTGGAGGCTCCTTGACAAGGTTTGGGGTATAAGAGTTAGTCCGGAGGTTGAGATTGAGGGCTGTGATCTTGAGGAAATGGGAGCCTACGGATATCCTGATTTCCAGATTGTTAAGTCAGAATTGGACTTCCAGAAAGCAGATGACCTGTATTTAAGTAAATTAAAGATCAAAGAGACAAGTTTAAAGGTATAGATTTGAATAACCATGTAAAAGGCTGTAGCAAAACAGAACAACTTTCTGTTTTGCTACAGCCCCTTTTACGTATTGGAAGCAAACGGAACATTAATGTGTAGATACAACCTTTAACCCTACTATTCCAACTACTATAAACCCGATACAAATCAGCCTTATTATATCAATAGGCTCTTTAAATAATATTATTCCTAAAACTACAGTACCAACTGTACCAATTCCGGTCCAAATTGCGTATGCCGTACCAAGGGGAAGATTCTTTAGTGCCAATGATAAAAAGAAGAAACTTGCTATCATACCCGCTATAGTAAAAATACTTGGTATAGGTTTTGTAAATCCATGAGAATATTTTAACCCTACCGCCCAGCCCGTTTCCAGCATACCCGCAACTATCAGCATTATCCATTTCATATGCTAAACTCTCCTTATAATAAAAATAAAAAAAGCCTTGGGATGATATTAATATAAAATATCTCCCAGGCTTTTATCCTTCCGTGAACACAGAAAACTGTGCGTTTTATCTTGGACCAGACCAGCTATTAATTTTAACTGCGGAACCCTATAAAACTATATACTATTTTGTTTACATAGATAATATCAAAAGGTTTACGGCTAGTCAATAGGTGACAAGATTAGGCTGCTGAATCATTCAAACCGTGCTTTGAGCTGAATACAATCTTTAATAATGCAGGGGTTATTACTGTTGTAAGTATAACTACAATCAGTGTTGGAATGTATATTTCCTCGGAGATAATCTTGTTTTGCATTCCAATGTTTGCTGTAATAATTGCAACCTCACCTCTTGAAATCATACCTACTCCGATTTGAATACATTCACGTTTGCTCATTTTGAACAGCTTTGCCGCTCCTCCGCACCCAAAGAGTTTACCAACAACTGCTATCACAAACATAACAAGTGTAATAAGAACAACTTCGAAGTTCAACCCCTTGATATCCGCTGCTATACCCACGCTCGCAAAGAATATCAGTGACAAAAATCCCGATGATATAGCTTTGACATTTTTCTCAATGTACTCTCTGTGTATGAATTGTGAAAGCGTCAAACCGCAGATATATGCTCCTGTTATTGCAGCAATACCAAGCAATTCTGATATAAATGCCAGAATAAGCGCCATAGCTATGGCATAGGTTAAAAGATCCCTCTTGTGACTACTGTCAGCCTTGATTTTATTAATAAATTTAGGCACTATTACAATCATAATTACTGCAATTACACAGAATACAATTATTTTAACAAAGGTCAGAACAAGGCTTAATACGGCATCTGAACCAGATGCACCGCTTCCCACAGTTTTGGATACAGCAAGAACGATTGATATGAGAATCAGACCCAGAACATCGTCAATAACAGCTGCTCCCAGGATATTTACCCCGGCTTTTGTATTGAGCTTGCCAAGCTCGTTAAGTGTTTCAACCGAAATACTAACACTGGTAGCCGTTAGAATTACACCCACAAAGAGGTTTTCCCAGAAGTTTGTAAAAAACAGATACGCAGCCGCTGTTCCCAGTATCAATGGCACAATTACTCCACCTAGGGCGATAACTAGAGATGTTTTTCCCGCTTTTTTCAGCTCATCCACGTTAGTTTCAAGACCGGCAAGAAACATAAGCATAATTACACCCAAATCGGACAGCAACTTTATGTGTTCGGTATAATCAACAAGCTTCAGAACCGCAGGGCCGAGAATAACACCTGCAATTAATGCGCCCAATACCTCAGGCATTTTCAATTTCCTGCTTACAAGCCCTCCTATTTTTGTAAAAATCAGAATAAGGGCAATATCAATAAGAACCTTTTCCAAGTTTACACCTTCTTTACTATTATTAATCTTTGAATATTCATTCAACATTATGTATTGTGAATTTTCCATTTGACATAAATAAAAGGAAAGTCACTAACGGACTTCCCTCGTTGGAAGACAGAAAACACTTATCAACAGAAATCTCACAGTGCTATTATACCATGTTAATCCATAAATCAACAAGTCCCTTTGATTTTTGGTATCTTTTATTTTTTGTAATACTCATGCATATATTAGAAATATAATCCATATTATCAGGCTTACACTAAAGGAGTGAACTTATGCTTGAAATGACAGATGTTAGTGTTTACTATGAATCAAAGGGAAAGAAACATTCTGCCGCAGGGCCTATAACTTTACAGGTGGCCAATAGTGAAACTTGTGCGATAATTGGTCCGTCTGGCTGTGGGAAAACAAGTTTGCTTCGAATTATGGCAGGAGTCCAAAGCAACTTTACGGGTAGTTTAAGGCTAGACGGAGAGGATTTAAAGCCAAACTTACACAGAATTGCATATATTCCTCAGAATAGCGGATTTCTGAGATGGAAAACCATCCGTAATAACTGCCTGCTGCCTGTAAAAATTAGAAAGCTTCCTTTGGATAGGGAAGTTTATTCAAGACTGCTAGAAATAACCCGAAGAATGGAAATAGAAGATATAATGGACCGGTATCCTTCACAAGTTAGCGGAGGACAGCTTCAAAGGGCTGCAGTGGCTAGAAGTCTTATGATAAAGCCGGATTTATTGTTACTGGATGAACCTTTTTCGGCATTAGATGCCCTAACACGTGAATATGCACAAAATATGTTACGTTGTGTTCTAAGGGATTTCAAGGCTACGGCAGTACTTGTTACACATAGTATAGAAGAGGCTGTCTTTTTGGCTGACAGGGTAATTGTACTTTCAGCCTCTCCGGGAAAGATTATTGCTGATATTACAACTTTAAGTAGTGAATATGACGATAGGTCGGCAGTCCGTTACACAAAGCTTGCGGCAATAGTAAGACAGCTGATAAAGGAAGAATGGGAGGGGTACGGTGAAGAAGAAAGTAACAGTGTATGCTGAGGGTATGTTATTTATAAATTTGATATGGTATGCAATATACTTAACATTTCGAACAAGGATAATTCCCAACCCTATAAGGGTATACAGGAGTTTTTATTTATTTTTTCAAGAGGCCATGTTCCTGCATATAAGTATAAGCCTTTGGAGGGTATTTGCCGGAGTAACAATAGCACTTTTACTGGGGTCATTAATAGGGTATAAAATGGCTGTATCGGAAATGTGGAATAAAATTCTTAACCCATTGGTATTTTTCACATATCCTGTTCCAAAAACAGCACTGCTTCCTATAATTATGACTATATTCGGTTTGGGAGGGGCTTCCAAAATAATTCTTATAACAATGATAATTATCTTTCAAATAATAATAACCGTAAGAGATTCCGTTGTCGGCATAGATAAAGAGTGTATCTACAATATAAGAAGCATGGGGGCATCCCAAGGGCAGATTCTGTACCATATTGTGGTACCTGAAATCATACCGGGTATATTAACCAGCTTGCGTGTAACAATAGGCTCTGCACTGTCTGTTCTTTTTTTCTGCGAGGCTTATGGTACTTCATGGGGGATGGGGTACTATATTCTTGATGCCTGGACCAGAATAGATTATATCAGTATGTACAAGGGAATTTTAGTGTTGTCTTCTGTAGGGATAGCACTGTTTTTCTTGATTGATCTATTAGAACAAAAAATAGTCAAATGGAGATAAATTTCTTTTCACAAGTCGTACTTATGATATATAATAATTTATGTCAACTTTTTATTTGGACAAGTTGTATTTCTTATAAAACAGAGGTGTACATAGCCGTGAATTTATTAAAGTTCAGGGAAATTTATTTTAATAAAAAAAGCCTTTCCGAAGAAGATATGAGGGTTTCAAGGAATATATCTATTTTTGAAGGCTGTACCGCCAGAAGTATTCTTACCCTTACCAGCGGAGCTTTTTTGGTTGGATTTGCTAAATACCTTGGCGCAAGCAATGAACAGTCGGGAATTATAGCTGCGATTCCGGTATTGGCGGGAATAGTGACGGTGTTTTCTCCTATAGTTCTTGAGAAGCTGGAAAGCAGAAAATTGCTGACCTGTATGCTATGTTTTATTGGAAGATTAATGATGGGGCTGATGATACTTATACCTTTTATAAGTCCATACAAAACAGTAAGGGTTCAATTGTTGATATGGGTATTCTTCATTGCTAACTTAATTATGGCTTTTACAATCCCATACGCACAGACGTGGCTTCTGAATATAACCCCTGAAAGAATTAGAGGTGCCTATTATGGCAAACGGGAATCAATAGTTTTGGGTACAGTTACTGTTGTTACCCTTCTTATGGGACAGGTTCTCGATAAATTTGAGCAGATAGGACACCAATTTACCGGATTTATTGTATTATACGCTTTTGTTATTGTTACGGCTTTTGTAAATATTATATTGTTTTCAAAAATTAAAGAGCCGGTTAATCCTGTTTTAAAATCAGGGGTTTCAATTAAGAATTTATTTACACTACCAGCTAAAAACAAGAATTTTATGAAAATAACTTTCATAACTCTATTATGGAATTTAGGTTATCAGATTGCTTTCCCGTTTACCTCGGTTTATATGGTATCGACCCTTCATTTACGATATGGCCTTGTTACGGCTATGGCCGTTCTGGCTTCAATTACAAGTGTTATATCCGTCAGATTCTGGGGAAGAATTGCAGATAAAAAATCATGGCTCTATATTATGAAGCTAATGATTGTTCTACAGATTTTAAGCTTTCTAACTTGGTTTTTCATAAATCCGGACACTGTATATATTCTGATGCCTATAGCTCATATCCTCGGTGGAGCTGCAATTTCAGGAGTAAACATATCTGTGAACAATTTGCAGTACAGTTACTCTCCTGCCGATAATAAAACGGTATACATGGGTTTTTCATCAGCAGTTAACGGTATTATTGGGTTTGTAGGCACTTTAATAGGTTCATTCTTTATTAAGGTAACGGAAACCAGAGGAATTTCTCCGGTAGGTTTTTCAATTGGTAATATGCAGATGCTGTTTTTTACAGCGGTGGTTGTTTTGACAGTAAGTATTTTTAGCATATCGAAATTCAGAATTAATAATGCAAATTAATAAGGTGTGCAGGAAGAGGGTATTCTTCCAACACACCTTTTTTAGTTAAACTATTGTTACTTTATATTCCTTAAACCAGTAATCCAACTGTATCAGCCATGCAATAAGCTGTGGTCTTCCCATAAGCTGCCCATACCATGTTACATTGCTGCCGGAACGGAGAAGTGGCAGAGTGTCCGGATGCAGTATATCCTTGAGTATGGAATCTGGAGTAGCCATAACTTCTTCAAACATTTCTGAGACTATTGATTCGTACTCAGGGTTGTGAGTTTTGGGGTATGGACTCTTTTTCCTGTACAAAATTTTATCAGGCAGGTAATCACTCATGGCTTCCCTCAAAAGCGACTTCTCAACCTTATTTTTAAATTTTATCTTCCATGGTACATTATAAACATATTCCAGAATCCGGTGGTCTGCAAAAGGAACCCTGACTTCAAGTCCACTTGCCATTGACATACGGTCCTTTCGTTCACGCAGAGATATAAAAGTAAAACATCTGAAAAGTAGTTTTCATATTTATTTTCATTTTAGTATTGACTAATTTCCCTAAACATCATATATTATTAAATTAATTAGGTAACCTACCTAACTATTTAGTTAGGTTGTAGCTTAAAATACATTTTCAATGGGAATGAAAGGGAAATTTATGCAACAACTGACTCAGAAGCGAAAAACCATGGTTATGATAGCGTTAATGGCCACTATGTTTTTCGCTGCAATTAATCAAACAATAATTAGTGCGGCATTGCCAAAAATTATTGCTCAATTAGGGGGAATGGACTATTATTCATGGGTAATTACAGGTTACATGCTTACCTCAACAATCTCTACCGTAATTTTTGGAAAGTTATCTGATATCTACGGAAGAAAGATTTTCTTACTTTCAGGAATTGTTGTTTTTCTAATAGGTTCTTTTTTAACAGGTGTGTCAGCTAATATTTTTCAAATGATAGCATTCCGTGGGGTTCAAGGAATTGGTGGAGGTATTTTAATGTCAATTTCACTTACGGCTGTAGGTGATTTATACCCACCACAAGAAAGAGCTAAATGGACTGGTGTTATGATGTCAATCTTTGGTATATCCAGTATCCTAGGACCGGTTCTTGGAGGCGTTATGGTTGACTATGTTGCTTGGAAATGGCTATTTTGGCTCTTCTTACCTTTAGGTGTGGTTGCCTTAGTTATGATTTGGAGCCTGTTTCCTAAATTATCGGGGAATTCCTCAGAATGTATTGATTATTTGGGATCAATTTTTCTGGCACTTTCAATAACCAGCTTACTTTTGGGCTTCTCATGGGCTGGGACAAAATATGCATGGATTTCACCTCAAATTTTAGGTCTCTTTGGTGCCACTATAGTGGGAATTTTAGTTCTTGTTATTATTGAACGTAAGGCCAAGAGTCCTGTTATGCCCCTTTCTATGTTTAAAAATCAGGGGGTTACCATTTCTTTCGCTGCAAGCTTTGTTATGAGTGGCGGAATGATGGGTGCTATGTCATATATTCCTTTCTTTATTCAAGGTGTAAAAGGACTATCAGCAACAACATCAGGTTTATTAAATATTCCAATGTCTCTTATGATGATTATATTTAGTACATTGGTGGGACGTTGGATGTCAAAGTCAGGTAATTACAGGCTATTTGCTGTACTTGGTTTAGGTATTATGAGTGGAAGTATGATTATAATGGCAAATATGAATAGCATTGTATGGGCTGCTATAAGCTTGATTATTTTTGGTATAGGTTTAGGATTCGGTATGACAGTATTCACAACAACAGCTCAGAATTCTGCTCCAACTTCACAGCTAGGTGTAGTAACAGCTTCTTGTACTCTTTTCCGTAACCTTGGAGGTACTATTTTTATTGCTATATTTGGTTCTATTATGAATACTTCAATGGCAAGAAATATGCAAACAGTAATGGCATCCGGTTCTGGAATAGACCTTACAAAACTTGATGGTGAAACTGCTGAAAAATTTACAGCTATGGCAAATCCTCAATTGTTGTTGGATAACAACAAGCTTGAGGCTATACAAGCAAGCTTACCGGAACAAGTTCAAATGTTATTTTCCAAGATGATGGATTTAGTTCGAGCTGTAATGGGAGATGCATTAACGAGCGTATTTTATATAGGTGCTTTGCTTTTACTTGTAGGTGTTATCCTTTCATTATTTTTGAAAGTAAAAACTGCTGCTGAAGATAATAGTAAAGAATTCGAAGAAGAAGAATCTGCAGCATAAACATATATTTAATATGCAAGTGCATTAAATGCTGAATTTTATGTATGGCTTGAAGAAAAATACGTTGTTTAACACTTGTTGATAAGGTATAATTGTTACAAATAAAATCATAAGAGCATTTGAATACACCATTACTTTAGATGACGTATTCACGAATGAGGTGAATTTTTTGCAGGAACAACCAGACATAGATATTAGAAGATTTGTGGAGACCTTTGAAAAATTAGCAAGAGCTGAACGGCGTAAACAGTCATTATTTGGCTTAAAGCAAAGTGAAGTGCGTGTTTTGCTTTGTATTGAGCAGCTTTCTCATGAGAACAAACAGGTCATTACAGTTTCAGAAATCAGTAAGAAAATGTTTGTAACTTCTCCTACTGTTACTGAGTTAATAAAAAGCTTAAGTATCAATGGATATATTGAACGCAGTGTTGACTCTCAGGATAAACGAGTCTCTGATATAAAATTAACGGCTAAAGGGGAAAAAATAGTACAGAAATTAATAACCTACTTTACCTCTTTGTTTTCCGGACTTATAGAAAAAATAGGAGTAGAACAGAGCGAGACTTTACTTGATTTATTAGATCAAGTATGTCTTTATCTTAATGAAACAAACCTGGAAAGTGACTAAAGGATAGAAAAAACAGTGGAACTATACTTTTTTGTATAGTTCCCTTTTTTTTTCTATCCTTGCTTTGTGTAAAATTTTAAATTATAAGTATGTAATAGGACATCCATATTACCTAATAAATATAAGTAACAAAATTCAATAGGGGCTATTTACATATGGGTGTATTAATAATTACAGAAAAGGAAGAATTCTTAAATGGGTTCAGGGTTATTACAAAAAAGCCTGATCTAACTGAAAATGAGTACAAGATGGCGGAATTCACTATTGTAAACAATATTATCAAGACCCTAAAGGTACATTCAGAAACTTAAAAAAGGAGATATTTTATGATTGCCATATATACAAGACAATCCGTAGACAAAAAAGACAGCATATCCATAGAAAGTCAAATCGGATTTTGTATGAAAGAGATATCTTCCGAAAACTACAAAATATATACCGACAAGGGCTACAGCGGGAGTAACATAAATCGGCCAGCATTTGAAGAAATGATCAGAGACATAAAAATAGGTATTATTGAAAAAGTAGTGGTCTACAAGCTTGATCGTATAAGTAGATCACTTCTTGATTTTGCACACATTATTGAATGCTTCAATAAATATAAGGTAGAATTTATCAGTCAGACTGAAAAGTTTGATACAAGTACATCAATGGGCAGGGCAATGCTGTCAATAGTAATGGTCTTTGCCCAACTGGAAAGAGAAACTATCCAGCAAAGAGTAAAGGACAACTACTATCAGAGAGGAAAAACAGGGTTATATCTAGGTGGTGTAGCTCCCTTTGGCTATAATAAGGTTCAAACATTTTTAAATGGCAAAAAAACTTATATGTTCGAAATGGATGAAGAAAAATCTGAGATCGTTAAGCAGATTTACAGCATGTACGCAGAGGAGCCCAAATCCTTGGGAGTCATAGCAAGACACTTGAATACAAAAAAATTGAAAACTAACAAAGAGCATAATTGGACAGCAGCAACTGTAGCCAGGTTAATCCGGAACCCTGTATTTGTCAAAGCAAATGCGGATGTTTATCTTTATCTTAAGAAAAAAGGTGCTGTTATAAATAATGATATAAGTGATTTTATAGGCGAAAATGGCTGCTATGTGTATGGAGAAAGGCAATCAATAACCACCAGTAAATTCACGGACCTTACTAATAATTTTGTAACCATAGCACCGCATAAAGGTATAATAACCCCGGAACTGTGGCTTGAATGCCAGTACATAGCCGATGAAAACAAACATTTAAAAAACAGTGGCAGAGGAAAAAACAGTTGGCTCTCCGGACTAATAAAGTGTGGATACTGCGGATATGCAGTAACAGTCGTAAAAAGCCGAGGACTGCTATATATCAACTGCGGAGGAAGAAAAAACGGGTTTTGCTATGGAAGAAAAAAGGTTATTTATCTAAAGGAAATTGAACAAATAGTTGAAACAAAGCTATTGGAAAAAATGAAATCACTAAAACCAGATTATATTGTCAGAACCAACTCACATTTAAAAGAAATTAATGATTTAAAAATCCAGCTAGCTAAAGTTGATGAAGACATAAGCAAACTGGTTGATAGTCTGTTAACCTTAAATGAAACAGCGGAAAGTTATATAAATGAAAGAATTAATGAACTGGATAATAAAAAGAAGCTGTTACAAAATAAAATAAATAAACTTTCTATGGATAACTCACCAAACAATATAAAAGGGGAAGACCTTTCAGAATATCTAAAAAACTGGGACAACTACGACCTTGAACAGAAAAAAAACGTTGCAAAAGCCCTGATTACAAAAGTAGTTATCACTGATGAGGAAATTGAATTAGTATTTAAGATATAATGTTTTCCTTTTATATCCTTTCGTTCCAAAAGAGATACCATAAACCAGTTTACAGAAAGCCAATTTGCCAGCCTTGCAGTTTTCATTTCCTCAGTTTCATTCCCTGTAACAGGACATGCATTTACACTGTCACGGTACATCTGATTTACAAAATCCATACCTTGCTTTGGCTTTGCAAAATCAGTAGCAAACAGGAAAATCCTTGATTCAGGATCATGTATCCATGGGAAAAAGTTGCGGTGGAGCATTTCAGGTTTATAGAACCATGGGTATCCGCCGAATATTTCATCGGCACATTCACCGCTTAAAGCAACAGTATGTCTTTTTTTAATCTGCTTGCAATAATATAGCAGAGAGGAGTCTATGTCCGCCATACCGGGGTAGTCTCTATATTTTACAGCATCATAAAGAAGGTCTGCAATGGTTTTCTGACTTACAGTAAGAACCGTATGGTCTGTACCAAGATATTCACCCAGCCAAACAGCGTAAGTGTCATCGCTTTCAGGCTGGAAGCTTGTAGAGGTAAAATGCTGCTTGTTTCCTTCATATTCAAAGGAGTAGGTACTCAATAAATCCCCGTTTTTCTTGTCGGCCCGGGCAACAGCGGTTACTACTGATGAGTCAAGCCCCCCTGATAATAAAGTACATAAGGGTACATCAGAAACCAGCTGTCTCTGAATTGCATCTGTAAGATAAAATTTTGTTTTTTCGATTATAGAACTTTCACTATCCTCTAGCTCGTAAGCTTGCAAAGACCAGTATTTGCGTAATTCAAGTCCGTTACGGTTAAAAATTCCATGAAAACCTGGAGAAATTTCAAAAATATTTTTAAAGATTCCGCTATTGGAAGGGCGCATGGGGGAGAGGTATAAGAGTTGCCAAATACCTTCACTATCAAGCTCCGCTTTAATCTGGGGATGTTTCAAAATTGATTTTACTTCTGAGGAGAAAATGAAAGTATCTCCTATAAAAGTATAAAAAAACGGTTTTACGCCCATTCTGTCTCTGGATACGTAAATCTGTTTTTTATCATTATCATAAACTGCAAAAGCAAAAATACCATTAAGTTTTTCCGAACATCCCATACCCCAAAGTATGTACGAATAAAGCAAAACCTCCGTATCGCAGCGGGTTTTAAATTCCACTCCCAGATTTTCAAGCTCTGACCGCAATTCATTTGAATTATAAAGCTCGCCGTTGTAAACGATAGTATAGGATTTACCCTCGAAAACAGCAGTCATAGGCTGCAAACCATTAGCAACGTCAATAACGGCAAGTCTGTTATGGCCAAAGCAAACATATTCATCTCTGAAAAAACCGTGTTGATCAGGGCCTCTGTGAACAGTAGTCAGCCTCATGGCTTCAAGGGCTTCCTGAGAGATGCTTCTTGTACCATCTTTAAAATTTACCAAACCAAGAATTGAGCACATATTTTATCCTCCAGAAAATATTCATATCAATACAAGACAATGGGACAATTATCATCGCTGACTCCATTGTCCCATGCTCTTATTAGTATATGAAAAAGTGAGGCAATTTGTGCTTTAAAATTTAATGAATGTTTATATCAATACCTACTACTCCAACGATTTCACCTGTATCAGACTTAATGGGAGAGGACACTGTAATACATGGATTTCTTGTTATGGCAGAAATATATATGGAGGATACAAAGTTCTCGCCTTTAATACTCCGTTTGAACCATTCACGGACATTTGCATTTGCTATTCCGGCTTTCGGTATTGAGCATATAAAACGGCCTTTTTTATCATTGGTCCATACAGCTTCAACATAAGGGTACCTATTTTTAAAATCCATTAAAACTTCTTCATGAACGGCGCTATCTTTAGAATTTATGATTTCACTTTTAGAACAAAGCTCCTTATATATAATGGAAAGAGAACTTTTTGCCTTCTCCATTGCGTCGTTGCCAAGTGCCTCAACATCTTCCGTTTCCCCTGAAAACAGTTCAGATAGGGTAGAGGAGGCTTCGTTAAGCCGTATACCCATAGAGGAGATTTCTTCTATATTCTTTTTCTGTTGGTGAACAGATGTACATACATCATCCACAGACCGTGAAGTTGCAGACAGAACATCTTCCACATCCCTGATCTGATTTCCAACATTCTGTGCTATGAGAACTTCTTGTTGTGACAAGGAACTTATTTTATCCATCATGCCAAATACATCGTTAAATGAAGAATCAATTTTCTCCAGATATTTTTCAATACTTTTTGTTGCAGAAATACCTTCATCAACCCTAGAGGCATTTTCCCTTACAACAGTATAAACGCTTCCAACTTCTCCATGAATGGATTTAATCAGTGAACCTATTTCTTCAACTGATTTGCCTGTATTGTCTGCAAGTTTGTGAATTTCAGCTGCCACGACGGCAAAGCCCTTTCCATGTTCTCCGGCACGGGCAGATTCAATGGTTGCATTTAATGCAAGAAGCTGGGTCTGCTTGGAAATACTACTGACAGTCTCAAGAATATGCTCGATTTCACCGGAGGTTTTTTGAAGTCTCTCCATATTAACAAGAGTTTTATTGGAAGATTCGTGAATACTATCTATTGTCTTTACAATCTGCATAATTTCTTCCAGACTCAATCTGACTGTATCCTTGGAAATAGAACTCTTTTTAATCATTTGACTCGTTATATCTTTTGCGTTGTTTAACAAATCCACAATATTTTTCACTTCGGAAAGGGTATTTGTAATACTATCGTAGACATGTTCATTTTTGTTGGCCATTTCCTTAACTTCGTCATAGACATATTTTGCAAATTCATTGTTTTCATCTAATGTTACCGAAATATTTTCGGATACGGATGAAATCTGACTTGAGGTAACCTGAACTTCAAAATTGAATTTTTTCAGGTCACTTTTCAGTTTTTTAATTCTGTCAGTATATAGCCTGAATTTTCCCTGAATTAGTTTCCAAGTAACCAAAAAGTATACTATAAATACAACAAAATTCGATATTAGCTTAATATAAAAATTTATCCCTGAAAAACATACCAAAAAAGTTGATGCTAGAAAAAACAGACAGCTTGCAATTATGTAGGAAGAGCTTTTCATTAAACTTCTCTCCGTTTCATTAAATTATTAATACCATCATGTTAAAAAACAACAAAAGGGACAGTAGTAGGTTGGTACGTATTGTCCCTTTTGTGTCAGATACAATTATATTTTATTTTTCTATTCTATATATTGAAAAGTAAGTCAGCATAACAAGGGAATGGATACAGATCCTTTGGAATAATTGTTTCCAGTTTATCTGCATCAGCTCTCAATGCTTCCATAGCAGGCACAACAATTTTACTAAATGCTTCTGCCTGTTTTAATGCACTTGTATCTTCAGCACTTGCTTTTTCTATAGCTTTCTTCAAAGAGTTTATATTTGAAGAGAAGGAGCTTAATACAGGTGACAACTCTTTAAGAACAGAGGACTGTGCTGATACTTCAACTGACATTCCGGTTGCTTTTACGGAATTTATTGTATCAGATAAATCCTTACTGAACTTAAATGCTGCAGGAATAAGCTCGGTTTTAGCCATTGATATCATAGTCAAAGCTTCAATATTAATTGTTTTAACATAGTTTTCAAGTAATATTTCGTATCTGGATTCAATTTCTGAATTACTGAGAACCCCATGCTTAACAAATACAGCTACGTTTTTATCTTTTATGAATGTAGGTATACATTCAACAGTTGACTTGAGATTTAGCAATCCTCTGCTTTCTGCTTCTGCAACCCATTCATCGGTATAGTTGTTTCCGTTGAATATTATACGCTTGTGCTCCTTGATAGTTTCAGATATCAAATCTGTAACTGCGCTTGAAAGATCGCTTTGTCCCTCCAGAGTGTCAGCAAACTTTTGAAGTATTTCAGCAACTATTGTATTTAGTACAAAGTTCGGACCTGCGATAGAAGCTGAGGATCCAAGCATTCTAAATTCAAATTTGTTACCTGTAAATGCAAATGGTGATGTTCTGTTACGGTCAGTTGTATCTTTAGGAAGCTTTGGCAAGCTTGCAACACCGGTTTCAAGAATGGAGTTGTACGCTTTACCCTTAGCTTTTCCGTTTTCAAGCTGAGTGAGGATGTCTGTTAATTGATCTCCAAGGAACATTGATACTATAGCAGGAGGAGCTTCATTTGCACCAAGTCTGTGGTCGTTTCCGGCAGACGCAACTGAAAGACGCATCAAATCCTGATATTCGTCAACAGCTTTAATAACTGCACACAGGAAAACAAGGAACTGAACATTTTCATGTGGAGTTGATCCCGGTTCCAACAAGTTCTGACCATCATTTGTTGACATAGACCAGTTGTTGTGCTTACCTGAACCATTTACACCTGCAAATGGTTTTTCGTGAAGCAGGCATACAAGATTGTGTCTGAGAGCTATTTTTTGCATGAGTTCCATAGTCAGCTGATTGTGGTCGGTTGCTATGTTCGAAGTTGTAAATATAGGAGCCAATTCGTGTTGGGCAGGAGCAACCTCATTGTGTTTTGTTTTAGCTGCAATTCCCAGTTCCCACAGTTCTTTATCAAGATCCTTCATGTAGTTGGAGACTCTTTCCTTGATGTTTCCAAAGTAATGGTCTTCCAGCTCTTGTCCCTTTGGAGGCCTGTTGCCGAAAAGAGTTCTTCCTGTGAAAATCAAGTCTTTTCTCTTCTTATACAAATCTCTGTCAATCAGAAAGTATTCCTGTTCAGGTCCTACAGTAGTTGTAACTCTTGTTGCAGTATTTCCGAACAATTTCAAGATTCTGAGAGCCTGTTTGTTGAGAGCCTCCATTGAACGGAGCAAAGGAGTCTTTTTGTCTAGAACTTCTCCGGTATACGAACAGAAAGCTGTTGGGATATAAAGAGTGCCATCTTTAACAAAAGCCGGTGAAGTACAGTCCCAAGCAGTATATCCTCTTGCTTCAAAAGTTGCTCTGAGTCCGCCGGAAGGGAAGGAGGAAGCATCAGGCTCACCCTTTACAAGATCCTTGCCGGTAAATTCCATAATGACCCTTCCGTCATCTGTAGGCGAAATAAAAGAGTCATGCTTTTCAGCTGTGATACCTGTCATTGGCTGGAACCAGTGAGTGAAATGTGTTGCACCCTTTTCCATAGCCCAATCCTTCATTGCACTAGCAACAACGTCAGCCACTGTTACATCCAGTGCTAAACCTTCATCAATAGTCTTTTTTAAAGACTTATAAGTAGTTTTTGGAAGACGTTCACGCATAGCTGCATCATTAAATACGTTACTTCCGTAAATTTCTGTAACACGAAAATCCATGTTAACCCCTCCTTGAATAATTTAAATTTAATTAATTGTCAATGTAATATATAAAAAAAGACATTCCACCCCTTAAAAAATTTTTTTAAGGAAGTGAAACGCCTTTGTTTCACAAAATCTATTAAGCTTTTGTATACTTCTTAGCTTTTAAGCTTGTTTAGCTCGCTTCTCAGGATTTCCTGAATTACTTTAGGACTTCCTCTCCCGGCCAAGGCTCTTGAACATTGCCCCATCAAAAATCCGAAAGTCTTTTCCTTACCCTCAAGAAATTCTGCAACAGCTTTTTCATTATTTGAAAGTATTTCTCTAACTGTGTTTTCAACTTCAGATGTATCACTTATTACCTTGTAGCCCTTTTCAGCTATAATAGCTTCAGGCTCTCTGCCTGTTTCAAACATATCTGCCAAAACCTTCTTGGCGTTGTTGGGAGTAATCTCATCGCTGTCCATTATCTTTATAAGTCTTCCCAACAGTTTTCCGTCAAATGGAATGTCCTCAGGTGTTATACAGCTGTCATTGAGCCTTCTCAATACTTCAACTACTATAAAATTAGCGGCTGTTTTAGGATTCCCCGATTCAGCAGCAGTAGCTTCAAAGAAATCAGAAAGACTTACAGAAGTCAGCAGCAGATTGGCATCAGCCTCGTTAATTCCATAGGTTTTAGTATATCTTTCAAATCTCTTGTCCGGAAGCTCCGGAAGAGACCTTCTAAGCTTCTCAATATCCTCCCTTGTAAAGGTTACAGGTACAATATCCGGTTCAGGAAAATATCTGTAGTCATGGGCATTTTCCTTACTCCTAAGTGACTTGCTTTCTCCTTTACTGTCATCCCAACGTCTTGTTTCCTGAATTATTTTTTTACCTTCGTCCAGAAGCTCTGACTGTCTGTTGATTTCATAATCAATAGCTCTTGTAATAGCCTTTATGGAGTTGATATTTTTCATTTCTGTCCTTGTGCCAAGTTCATCAGTACCAACCGGTCTAATAGACACATTAACATCGGCTCTCAAAGAGCCTTCCTCCATACGGCAGTCTGAAACGCCGGAGTAGAGGAGCATTAAACGAACCTTTTCAACAAATTCTCTCGCTTCCTCTGCGGAGGACAAATCAGGTTTAGTTACAATCTCTATCAGAGGAACTCCGCAGCGATTATAATCTGCAAGGCTGTACCTGTCATAGCTGTCATGAAGAAGCTTTCCGGCGTCTTCCTCCAAATGTATTCTTTCAATTCTGATGAATTTTTCTCCATCAGGTGTATTTATAGTCAATCCACCATCTTTGCAGATGGGAAGATCAAATTGCGATATCTGATAAGCCTTGGGTAAATCCGGGTAAAAGTAATTTTTTCTGTCCATTTTCGAAAATTCATTTATCTTACAGTTTAAGGCCAAGCCTGCCATTACAGTATATTCAACTGCTTGCTTGTTGAGAACCGGCAGAGTTCCGGGCATTCCTGTACAAACGGGACAACATCGTGTATTTGGCTCGCCACCGAAACTTACGGGACAATCGCAGAAAATTTTCGATTTTGTAGATAACTCCGAATGTATTTCCAAGCCTATAGTAGGGATATATTTCATCGTTTTGCTCCTTTCTTGCTATATAGCGGGAACTCTGAACTTATCGGCAAACTCAGCCTCAAAATTCGCAGCAGCCCTGAATATCTCTTTTTCTCCCAATGGCTTACCCGTAAAGGAAAGACCTATAGGAAGTCCCTTTGAATCGTAGCCGCATGGGACTGATATAGAAGGAAGTCCGGCTATATTTACAGCAACAGTATAAATATCTGCAAGATACATTGTAAGCGGATTATTTGTATTCTGCCCTATTTTGAATGCAGTTTCAGGAGCAGTAGGATGCAGAACAACATCATATTTTGAAAAAGCCTCATTAAAGCCATTGCTTATTAATGTTCTAAGCTTGAGGGCTTTTTTGTAATAAGCATCGTAGTAACCTGATGCAAGAGCATAGGTTCCAAGAAGAATTCTTCTCTTAACTTCTTTTCCAAAGCCTTCAGCTCTTGATTTGCCGATTAGTTCGTTAAAGGATTTGCAGTTATCGGCCCTATAGCCATATTTTACACCGTCATACCTCGACAGATTGGAACTTGCCTCGGCAGAGGACATGAGATAGTAGGCAGGTACGGCGTGTTTCAATACCGGCATTGAGAACTCCTCTATTTTTGCCCCCATGCTCTCCAATTTGTCAATTGATTTAAATAATGAATCCTTTACCTCGGTATTTAAGCCTTCTGTCAGGTATTCCTTGGGCAAGCCAATCTTAAAGCCTTTTATATCACCTGAAACAGAAGAACTGTAGCTGGAATCATTTTCATATTTTAAGGAAGTAGCATCTTTGGGGTCATTACCGCAGATACTGTCCAGAATTATTGCGCAATCTTCAACGGTTTTAGCGATGGGGCCAATCTGGTCAAAGGAGGATGCAAAAGCAACCAAACCATATCTTGAAACCAGCCCATAAGTAGGTTTCATACCAACAACACCGCAGAAGGAGGCAGGCTGTCTTACTGATCCGCCTGTATCAGAACCAAGAGAACCAAGGGCTAAGGAAGCAGATACACAAGCAGCGGAACCGCCTGACGAACCACCGGGAACTCTTGTTAAGTTAAAAGGGTTTTTTGTTGTTTTAAATGCGGAATTCTCCGTAGAGCCTCCCATAGCAAATTCATCCAGATTTGTTTTTCCAAGAATAATTGCATTGTCTGCCAGTAGTTTGTTTACTGCTGTTGCTGTATATGGCGAAACAAAGTCCTCAAGCATTTTTGAAGCACATGTAGTTTTTGTTCCTTCGATACATATGTTATCTTTTATGCTCAGTGGAATACCTGTAAGCAAGGATGATTTACCGCTATCTATAATATTCTGTGCCTTTTGGGCATGCTCCAGCGCCATATCTTCAGTAACTGACAGATATGACTCTACTTTACCGTCAAGTGTATTAATTCTGTCCAAATACATACGGGTGAGCTCAACAGCACTTATTTCTTTATTATCAAGAAGCCCTCGGGCTTCTTTAATAGTTAACCTGGTTATATCCATGAGGACCTCCTTATTCAATCATCTTAGGAATAGCAAAACAATTTTCCATGGTCTTTTTTGAATTTGATAGGATTTTTTCGGGTTCAAATGAATCCCCGGGATTATCTTCCCTCATATTATTAGTTACCCGTGATATGTGTTCGGTTGCATCTATATGTTCTGTATCAATATTTTTGATAGTATCCATCAACCCTATAATATCTCGCATATCTTCAGCCAGTGATTGTATTTCGTTATCATCAAGAGATAATTTTGCAAGATTCGCTATATATTTAATGTAATCATTAGGTTCAGAATTAGTCATTACTTACCTCCCTGATTTATAATTTTCAACGTAAATTTAAGCTTTGCAAAAAGTTAAAAATTATATACTATATAAATAAAAAAACTGTACCAAACAAACATTTCACTAAAAATGTTTGCTGACACAGCACCTTTGCTGCATTTAATTAATTTACAACCATTATAATATACGTCCTGCAAAAAAGCAATACTTTTTCCAGAAAACATTTTTAGTGGAGAAACAAGCTTAATATCTGCCTTTCCGTGACACGGCTATAGTTTCAACGTTTTATTAAATAAACCGGAGATGAAACCGTTTTGCAGGATTGAAATTTAAAAATTGCAAAAAAGGTATTGACGGATAATTAGTTTCTTAGTAAAATACTCTTGAAGATAAATTGCAGGTATGTCACATAAGTCAAAAATTAATAAACAAGAACAATGGCGTTCTCATAAAAACCTGATTTCAAGGGTTTGTATGAGTACGCTTTTTTGTTACCCGAATATGTGACTGTTATTTTTATAAATATAGAAATTTATTATTTTGATTTTTTATTTTTTTAGTAAAGGAAGTGTACGACATGTTATTGAAGGAAGGTCAGGTAAGAATACCATCTGGTTGTGCAATTTCAGGAATGTTCAGCAGGGAAGGTAGACGTATCTCAGGTCAGGATATAGTTAAATCAATATCGGTCATGCATGATCGCTCCAACGGTTTAGGAGGAGGATTTGCAGGCTACGGCATTTACCCTGAGTATAAAGAACTTTATGCATTTCATGTATTCTTTGACAGTAATGAGGCAAGAGAAGATGCCGAAAGATTCATAAACAGACATTTTGATGTAGTTAATTTAAGCAGAATTCCTACAAAAAAGCATCCAAGGATAACTGATGCTCCCCTTATTTGGAGATATTTTGTATCGCCTCTTCACGGAAAGCTTGAGGAAAGTCAGTTGGAAGAAAAGGAATATGTAGCTAGGTGTGTCATAAAGATAAACACACGAATTGACGGTGCATATGTCTTTTCCAGCGGTAAGAACATGGGAGTATTCAAGGCAGTAGGTTTCCCGGAGGATGTTGGAGAGTTCTACAAGCTTGAGGATTACGAAGGTTACTGTTGGACTGCACACGGCAGATACCCTACAAATACTCCGGGTTGGTGGGGAGGAGCTCATCCGTTTTCACTTCTGGACTACACAATAGTACACAATGGCGAGATATCCTCATATGATGCCAACAGACGATTTATGGAAATGTTCGGATATAAATGTTCGCTTCTTACTGATACAGAAGTAATAACATATATTTTCGATTACCTGAATAGAAGACAGGGAATATCTCTGAAAGATTGTGCATCAATAATAGCTGCTCCTTTCTGGTCTGAGATAGACAAAATGCCTCAGGATATGAAAGAGAAATTTACAGCAATCAGAAATGTATATGCAAGTCTTCTTATAACAGGTCCGTTCTCAATAATATTGGGATATGAAGGCGGAATGATGGCATTGAACGACAGATTGAAACTTCGTTCCATGGTTGCCGCAGAAAAAGGCGATCTTGTACTTGTAGCCAGTGAAGAGAGTGCTATCAGGATTATACATCCGGAGGTAGATAGAATCTGGAGTCCTAAGGGCGGAGAACCGGTAATTGCAACGTTATCAGGGGGTGAAATTTAATGGGAATAAATTATTTTACACCTCAATACGAGGTATGTAGAGATCCGAAAAAATGTATTAAATGTAAAGTATGTATGCGTCAGTGTGCAAACGAAGTACACAGCTATGACGAAGAACTTGATATGATGGTTGCTGATGACAGCAAGTGCGTGGATTGCCAGAGATGTGTTTCACTGTGTCCTACACGTGCACTCCGCATAACCAAATATCAGAATGAATTCAAGGAAAATGCCAACTGGACACAACAACATATAACTGAAATATATAAGCAAGCAAATACAGGGGGAGTTCTTCTGTCATCAATGGGTAATCCTGTTCCGTACCCGATATACTGGGATAAATTGCTGATAAATGCAAGCCAGGTTACCAATCCATCCATAGACCCATTGAGAGAACCGATGGAAACAAGGGTTCAGCTAGGTTCAAAGCCTCAGAAGCTGGAATTTGACCAGGATGGAAAACTCAAGACAAAGATAGCACCTCATCTAGACTTACAAGTGCCTATCATGTTCTCGGCAATGTCATACGGCTCAATAAGCAGAAATGCACATGAAAGTCTTGCAAGGGCAGCAGAAGAACTGGGAACGTATTACAATACCGGTGAAGGCGGTTTGAATGAAGATTTTTACCAATACGGTAAAAACACAATAGTTCAGGTTGCTTCAGGAAGATTCGGTGTTCATGTGGGTTACCTCAGTGCGGGTGCTGCAATAGAAATAAAAATGGGTCAGGGAGCAAAGCCGGGTATCGGCGGACACTTACCGGGAGAAAAAGTTGGTGAGGATGTATCAAAAACCAGAATGATTCCGGTGGGTAGTGATGCAATATCTCCTGCACCTCACCATGATATATATTCAATAGAAGATTTAAGACAGCTTGTATTTTCTTTAAAGGAAGCAACTGCATATACGAAGCCGGTTATAGTAAAGATAGCCGCAGTGCACAATGTAGCTGCAATAGCATCAGGTATAGCCCGTTCAGGAGCAGATATTATAGCAATTGACGGATACAGAGGCGGAACCGGAGCTGCTCCGACCAGAATCAGAGACAACGTGGGAATCCCAATAGAGCTTGCACTGGCTTCAGTTGACCAGAGATTGAGAGATGAAGGCATCAGAAACAATATTTCCTTGGTAGTAGCAGGAAGTATAAGAAACAGCGGAGATATTGTAAAAGCAATCGCTCTCGGAGCAGACGCCGTATATATCGGTACATCTGCGTTGATTGCTTTAGGATGTCATGTATGCAGAAGCTGTCACGGCGGAAAGTGCAACTGGGGAATTGCAACACAAAGACCTGATCTGGTTAAGAGACTTAACCCTGATATCGGATACAAACGTTTGATAAATCTTGTTCACGCATGGGATCATGAGATAAAGGAAATGCTCGGTGGCATGGGAATCAATGCAATCGAGAGTCTCAAAGGTAATCGTTTAATGCTTAGGGGAATAGGATTAAGTCAAAAAGAACTTGATATATTAGGCGTAATGCACGCCGGCGAATAAGGGGTGAAGATTTAAGATGAAAAAGATATATGTAAATGAGGACAGATGTTTGGGGTGTCACCTTTGCGAATACTATTGTGCGTTTGCACATAGCGGAAAGAAAGATATGGTAAAGGCTTTTTCAGGAGATTCAAAGCCACAGCCACGCTTGACAATAGAAGAGGGAGACAGCATTAATTTTGCCGTATCCTGCAGACATTGTGAAACACCTTTGTGTGTGAAATCATGTATTACCGGAGCAATGCAGAAGGATGAAGACGGAAGAGTATTTGTTGACGAGTCAAGGTGCGTGGGATGCTACACATGTATTCTTGTTTGTCCTTATGGTTCGGTTATACCCGGAAAAGAAAAGGCCATTAAAAAATGTGACCTTTGTATTGAAAGTGGAAAACCGGCTTGTGCAGAAAACTGCCCGAATTTAGCTATTGTATATGAGGAAAGGGGTTGATTTTAAGTGAAGTATGTGATTATTGGAAATTCAGCCGCTGCAATCGGTTGTATCAGCGGAATCCGTACTGTAGACGGGGAATCATCAATTACTTTGATATCGGATGAACCACATTTTACTTACTCCCGCCCGCTTATATCCTATTGGTTGAAGGGCAAAGTAACTGATGACAAGATGTATTACAGAAGCAGTGACTTTTATGAAAAAAACAATTGTACTGCCATTTTAGGAAAGAAGGCAGAAAAAATAGATACAGATGCAAAGAAGGTTGTACTTGAGGATGGAAGTACTGTTGAATACGACAAGTTGTTGGTAGCCACAGGCTCATCACCGTTTGTACCTCCTGTTGAAGGCATGAATGATGCTAAAAACGCTTTTACTTTTCTGAATTGGGATAGCGCTAAGGCTGTAAAGGAATCGGTAAATAAGGATTCAAAGGTTGTAATTATGGGTGCGGGTCTTATCGGATTAAAGGCGGCAGAAGGACTTCATGAAGTATGCGATGATATTACCGTTGTTGACCTTGCTGACAGAGTTCTTCCAAGTATTCTTGATGCAGAAGGTGCCGGTATGGTGCAGAAGCATATAGAAAAAGAAGGTATTAAGTTCCTGCTTAATGATGCTGCATCGGCAGTAAAAGAAAACACAATAGTACTTAAATCAGGTAAGGAATTGGCATATGACGTACTGATAGTAGCAGTTGGTGTAAGGCCAAACACCGGATTGGTCAAGGATGCCGGAGGAGAAGTGAACAGGGGAATTGTCACAGATAGCCGTCAGGAAACATCACTCCCTGATGTATATTCCGCCGGGGACTGTACTGAGAGTTTGGATATTTGTACAGGACAGAGCAAGATACTTGCACTTCTGCCAAACGCTTATTTCCAGGGTGAAACAGCCGGAATAAATATGGCTGGCGGTAATCAAACCTTTGATACTGCAATGCCCATGAATGCCATAGGTTTCTTCGGTCTCCACATGTTGACTGCTGGAGCTATGGAAGGTGAATGTTTCGAAGAAATTGATGAAAATAACTACAAGAGAATGTTCTTCTCAGACGGGCTACTAAAAGGATTTATACTTATAGGGGAAATAGACAGAGCTGGAATATATACTTCACTTATCCGAGAAAAAACCCCAATGGATCAGATTGACAGCAATTTATTAAAAGTGAATCCTCAGCTTATGGTATTTGATAAAAATGCTAGGATGCAGAAATTGGCGGGAGGGAAGTAAAATGAAGATTACAGTTGGTGATACTTACTATACCGAAATCAATGAACAGATAAGAAATACCGCTGATACAGATATAGTACTCGACAAGGTATATGGACAAAGATATATAGGTTGTGGAATTAAGGGAAAGACTATAACCATAAACGGTACCCCCGGAAATGCACTGGGCTCATATATGGATGGCGCTGATGTAATAGTAAATGGAAATGCCCAGGATGCTACAGGGGATACAATGAATGACGGATCAATAATAATCCACGGTAACTGCGGTGATACTACAGGTTACGGTATGCGCGGCGGTAAAATCCTTATAAAGGGAAATGCCGGCTACCGTGTAGGAATACACATGAAAGAGTATAAGGAACAAAAACCTATTGTGGTGGTTGGAGGTAAAACCGGCGACTTTTTAGGCGAATATCAGGCAGGTGGAATAATTATTGTACTTGGAATAGGTGTGGATGGAATTCCGGTGGGTAATTTTTGTGGTACTGGAATGCACGGTGGCGCCATATACTTGAGATGTAATGATATCCCCGATGGACTTCCTCCTCAGGTTTCAGCAACCTCTGTAACGGAAGAGGACAAAAAGCAGATTGACGGCATAGTGGAGGATTTCTGCAATAGTTTCGGATATGATAAAAAGGATATATTAAAATCAAATTTTATAAAGCTGACTGCAAATACGAAAAATCCATATAAACAGCTATATACACATAATTAATAATTAGTGTAAAATACTAGTAATAAAACATAAAGGAAAGAGGTGGGAAAATGGCTACTAAGAATGATGTTTTGAAATTTATAGATCAAAATGACGTAAAGTTTATCAGACTGCAGTTTTCAGATATATTCGGCAGGATGAAAAACATTGCTATAAATTCACAACTACTCGAGAAAGCTCTTGATGAGGGAGTAATTTTTGACGCATCAGCCATTGCGGGATTTTCCGAGGTGGAATCGTCAGATATGCTGCTGTTTCCGGATCTCAATACATTTTCCGTTATTCCCTGGAGACCGCAGCATGGTAAAGTCGCAAGATTTATATGCGATATTAAGAATTATGATGGCTCCCAGTTTATGGGAGACCCCAGATATGTTCTGAAAAGATCAGCAGAAAAGGCAAAAAAACAAGGTTATACCTTCAATATAGGACCTGAGTGTGAATTTTTCCTGTTCCATATAGACGCTGAAGGCAGGCCTACAACAAAAACACATGATTCAGCAGGCTATTTTGATATGGCTCCTACTGATCTGGGTGAAAATTGCAGAAGAGAAATTTGCATGGTGCTTGAAGATATGGGTTTTGAAACAGAGGCATCACATCACGAAAATGCAGCCGGACAGCATGAGGTTGATTTCAGGTACAGCGATGTTATGACTGCTGCCGATAGAATAATGACATTCAGGACAGTAGTAAAGATTGTTGCACAAAGAAACGGACTGCATGCAACTTTTATGCCAAAACCAATTTTTAACGACTATGGCTCCGGCATGCACATAAACATGTCTCTGTTTAAAGACGGCAAGAATCTTTTTAATGCAGGTGAAAACAGTATGGATATATCCGACACTGCAAAAATGTTTGCGGCCGGTGTACTAGAACATGTCAAGGGTTTCACTGCGGTTGCAAACCCTCTGGTTAACTCATATAAGAGGTTTGTACCGGGCTTTGAGGCTCCTATTCACATTGCATGGTCTCATATGAACAGAAGCCCTCTTTTAAGAATCCCGGCACCAAAAGGCGAAGCAACCAGAATAGAATTAAGGAGTCCTGACCCATCCTGCAATCCGTACCTCACATTGGCATTGATTCTGGAAGCTGGATTGGATGGATTGCAAAAGAAAATGGAAATACCTGAACCTGTTGAGATTAATACTTATAATCTTACACCTGAACAAGAGAAAGAGCTGAAGATACAAAGGCTTCCCTCTAATTTATACTTAGCGTTGGAAGAAATGAAGAAGGATACTTATATCAGGGAGGTTTTAGGAGAACACATATATTCAAAGTATATATCAGCTAAAGAACTGGAATGGACTAAATACAACAGCACAGTTCATCCTTGGGAGATAGATAATTACCTTACTGCATATTAATTAACGAATACTTACGTTACGGCAGTGTAATTAACTATAATTATTCCCCATTCAAATGGAGGTGATGCCAATGAGTGCAGGAGGGATTCTTATAGTATGCAGTAAGCCTGAGTTAATTAAAGAAATCAGAGCCCTCATGCTGCAACAGGGATATTCGTCGGCGGAATACTCGTTATCGGCAAGTGCTGCCAGACGTAAACTCGATTTTTTTGAACCTGAACTGATATTGGTTAATTCACCTTTACAGGATGAACTTGGAATTGATTTTATTTTGGATATTGCAGACAATACGGATGCAGGAATAATAGTATTGGCAAAGCATGAGCATCTGGAGGATATGCAATATAGACTTGAAAAAGTAGGAGCATTGATACTGCCTAAGCCCATAAACAAAATGACTTTATTACAAACGGCCAGATTTGCTGCTCAATCCCGTAAATCACTTATGGGATTAAAGACTATAAACGAAGATCTGGAAAAAAAGATGAAGGATCGTAAGATTATAGAAAAAGCCAAATGGATTCTTGTTGAAAAGATGAATATGACTGAACCACAAGCACATAGGTATATTCAAAAGCGAGCAATGGATACAAGAACATCGCAGTTAAAGGTAGCTGAGGAAATTATTCAGAGCTTTTAAAGAAATTACTTGAATTTACGGATAACAAATGGTAACATTACTGCATATTATTAATTAAATATCAAAAACAGCAATGAGGCTGCTTATAAATCAAATTATATAAAATTGATTTATTAAGTAGCTTTCTGTATTTATAAGGTTTTAAATAATCATTTATTCACAATGGCGTGTTAAAGAGGATAGTTCTATCTCTTTACATGCTTTTTTTATTTTAATGCTTCTGCAGGTTGAATTTTATAAAAATTATGGGGGGACAATTATGGGAAATGTTAACACTGGCGATACAGCCTTTATGTTGGTGTCAACGGCTTTGGTATTCTTTATGACACCGGGTTTAGCACTCTTTTACGGAGGAATGGTAAAAAGGAAAAATGTATTAAGTACTATAATGGCATCTTTTTTTATTGCAGGTCTTGCATCGGTACTCTGGGTAGCGGTGGGCTATTCTCTGTCATTTGGAAAGGATATCGGTGGAATAATAGGAAATCTGGACTGGGCCTTTTTCAGAAATGTATCAGGACAGCCGAATGCTGATTATGCAGGGACTATACCGCATACTTTATTTGCAGCTTTTCAGATGATGTTTGCAATAATAACACCGGCACTGATTACAGGTGCTTTAGTCGAAAGAATGAAATTTTCATCACTGGTTCTTTTTATAGGATTGTGGTCATTAATCGTATATTACCCAATGGCTCATATGATGTGGGGCATGGGTGGTCTGCTTAGAAATCTTGGAGCTATTGACTTTGCCGGAGGCAACGTAGTTCACATAAGTTCCGGTATATCAGGTTTGGTGGCAGCAATTATACTGGGTAAGAGAAAAGGCTATGGAATGACCTCTCATCAGCCCCACAATATACCTTTAGTATTTATCGGTGCAGCTGTGCTCTGGTTCGGCTGGTTTGGTTTTAATGCAGGAAGTGCATTAGGCAGTGGGGAATTGGCGGTTCATGCATTGATGACTACAAATACATCTGCTGCAATGGCACTCATTTCGTGGATGCTGGTTGAGAAAATTACCAGAGGAAAACCTACTATGCTGGGTGCAGCCACCGGAGCAGTAGTTGGCCTTGTGGCAATAACACCGGGAGCAGGTTTTGTACCTATCTGGGCATCCCTTATAATAGGAGCAGTTGTAAGCCCTATCTGTTACTTTGCAATGAGTATTATAAAACCAAGATTCGGATATGATGACGCACTTGATGCTTTTGGCTGTCATGGAATCGGCGGTATATGGGGTGGTATCGCAACGGGGTTGTTTGCCAAAACTTCTATAAATTCAGCAGCACAATGGGATGGTCTCGTATTTGGCGACACAAGGTTGTTTGTAGCCCAGATAATAAGTGTAGCAGTAACAATAGCTTTTGCCGTAGTAGGAACAGCAGTTATTATGTTTGTAGTTAAAGTAATTATGAAGGAAATCAGAGTTGCTCCCAGAGAAGAGTCTGAGGGTCTTGACATAACACAGCATGGAGAATCTGCATATCCTTCTTTTACGGGAATGGATTAATAAAGAAAAGAATTAATTATCATGTAACGAGGAGGGTGCGACATGAAAAAAATAGAGGCAATTATCCGGCCGTCAAAACTTGAAGAACTAAAGGAAGCACTTCTGGCAATTGATATAGACGGAATCACCATTACCCAGGTAATGGGTGCAGGAAAACAAATGGGATGGAAAGAATTTTACAGAGGTACGGAGGTATCCTTAAATGTTCTTCCAAAAGTAAAGCTTGAATTGGTGGCAGCAGATGAAAAGGTTGAGCTGATAGCTGAAACTATAATTCAGTACTCCCAGACCGGGGAGGTAGGAGACGGTAAAATATTCATATTTGATCTTGCGGACTGTATACGCATCAGAACAAGAGAAAGAGGAGAGAAAGCACTGTAAACCTTTATAATACAAAACCCGTTATCTTATTTAAAGGATAACGGGTTTTTAACATCTATAACATTTAGAAATTCTGCATTGTAAGGATTACTTCTCTTAAAACCTTGCATGCAACAGCAGTAGAAGCACCGCTGTGATCATAGTGGGGTGACAGTTCCACTATATCGGCACCTATTATATTCAACGAGGATACCGCTTTAAGTGCATTTATCAATTCGAGGAATGTAACTCCTCCGGCTTCTGGAGTACCTGTCCCTGAAAAAATTGACGGATCCAGAACATCCAAATCTATTGTAAGATAAACCGGCGCAGTGTCTATTTGAGATACAGCATTTGCAAGTGTATCAAAATTATGAAGACAAAGGTTGGTGTGACCATCCTTGGCCCAATAAAATTCCTCTCTTGTTCCGCTTCTTATACCAAACTGATAAATGCGATTGTCCCCCAGGATATCCCATGCCCTTCTTATAACGGTGGAGTGTGATAAAGGTTCACCGATGTATTCTTCTCTTAAATCAGTATGAGCATCAAAATGAATAATTCTGAGATCAGGGTATAATTTTGCAGCCTGTTCAATTGAAGGCAGTGATACAAGATGTTCTCCGCCAATCATAAGAGGCTTTTTACCTTTTTCAAAAATTAATTTGGAAGTTTCTGATATCATTTTCAATGCCTTGTTTGGTGAACCGAAGGGCAGATCAAGATCGCCGTAGTCATGAATTTTATAATCGGAAATATCTGCATCAAAGTAGGGGCTGTAAGTTTCAAGGCCAATAGAATCAGTTCTCATGGCAGCAGGGGCAAATCTTGTGCCGGGTCTGAATGTAGTTGTACCATCGTATGGAGCCCCAAAAATTACAATATCGGAGTCCTCAAAGCCACTTTCACATCCAAGGAAATTTGTTGGCAGGGTATTCTTATTTATCATAAATCAAACTCCTTATTATTGATTTTAATAATAGCCGAATATAATTCTACCATGAATGGTTTGAATTACAATACCTAAATAAATTATCGGAATGTCGGTATACTAGTCTATAATTTTTTAGTATACTATTACGTGGATAAAGTATGCAATTTATGTAAAAAGGTTATTATAGTACCAGATATATAATGGGAGGAAAATCAAATGTTCGTACCCGAAATTGAAGGAAACTTGCGAAAGCACATGGTGAAGATACCTGAAATTATAAATCAGGTCAGTGGAATAAATATTTTTGGGAAAAATATTAAGTCCCTTCTTTTTTCTACTGATGTAGCTATAATAAAGAATTGCAATGCTCATGCAGTTATTGCAGTTTACCCTTTTACACCGCAGCCGGTAATTACCCATGCCATAATAACTGCATCAGATATCCCTGTATTTTGCGGAGTAGGGGGCGGCACTACAACCGGTAAAAGAGTTATAAATATTGCAATGGATGCTGAATTTCAGGGGGCCATAGGAGTTGTTGTTAATGCTCCCACCCCAAATGAAATTATCAGACAGTTAAATATGAAAATAGATATCCCAATTGTGATTACCGTCGCTTCAGGTAAAACAGATATACAAAGCAGACTGGATGCGGGGGCATCAATCCTCAATGTATCATGCGCAGGGAAAACACCATCAGTTGTAAAGGAAATTCGCAGGAGATTCCCTGAGGTGCCTATCATTGCAACCGGAGGGCCAACTGTAGAAAGTATAAGAGAAACAATAGAAGCAGGAGCAAACACGATTACCTACACACCACCTACAAGCGCAGAGCTGTTTAAGAATCTTATGAATAAATACAGAGAAGAATTATAGGCACAGGCTTAATTTATATATATTAATGAAGGAAAAATAAACGGAGGAAAATAAATGTTACTGGCAGACGAATGGAAAGAATATGAATTAATAGAGACAGGAGACGGTGAAAAGCTTGAACGGTGGGGAAATGTCATACTTAGAAGGCCGGACCCGCAGATAATCTGGCCTATAAAGGATAAAAAGATGTGGGACAAGGCTGATGGACATTACCATAGAAGCCAAAGCGGTGGAGGACAATGGGAATTTAAAAAAAGGATACCAAAACGCTGGACAGTATCCTTTAATGAATTGAAGTTTTATATAGAACCTACAGGTTTCAAACATACAGGTCTGTTTCCTGAACAGGCCGTTAACTGGAAGTGGATGATAAATAGTATTCAGAAGGCAAACAGACCTATCAGGGTTCTTAATCTTTTTGCCTATACAGGCGGAGCGACTGTTGCAACAGCCTATGCAGGAGCTGAGGTATGCCACGTAGATGCAGCAAAGGGAATGGTAAGTTGGGCAAAGGAAAATCTTGAACTTTCAGGTTTGGCAGACAGGCCTGTTAGATTTATAACCGACGATTGTATGAAATTTGTACAACGTGAAATAAGGAGAGGCAAAAAATATGACGGAATCATAATGGACCCGCCTTCTTATGGCAGAGGACCCGGGGGAGAAATATGGAAGATAGAAGATTCTCTGTATGGCTTTGTGGAGCAATGTATGGGCCTTTTATCGGACAAGCCGTTATTTTTCCTGATAAACTCATATACCACAGGTTTCTCACCCACAGTACTCAGCAACATTTTAAAGCAGACAATCGGCAGACGATTTAAAGGGACACACAGCAGCGGCGAGGTTGGGATACCTGTAAGCAATTCTGGTCTGGTGCTTCCATGTGGCATATATGGAAGGTGGGAGAATAGATGATTCCCAGGATCATATATGAGGACAATCATCTTCTGGTAGTTGAAAAGCCAGTAAATATACCTGTTCAGGCCGATAATACAAAGGATATTGATATGCTTACGCTTTTAAAACAATATCTCAAGGAAAAATACAATAAGCCCGGAGACGTTTATCTTGGTCTGGTACATAGACTAGACAGGCCTGTAGGAGGTGTAATGGTATTTGCCAAAACATCAAAATCTGCGTCGAGGTTATCTGAACAAGTCAGAACAAGAACCTTTAAAAAAGTTTATTTGGCAGTAGTCAGAGGTGTCCCAAAAGAGCAGAAAGCCAAACTAAGGAACTTTCTGTTGAAAGACAGCTCGGAGAATATGGTTCATGTTGTAGGGGAAGGTACAAGGGATGCCAAGGAAGCAGTACTGGAATATGAAGTGCTTAAATCTACTGGAGAGCTAAGCCTAATAAAGGTAAAACTTCATACGGGAAGGCCTCACCAGATAAGGGTTCAGCTTTCTCATTCAGGATATCCTCTGTATGGGGATCAACGATATGGGGTTGCTGTAAATAAGCCCGGACAACAAATAGCACTTTGGGCATCTTCATTAACATTGGAGCATCCCACCAAAAAGGAAGGAATGACATTTAGCTGTGAAACACCTGATACTGAACCATGGATTCGGTTTAGATAAATTATTTTAACAGTAAAAAACCATGGCACATAAAATATGCCATGGTTTTTCCATTTTATATGAGGGTTTGGGTTAGTATGCAACACCTTGAGCGTACATAGCATTAGCAACCTTTAGGAAGCCTGCAATGTTAGCACCGGCAACAAGATTGTCTTCCATTCCATACTCTTTTGCAGCAGCACTTGCGTTCTTGTAGATATTAACCATAATATCTTTGAGTTTCGCATCAACTTCTTCAAAAGTCCATGAGTAACGAGCGCTGTTCTGACACATTTCGAGAGCAGAAGTTGCAACTCCACCTGCATTTGCAGCTTTAGCAGGTCCATAAATAATCTTATTGTTGAGGTAAACTTCAACAGCTTCAGGAGTTGAAGGCATGTTTGCACCTTCGCCAACTGCGTAGCAGCCGTTTGCTACCAATAATTTAGCTGAAGCTTCATCTATTTCGTTCTGAGTAGCTGAAGGAAGAGCGATATCACACTTAATGCTCCAGATACCTGAACAACCTTCAGTATAAGTTGCGTTCTTGTGAATCTTAACATACTCACTGATACGCTTTCTTTCAACTTCTTTAAGCTGCTTAACAGTGTCAAGCTTAATTCCATCTGGATCATAGATGTATCCGTTTGAATCACTTAATGCAACAACTTTTCCACCTAATTCATGTACTTTTTCAGTAGCGTATATTGCAACGTTACCTGAACCGGAAACAACTACTGTAGAACCCTTGAATGATTTACCCTTAGCTTTTAATGCTTCATCCATAAAGTAGCAGAGGCCGTAACCTGTAGCTTCAGTACGAGCAAGGCTTCCGCCCCAAGTTAATCCTTTACCTGTGAGAACACCTGTAAATTCATTTCTCAATCTCTTGTATTGTCCGTACATATAACCGATTTCTCTTGCGCCTGTTCCGATATCACCTGCAGGAACGTCAGTATCAGCACCGATATGCTTTGATAATTCTGTCATAAAGCTCTGGCAGAATCTCATAACTTCAAGATCGGATTTTCCTTTAGGATCGAAATCACTACCACCCTTACCACCACCGATTGGAAGGCTTGTTAATGAATTTTTGAATATTTGTTCGAAACCAAGGAATTTGAGGATACTTACATTAACGGAAGGATGAAGTCTTAAACCACCCTTATAAGGACCAATTGCACTGTTGAATTGAATTCTGAAACCACGATTTACATGTACCTTACCATTGTCATCAACCCAAGGTACTCTGAAAATGATTTGTCTTTCTGGTTCTACTATTCTGTCGAATATACCTGCTTCGACCCATTCAGGATGTCTCTCGGCAACTACCTCAAGAGAATCGAGAACTTCTTTTACTGCCTGATGAAATTCTGGTTCGCCAGGATTTCTTTTAATAACCTGATCCATTACTCTTTGTAATATTTTCATCTAAATAACCTCCTGCTATGTATTTAATTATTAAGTATTATTTGGTGACAGGAGATATTTAGTCATGGCAATTTGAAACAAAAGTTACAAAAAATACCTTTTATAAGCTAACATACGCGCCTAGAATTTAATATAAAAGAAAGACATGTAAGTTAAACTGCATACTCCATTGTACACCAATTATTAACTTTTTTCGCCTCTCATATTATATCATCAGGCTATTTATTATGCAAGAGTAAAAAGTAAAAATTGCAATTTTTATTAAGAAAATAAAATTCATAAAAAAACAGTATACTCGAAACCGCTGAAATATAAGGTTTTGAAGGTTGAATTAAAATTTTAGCATACATTGAAGTGATAAAGAAAAAATCAAATAATTGCAAGCGGTCTCAAAATCAGTGTCATTTATTTTGTAAATTATTTTACATATAATGTGTACTTTTTTATATACCTTATAATAGAGCACTTCAGAGGGCATCATGTGGTAAATAATGTTGTTAATAATCCTTCGTAAGGTTATAATAATATTACTTATTTTTGTAATAAAATCTCAAGAAATTTTTGGTGAAAGGTAAAAAAATGAGCAAATTACAACTTATTGCTACATCTGCATTTGGAATAGAAGCTATAACGGCAAGAGAATTAAAAAAACTCGGATATTTTGAACAGAAAGTAGAAAATGGAAAGGTTACTTTTTCAGGCGATGAATCGGCTATTTGCAGAACAAATTTGTGGATGAGGACGGCAGACCGTATTTTACTTAAAATGGGTGAGTTTAAAGCCCTGAGTTTCGAAGAACTGTTCGAACAAACGAAAGCCTTACCGTGGGATGAAATAATTCCTATGGATGCCGAATTCCCGGTTGAAGGAAAGTCAATCGATTCAAAACTTTTCAGTGTCCCCGATTGTCAGGCTATAGTAAAAAAAGCAGTTGTTGAAAAGCTCAAACAAAAATATAAATGTGAATGGTTTGAAGAAAACGGACCCAGATATAGAATAGAAGTAGCATTACTAAAAGACATAGTTACCCTTACAATAGATACAAGTGGAGCAGGACTTCATAAGAGAGGCTATAGAAAGCTGGTAGGAGGTGCTCCACTGAAGGAGACTCTTGCTTGTGCCATGATTCTGGTAAGCCATTGGAATAAGGATAGGATTCTACTGGATCCTTTTTGTGGAAGCGGGACTATTCCCATAGAAGCAGCTATGATAGGAAGGAATATTGCGCCGGGCTTGGGTCGTGAATTTGATGCTGAAAAATGGCCTTCTATTCCCCAAAAAATGTGGGATGATGCTCGGGACGAGGCGTATGATTTGATGGTTGAGGACCAGGAACTTAGAATCCACGGTTCGGATATAGATGAAGATGCCATGAGCCTTGCCAGATACCATGCAAAAAAAGCCGGTGTTGAGGATGCCATACATCTTCAGAGGCTTCCCATGTCTGACATAAGCTCCAGATATAAATACGGGATTATTATATGTAATCCTCCCTATGGTGAGAGGCTTGGAGAAAAGGAAGCCGTAGAAAACCTCTACAGAGAAATGGGCAAAGTGTTTAAAAAGCTGGATACCTGGTCTTATTATGTAATTACCTCCAACATGGAGTTTGAAAAACTATTCGGCAAAAGGGCAGATAAAAAACGCAAGTTATATAATGGCCGACTTCTTTGCAACTATTACCAATTTTTTGGGCCGCCTCCACCGAAACAAATAATCAATACACAGCAATAATTTATATATTTCAAACAAAATAGGCTAAGTATCGGTTGACGAGACTTAGCCTAATTAGATAACATAGTAATGTAGGAATAATGTAGCACGGTAAATTTGCAAGTAAAAAAAATACGGTAATATGGTAGGTGAATTTTATGTTTTTAAAGGTAGAGAAATCAGAGCTTTCGGGTAATATAAACATACCCGGATCAAAGTCCCACACTATAAGATCATTATTTCTGGCAGGGTTGGCAAAAGGTACAAGTATTATAAGAAATCCTTTGCTTTCATCAGACGCAGTTTCTGCAGCCGATGTATGCAGGGCCTTTGGCTCTACATATGATTTTAATGAAGAAAGTTATACGGTTAATGGAATTGGAGCATGTCCACAGGTTCCGGAGAATGTTATTGATGTAGGCAATTCCGGAACAAGCCTCAGACTTGGGCTTATGACTGCTGCCCTTGTTGAGGGGCATACTGTTTTTACAGGAGATTATCAGATTCGTAAAAGGCAGATTGGGCCTTTGGTAAAAGCTATAAATAATCTGGGAGGTACAGCGTTTACAACCAGGGGAAATGAATCAGCTCCTGTAGTTATTAAAGGAAGGGCAACGGGAGGTTTTACGGAGCTTGATTCTGTTACATCACAATACCTGTCCTCTATTTTGTTAAATGCACCGCTGCTTGAAAGGGATACCCATGTTAAAATTAAACGTCTTAATGAAATACCTTACGTAGAAATTACATTGTGGTGGCTCGACAAGCTGGGCATCAAATATTCACACAATTCAATGAAAGAATTCTTCATACCGGGAAGCCAGCAATACAAGCCTTTTGAATGTACCATTCCCGGAGATTTCTCCACAGCAACCTTCTTTATGGTACAAGCGGCAATATCGGGTAACGAGTTGGTTTTGACGAACCTTGACATGTCCGACCCTCAGGGAGATAAAGCTGTACTTGGCATACTTCAGGATATGGGTGCGGAAATAAAATATGATAATAAAAATATAAAAATAAAAGGAAAGAGTCTTACAGGAAGGGAAATCGATATGAATTCCATACCGGATGCACTTCCTGCTATGGCTGTAGCAGCATGTTTTGCAAAAGGTGAAACCAGACTGGTCAATGTTCCTCAGGCAAGACTAAAGGAGACCGACAGAATAAGCGTAATGTGTTCTGAGCTTACTAAAATGGGTGCTGACATATCCGAGCTCCCGGATGGTTTGATTATACGTGAAAGTAAATTATGCGGAACGTCTGTAAAAGGTCATGATGACCACAGAGTGGTAATGTCCTTGGCAATAGCTGGATTAAATTGCAATGGAGAAACCATTATTGATACAGCAGAGGCAATGAATGTTACATATCCGGGCTTTGTTGAATCGGTAAAAAGCTGTGGCGGAAAAATTCAATTAATATAATTATAGTCGCTAATTTGCGGCGTATGGAGGTTTATATGTTAGGAAATACATTTGGAAGGTTATTCAGGGTTACAACATGCGGGGAATCCTATTCGGGAGCTTTCAGAAAGAATCCGGATATTCCGCCTGAACTATGGGGAGGACTGGCAGTAATAGTTGATGGTGTTCCGGCAGGGCTGAAAGTAACTTCTCAGATTATACAGGAAGAACTGGATAAAAGAAAACCGGGACAGTCTCAGCTTCACACTCCAAGATCAGAAGCAGATAAGGTCTATATATTTTCGGGAGTTATGCAGGATGACAGAACAACGGGTGCACCAGTGTGTATGATTATCCCAAGCAGTGATATAGGGGATTACCATATAGAACAACACAAAGGTAATAAAGATTTGTTAAGACCCGGACAGGCAGCGTATACTTACTATAAAAAATATGGGGAACATTCCGACTATCTTGGAGCAGGAAGGGCATCAGCACGTGAAACAGTTGCAAGAGTAGCAGGAGGGGCTATAGCAAAAATAATTCTCGATAGTATGGGAATTGACGTAATAGCATTCACAGTTGAGTCTCATGGTATAAAAGCAGGACCGTTTTCATATGAAACTGCCAAACAAAATTACAGGGCAAATGAGATAAATTGTCCTGATTCAGATATTGCAAAGCTAATGATTGATGATTTGCTCCAGGTAAAAAAGGAAGGGGATTCCTGCGGAGGTGCTGTGGAGATAATAGCAAAAGGAGTACCTGCGGGACTTGGAGAACCTGTTTTTGATAAGCTAAGCGCTACAATTGCACATGGAATTATGTCTATTGGAGGCGTTAAAGGAATTGAAATAGGAGATGGTTTTGGAGTAGCATCCAAAAAGGGTTCGGAATGTAATGACACCCCTTATTACGACGAGGAAACAGGACGAATCAGATTTAAAACAAACAGAGCTGGCGGTATGCTGGGAGGAATATCAAACGGAGAAGAAATAAGAATACGTGTTGCTGTTAAACCAACACCAACTATTTTAAAGGATCAACTGACAGTGAATGTATCAACTCTTGAACCGGTTACCCATAAGTTTGCATCGAGAAGCGACCCTTCACTTGTACCGAGAATATACCCTATTTGTGAAGCAATGGTTAGAATGGCACTGGTAGATAGTATACTGATGGCCTCTGGAAGCAGGAATATAACTGATATGGATAACAGGTGGGATAAGCTATGATAGAGTCTCGAAAAAATATAGTATTGATAGGTATGCCTGGTAGCGGTAAAACAACGGTTGGAAAAATATTGTCGGAAAGACTTGGGTACACCTTTATTGATACTGACCATATAATCTCTGAATTGACAGGTAAAACCCCCAGACGGCTTGTGGAAGAAGACGGTCTTGAATATTTCATGAAAATTCAGGATGAAGCTGTTCTTTCGATAAATGATAATACTTGTATAATATCAACAGGCGGAGGCCTTGTTCATAGTGAAATTTCAATGAATTATTTAAAAAGCATTGGATTTATTATATATTTGAATACAAAGTATGATATTATTAGAGAGAGAATGGATGCATCAAGAAAGTTAGTCAGAACAGCGGGAACTTTACTTGAGTTGTATAACAGTAGAGTTCCTTTGTACCAAAAATACGCAGACGCAGCTATAGATTGCGATTCTGCAGATCCTGATGCCGTTTCGGGGACGATACTTGGGATCATATCTTCAAAATAAACTGATAAATTAAAAGAAAAGGGTAAAAAGAGGTACAATGAGTAAGATTAGGATTTTAATTGCTGACGACAATCAGTTGGCTGCACAGACATTAAGGGATAATTTAGCAGAGCACGATGACTTTGAGGTAACCAACATAGCTCAGGACGGATTTCAAGCAATTGAGCTTATAGAAAAGGATTTACCCGATGTAGTTTTATTGGACATAATTATGCCAAAGCTAGATGGCATAGGTGTACTAGAATATGCCAGGACATTAACAAAGGAAAGCAGACCCGTATTTATCATTTTTTCAGCAATAAGCCAGGAAATTTATATTTCAAGAGCTATGAATCTTGGGGCAAATTATTACATAATTAAGCCCTTTGACGAAAGCGTTATTGCGACTAGAGTAAGGCAATTATATTCCGATTCTGAAAGAGCTCAAATTGGAAAAAGTCAATATACATATAAGGCGGCAAATAATTATAAACAAAAAAACCAAACAGATAATGAATTAAAACTACTTGCAACAAAATATATGAGAGAATATGGCCTGAAAGCTCACATGACTGGGTATTCGTATATCAGAGATATAATAACGGCATCTTTTGATTATTATTGCAAAACAGGCTCTTTACCAAAAGGAGTATACAGGACAATAGCCGAAAAAAACGGTGTACCGGTTCAAAAAGTTGAGAGAGCAATAAGAAACTGCATCGAAAAAGGAATTGATGAGAACGAAAATGCCAAAAAACCAACAAACTCACAAGTTATATGCCGAATCATAGAGAAGATAAGAAAAAATAACTAATACAAAAGGGGCTGTCGTAAGAAAGAAATTACTTTCTACCTTATGACAGCCCCCTTTATGTAGTTTAGCATTAAGCGTTTACGTTATCCTTTAAACCTTTTCCAGCCTTAAATACTGGAGCCTTGGAAGCTGGGATAGTAATCTCTTCCTTAGTCTGAGGATTTCTGCCTTTTCTAGCAGCTCTTTCTCTAACTTCGAAAGTTCCGAATCCAACTAATGTAACTTTATCGCCAGCTTTAAGAGTTTCCTCTACGGAAGAAATGAAAGCGTTCAAAGCAGCTTCACTATTTTTCTTATTTAAGCCTGACTTTGTGGCGATGGAATTGATTAAATCTGATTTATTCATTTATATACAACCTCCTAAAAATGGAATTCGACAATATTTTATAATGAAAGCTCGCTAAAGTCAAGCCTTTCAGGGCAAAATAGTTATTTTGTACCATCCAAAATAGGAAATATTTTATCGTTTTACGTTTTAATTAGGGACCACATGTATATTAACCTTATCCAATCTGGATTTTAAAGCTCTATAAAAGTAGTTTTCGCTGTGATCTCCTTTGGAATCACCCATGACCAACATATCTATATTGTTTTCCAGAGAATAGGAAACAATGGTATCTACAATATCATCAGATCTTAAAACTGTCAGATTGGCACCGACTGATTTTGCAATACCGAAAAGATACTCCAGTGCTTCCCCTTCTTTATCATTATCAAGGAAACTCCAGTCATTTTTTGCTACGTGTATTATAAACAGAGAATCCTCGTCATTTGAGAATTCTAACGCCTTTTTAATAAGTCTTTCGCAAGTTTTTTGTTGTGTTACGCAAACTAAAATATTACTGGCAGTTGATTTCAAAAAATAGCCTCCTTATACCCGTAATAAAACGTTTTGGGGATCAAATAATAAAACTTCTATATCAATATTATACTAAAAAAACGATGATTTGTCTTTATAGTTTACGGGTTTTAAAGGCTATTATACCGGATATAAAATATTTAAAAACTGTTGTTGAGACAAAATGGCAAATGTATAATAAAAAGTATACTTACTTTAATAATTTAAACGGAGGAAGCATGAGAGAGATTAATGTTACGACAATAATAGAAGAAGTCAGCAGGCTGTGTATACAAGCAAATTATTTCCTTAACAGTGATGTTAAACAAGCTATGGAAAAAGGCATGAAGTGCGAGGACTCACAGATTGGCAAGGAAATACTTGATAAACTTCTGATAAATGCTAATCTGGCAGCTGATAAAAAAGTAGCCATATGTCAGGATACTGGTATGGCAGTGGTTTTTGTAACAATTGGTCAGGAGGTTCACATAACAGGTGGAGGGTTGGCAGAAGCAATAAATGAAGGTGTAAGAAGAGGGTACAAAGAAGGTTTTCTAAGAAAATCGGTAGTGGGTGACCCTATCGAACGAGTAAATACCGGTGATAATACACCTGCTGTAATCCACTATGATATTGTTGAAGGTGATATACTTAAAATTGAATTGGCTCCTAAAGGTTTTGGCAGCGAGAATATGAGTGCTCTGAAAATGTTGAAACCTTCAGATGGAATTGAAGGAGTAAAGAAATTTATACTGGAAACCGTTGATAAGGCGGGCCCTAATCCTTGTCCTCCTATTGTAGTAGGGGTAGGAATCGGGGGAACAATGGAGAAAGCTTCTATTATGGCAAAGAGGGCGTTACTGAGACCAATAAATGTACGAAGCAGCATAGAATATGTTAGAAACCTTGAAAGTGAAATGCTGGAAAAGGTAAATCAATTGGGTATAGGTCCGGCAGGATTAGGTGGTAATACAACGGCTCTGGCGGTCAATGTAGAGACATATCCTACGCACATAGCAGGACTACCTGTTGCGATAAATATAAGTTGTCATGTTACAAGGCATGCAGAAGTGACATTATAAGGGGGAAGAAAAATGCATCATATATTAACGGCACCTTTTGACAGGGAATCGGCCAGACTTCTGAAAGCAGGCGATACGGTGTCCCTTAGCGGCACCATTTATACTGCCAGAGATGCTGCACATAAAAAAATGCTAGAGTTATTAAAGGAGAATAAGGAGCTTCCATTTGATATAAAAAACCAAACAATTTATTATGTAGGGCCTTGTCCTTGCAGGGAAGGTGAAATCATCGGGTCAGCAGGGCCAACTACCAGTTATAGAATGGATGCCTATGCTCCCACACTGATAAGGCTCGGTGAAACAGGTATGATAGGCAAAGGGCTGAGGGATCAGAATGTTATCGAAGCAATGAAAGAGTATGGTGCGGTTTATTTGGGAGCTATAGGCGGCGCAGGTGCTCTGATGGCTGAATGTATCAAAAGTCAGGAAATTATTGCTTTCCCGGAATTAGGTGCCGAGGCTGTAAGGCGACTAGAAATTGAAAAATTTCCATTAACTGTAATTATTGACAGCTACGGAAACAACCTGTATGAAAGCGGGAGAAAACAGTTTATGAAAATAAAACTGTAAACAAGCTTTAATTATGAGTATATTTTTAAAAATGAATAGTGTATAATACAGAAGTGACATCAATTGTTGATTTGTTAAATATCATAAGGAGGTTTCGTCATAATGGCTAAGGTTACAAAGGATATGATTATTTCTGACGTATTAAACTTGGATAAGGGTACAATTCCGATATTTCTTGAAAGCGGTATGCACTGTCTTGGATGCCCGTCATCTTCCGGTGAAAGTATTGAAGATGCGTGTGCAATTCATGGTATAGACGCCGATCAATTGATCGAAAACTTAAATAAATATCTTGAAAACAAATAAATGTTTATGAAAAATACCTGGAGGCTTATTTCCAGGTATTTTTATTGTTTATATAATAAATCTTGGATAAGAGTAAATGCTAATTTTATAGTCTGTATTACTTTATGTTGAATTATAAATTTCACTACGTTATAATTTAATGGGTTGAATTAGCAAAAGATACATATCATAAGTATGAAATAATATTTTGATCTGTTTTGAACATTTATGGATAGGAGGATAATAGAATGGCCGTAAGAGTAGTAGTAGGAACTCAATGGGGTGATGAGGGTAAAGGGAAGTATATAGATATGCTTGCTGAGCAATCAGATATAATTGTAAGATTTTCCGGTGGTAATAATGCCGGACACACTATTGTAGCCAACGGAGTAAAATATGCACTGCATCTGATACCTTCAGGAATTCTTCATACAAATAAGACTTGTATAATTGGAAACGGAGTAGTTGTAGACCCGGCAGTACTACTTCAAGAAATGAAGGGCTTAAATGAAAGAGGAGTAACAACAGACCATCTTTTAATCAGCGATAGGGCTCACTTGATAATGCCTTATCACAGAGAATTGGATGAACTTCAAGAGAAGTTCAGGGGCAATGATAGCATTGGAACTACCAAGAGAGGAATTGGACCTTGCTATGCAGATAAAATTGAAAGATCTGGAATAAGAATGTGTGACCTTATTGATGAAAATGAATTTATCAAAAAGGTTAAGTCCAATCTGGAGTTAAAGAATCTTATAATAGAAAAAGTTTATGGAGGGAAACCTTTCGAGGCTGAACCAATAATCAAGGAATATTTAGGGTATGCTGAGCAGTTGAAGAAGTACATTACCGATACAACCTGCATATTGGCAGATGGAATAGACGAAGGCAAAAATATACTGTTTGAAGGTGCTCAGGCAAACTTTTTGGATATAGACTTTGGTACATATCCATACGTAACTTCATCTAATCCGGTTGCTGGTGGAGTATGTACAGGTTCGGGTCTTGGCCCGGTATATATAAATGAGGTTTACGGTGTACTTAAGGCATACACATCAAGAGTTGGTGCAGGCCCATTCCCAACAGAACAAAATAACGAAATAGGGGATACAATCAGAGAACTTGGTTGGGAATACGGAACAACAACAGGTAGACCAAGAAGATGCGGCTGGCTGGATACCGTTATGATTAAATATGCTGCAAAAATAAACGGATTAACAGCTTTAGCCATAAACCATGTGGACACAATAGGAAAACTCAAGGAGATAAAACTTTGCGTTGGATATAAAAAAGACGGTCAGGTAATCAGAACATTCCCTGCAAGCCTTAACGAACTGGCAAAGTGTGAACCTATCTACGAAGTATTTGAACCCTGGAATGAAGACATTTCAAATGTTAAATCATTTGTAGATCTGCCTCTGAACGCCCAAAAATACCTTAACAGGATTGAAGAACTTGTAGGGGTAAAGATAGGCCTTATTGGCGTAGGAAAGGACAGAGAACAGATAATAAAGGTATTCTAACCATAGATTATTAGCTGATAAAATAAAATATAATGGCATTTTGCCATTATATTTTATTTTTTTAGAAAAAAGCTCACTTTTTTTATAAAAATGAGTTGACAAAAGCGAATTTATTAAGTATTATTTATACTTGTGATTCGGAAAACTTGCATGACCCATTAGCTCAGTTGGCAGAGCACTTGACTTTTAATCAAGGTGTCCGCAGTTCGAATCTGCGATGGGTCACCAAAACAAAAAAGCGTGTATTTCAATAAAATGAAATACACGCTTTTTTGTGATAATCATATCATATCTACCAGAATGGTCGTAAGGGGGTTATAAATTGAGAATTAATTTGAAAGATTTGACGATTGTTCTTGCTATTTTAATATTTATATCGGTGGTAGTATTGTGGTCTACAGGTCATATTGGACTTTGGACACGAGGAATGGCATACATAGTTAATAATACAGAAGAATTTACTGATAAAAACGGCCATGTTATCCAGGGGGAATACTCTGTTGAAATTAACCTTCAGGATTTAAAAAGCAACGTTGGTAAGGTGTTGTATAAGGACGGAAATAATAAAATCTATGTGAGTTGGATTGACAATACAGCCGGTGTTAATACTGGAGGCTACAGGATAGGTTTTAGGGCTTGTGGAGAATATTCGTTAACCAATGCTACCCTGGTTTCAGGTGCACGACATACAACCGTAGGTAATCATATATTCACTTATGATATGTCCGCCAAAATGACAGCTGAATATAAAGGTAAAGTGTATGATAGTGGTGTATATGGAACATCAGGGCTTAATTATAAAGATGGAGATGATTTCTCGTTTTATATTTTCCCCGGTGAGGCTTATAAGGCAGGAGAAGTATCTCTGAATGAGAAAGGAACAGTGAAATTGAATATTACAAACCTTTATAAAAATATTTGGGTAAAGAAATAGAGGTGACTAACCTTACCCGAAATGAGGGTATAATAAGTCGGGAGTAGGGATAGCAAGTACACCCTTTATATGGCAATTTATAACTTTAAAAAAAGATAAAAAAATTGCTTGACTTTTAAGCTATGTCCCGTTACAATATATTTTGTCAGTCGGCGAGGTGCTCGACAGTATAAATAAGGCCCATTGGTCAAGTGGTTAAGACACCGCCCTTTCACGGCGATAACAGGGGTTCGAGTCCCCTATGGGTCACCATTATAATTTAAAGTAATGGCCCGGTAGTTCAGTTGGTTAGAATGCCAGCCTGTCACGCTGGAGGTCGACGGTTCGAGCCCGTTCCGGGTCGCCATTTAAATTATATAAAAAGCAACTTTCTCTTGCAGAAAGTTGCTTTTTGCTTTCAAAATAAATCAAAATTGTACTTCCAAAATATTCCATAAAATAACAGCAAAATTTTTAAAATAAAGTGTTGACAGTTACTCAATTCCCATGTTATTATATACAGGCAGTTGAGAGAAACACTTGCTCGACAAAAAATGAAGTATCTGCTATAAATGCGCTGGTGTAGCTCAGCAGGTAGAGCAGCTGACTTGTAATCAGCAGGTCGGGGGTTCGATTCCGTCCGCCAGCTCCATATGGAGGGGTTCCCGAGTGGCCAAAGGGGGCAGACTGTAAATCTGTTGTCTCTGACTTCGATGGTTCGAATCCATCTCCCTCCACCACAAAGTCTTGTGCATTCGCTATTGAAGCTGTGTGCAGGGCTTTTTATTTTGTTTAAATTGAATATGTTGTTTGTAAAAAAAAGCAGGAAGCATATTAAAAAATATACTTCCTGCTTTTTTATTTTAGGTTAATACCTGAAACTCCAACCCGGGAACAATTGTAGCATACTTGCATACCATCTGGGCACAATCATACCTGATAAAATTGGAAAATACATAATAAATATTATGGCTGTCAATCCCAGATAAATATATACAATCTTTTTCGTATTGCCACCAAGCTCCATGAATACTTTTATTAAGTATACAATTATAATTATAAGAAAAGGAACAACGGAAAAGTAATGATAGATAAAGGCCATTCTACGCACTACCATCCAAGGAATGTACTGAAATAAAGCACCGAAAATAGGAACAAGCATATATTTGTCTTTTCTTTTAACTGCAACAATTATTCCTGTAATTAGTGATGGTATGCTGATCCACCAGATTAATGGATTTCCCATACAAATAATACTGGAAGTTAATTTTTCGGCTGCAAGTGATTTTGAACCGTAAAACCATATAGGCTTGGTCATTATGGGCCATTCAAACCACTGTGAAGAATAACTATGCTTAGCATGCAAATCATTGTGGAAACTATACATATAAGACTGATTATTAAAAAACTCTTTGATACCATTTCCCGGAACCTGCATTATGGACGTATAAGAAGCAAAATAAATGATACCAGGTATTATAATGAAAAATATAATACAAAATAACGCAGTTTTAAAAAAGTACTTACTCCAGAATTTGCTGAATAAATCGGATGAAAGACCGCTCTTTTTATATGCCATGTAATAAACAATCTCATCGAGCTTTGCAATAACAAGTATAAGGAAAATCCCCACTGCAGCATACATTGCTATCCATTTAGTTGCAATACCTATGCCGAATATCAGGCCGCAGAGTAAAAGTGGCATAAGGGACTTCTTAAAGCCGGCTTTGTATGACTTTTTGACAAAATAGTCGTAAATGTAGTAGTACATTAAAATAACAAAGAAGGTAACGTAGACGTCTATCGTGGATATCCTAGTCTGAACAAAATGCATAAAATCAAACATCATCAAAAAAGCTGTGCAAAACGCAAGAAATCTATTTTTGAAAATTTTATAACCAAACAGGTACATGAGAGGAATCATGGCTACTCCGAATAATGTACCGATAATTCTCCAACCAAATGGGTTTACTCCGAAAATAAGCATACCAATCATAACGAAATATTTGCCGAGAGGTGGATGTGTTCTTTCAAAGGGATGGACTTTATAAATGAAATCAAGAGCAGTCCTTGGATAAAATACTTCATCAAAATAGGTGTTGGTGGAGGATAAAGTATAAAAATCAACTCTATCTTGTTCATCAAGAAGATTACTTAACTTATAAGGTTTTCCGTCAGGACTTTTTATAGTGCTTTTTATTATTTGATCAACAGGTGTTATGCTTTTAACTTTAAAAGGCTTATTTGAACCTTTCTCAAATACAGCAAGTTCGTTTATTGCAGCACCGGCTTTATCAGCAACAATTTGAATTTTACTTGTCTTAAATTCCTTAGTAGATACCTTCCATGAAAAAAAGCCCGATTTTTCAAGAGCCTCAGAAGCAGAATATGTACCGTTGGAATTAAAAAATTTGATATTAAACTTGGTACCGTCATATTTTTCTTCATTATATCCCTGATAAAGCATAACTTTTGTAACTTCTACTTCTCTTCCCAGGTCTACAATAAACCCGTCATTTATATCGGCGGGAGCCCATGGTGTTTCAGGTATCTTAAAACCTCCCAGATTGTATATTGCCGGAATCGCATATAGTAAAGTCATAACAAGCATAATAATATAATCTTTTTTAATAAGCTTAATCAAAGGCTTTTTTTCTTTTTCATTGTTCAATAATCCGTATTCGGTAATTATCAGATTACCTTTCTGAATATTGCGGATTCTTAAAAAACCCCATATTCCTATACCAATAAGAAATAAAAAGATTACACTCAACATCATTGTAGCAAAGCCGGGCATTTTAACATGTGAAAAAAAATCAGAAAAATTCTTAAAATACGTCTTCAAGAGTATGCCTCCAATTACGTTTTATTTGAAAAGTTTTACCATAATTATATTATAGTATGTAAAACAATACAAATAATAGTTGTTAGTGTATAAGCGTTGATTTCGTTGTAAAACTTAAAAGGTATGTTATAATATGAACAAGTTAAATTAATAAAGTAAATGATTTGATTTACATAAGATTGTTACGAGTTTGGCGAAAGGAGAAAATGAAATGAAATTTACAAAAATGCAGGGGCTTGGAAACGACTATATATATGTAGATTGTACGGAAAATATAATTGCAGATCCATCAGCAGTTTCAAAAAAAGTAAGCGACAGACATTTTGGAATAGGATCAGACGGATTGGTACTTATAATGAAATCGGATATAGCTGACTTTAGAATGAGAATGTTTAATTCAGATGGTTCAGAATCTGAAATGTGTGGAAATGCTATACGCTGTGTTGGGAAATATGTGTTTGATAATGGACTGACAGACAAAAGGAACCTGACAATAGAAACCTTAGCGGGAATAAAGGTGCTTGACTTAAGGATTGAAGATAAAAAAGTAGTACAGGTAAGAGTAGATATGGGTGAACCTATTTTAGAGCCTAAAAAAATACCTGTTGACAGTGACAAGGATAAATTTATATCGGAGAGTATTGAAATTGACGGTAACAACTACAAGGTTACAGCCGTATCCATGGGTAATCCACATGCCATAACATATGTAGATGACACCGTAGACTTTCCTTTATACGAAGTCGGACCCAAGATGGAAACACATAAACTGTTTCCCAGAAAGATAAATGCTGAATTTGTTCAGGTCATAGACACAACTACACTGAGAATGAGAGTATGGGAAAGAGGAGCAGGTGAGACCCTTGCTTGTGGGACAGGTGCCAGTGCTGTACTTGTAGCTTCAGTACTAAATGGTTTATCTGAAAGAGCTGCCACTATAAAACTCCTTGGTGGAGAATTATTTATTGAATGGTCCGAAAAGGACAATCACGTTTATATGACAGGTCCTGCAGAAAAGGTATTTGAGGGAGAAATAGAAATCTAACTAAGAAGAATATTTTATATTATAATAGAAGAGAGGAATAAGAAAATGGCAATAGTTAATGAAAATCATTTAAAACTACCCGGAAATTATTTATTTGCTGAGATAGGTAAAAGAGTTGCAGCATTTAAGGAACAAAACCCTAGTGCAGATATTATAAGGCTTGGTATCGGAGATGTAACCCGTCCGCTTCCTATGGCATGTATAGATGCAATGCATAAGGCTGTTGACGATATGTCCAGGATAGAAACCTTCAAAGGCTACCCTGAGTACGAGGGATACGATTTCCTCATAAATAAGATAGTTGAGAATGATTATAAAAAAAGAGGAATAACAATTGGATTTGATGAAATATTTGTAAGCGATGGTGCCAAAAGTGATACAGCAAATATCCAGGAACTGTTCGGTTTAAATTCAAGAATAGCAGTTACAGACCCTGTTTATCCGGTTTACGTTGACTCTAACGTTATGGCCGGAAGAACAGGAGACTATATTGACGGAAAATGGACTAACGTAACCTATCTGCCATGTACATCTGAAAACGGCTTTGTTCCGGAACTTCCAAAAGAAAAAGCAGATCTTATATATTTGTGTCTGCCAAACAATCCTACAGGAACTACACTTACAAAGGAACAGTTAAAAGTATGGGTTGATTATGCTGCAAAAAACAAGTCGATAATATTATTTGATTCTGCATATGAAGCTTTCATTAGCGAAAAGGATGTTCCTCATAGTATATACGAAATAGAAGGAGCAAAGGAAGTAGCTATAGAATTCAGAAGCTTTTCAAAGACTGCAGGATTTACAGGAACAAGATGTGCATATATGGTAATACCAAAGGAATTGAAAGCCTATACTACGGATGGCAGTGAAATCGGACTCAATAGACTTTGGTACAGAAGACAGGCAACAAAATTCAACGGAGTATCTTATATAGTTCAGCGAGGAGCAGAGGCTGTATATTCAGAAGAAGGGCAAAAGCAGGTAAAGGAAACAATATCATATTATTTATCAAATGCATCAATCATAAAAAATGGTTTAGAGAGCATTGGAATAAAGGTTTTTGGAGGAGTAAATGCACCGTATATCTGGATGCAAACTCCAAATGGTATGGATTCTTGGGCATTCTTCGATAAACTTTTAAGTGAGGCCAATATTGTAGGGACTCCCGGGGTAGGTTTTGGGCCTAGCGGACAGGGATATTTCAGACTTACTGCATTCGGAAGTAGGGAAAATACACAGGCTGCAGTAGAGAGATTTAAAACAAGGCTCAAGGTTTAAATAAAAATAAAGTTTGTTATATTATAAGAAATAGTCGGTTGGCTTATGATAACCTATCTTATCAATATGGTTACAAAAGGCTGGCTGACTATTTTTATATAATAGATTATAATGTTATATAGTTGTACTATAAAAACTGTAAAAGGATGAGTTAATTTGTTGAACTGGGATCAGCTTAATTCTACATGCGTTAATTGTAGAAATTGTGACCTTGCCGGAACCAGAACAAATATAGTGATAGGAAGAGGAAATCCAAGTGCGCCAATAATGTTCATAGGCGAAGGGCCTGGAGAACAGGAGGATATGCAGGGATTGCCCTTTGTTGGCCCGGCGGGACAGCTTTTAGATACATTACTTGAAGCTTTGAAATTTAAACCTGATGAATACTATATTGCTAACGTAGTGAAATGCAGGCCGCCCAATAACAGGGTACCTAATGAAGATGAGGCAGAAAAATGTTTGCCCTATTTGAGAAATCAGGTATCCTTAATAAGACCGCGTATAATTGTATGCCTCGGAAGTACTGCGGCAAAATATGTAGTAGCCAGAGATATTAAAATAACACAAATACGCGGACAGTG